>NZ_CP141823.1:321193-642387 GCF_035621455.1 Vibrio natriegens NBRC 15636 = ATCC 14048 = DSM 759
AAAATAGAAATACGGAAACCACTGTTACTTTCATACTGAAAGTACTTTTCTTGACCGCTTCGCTCATGTTCCCCAGCCTCCCTGGATAACAAATCACCTGCCAACGATATGATTATTCTTATTGTTAAAATATTAGGTTAGATCAGATACTTAAATATTCAAGATTTAACATAACCTCTAAGTTGCCTTATCCTGGCTAAACACAAAAAGAAAGGAGCCGCGAGTGCGACTCCTTAACATCCATTCGGCTGGTTATAGGCTCTATCAATCTTCTCTTTCTGATGTCGCTTCGAAAACAGATAAATCCAACACAAGGCTTTCACCCAGCCAATACGCATACAGAGTATGATCTTCCCACTCGTTACCTGAAAGCGCGTGAACCAAAATTGACAAACCTTCTCGATTTTCTTCTAACCATGGAATGAGCTCATCAAAATCCTTAGACGTGAACTTGAGCTGACAACTCCATTTCGGGTGCGGACCAACCAATTTCTCATGGACTCGTCCCATTTTTACACGAAACCTTTCTTCGGCTTCTCGGCATAGCCCTGACGCAAACGCCACCGTTTGGTGATCAAAATAGACATGGGCATGATAAGCCCGATGAGAGTTTACAGGTCGTTTACTTTCGTTCATGTTGTACTTCCATATCCTTTTTAGTTAAGGACTTATAAATATTAACTTAACTGTCTGACAGTGTAGACTATCTCAACCGCCTCCATAGATGAAGTTGAACGTAATCATTCATACCGCAGATTAATTCTAAACGATTAAGCTTCTTTCCCAGGGTGGAACATCGCCGCCAAAACGCTCTAACACTACCTCTAAACCGACGACACCAGATCAGCTTTTCTCCTAAACCAACGTCGACCAAATACGTTAATCACTAACCCCACTGCAATGACAATTACACCCATCACCTGATACAAGCTCAGGCTTTCATCTAATAGAATCCATGCGCTAAGCAAGCCAAATACCGGAACCAGCAAAGACAAAGGCGCAACCAAAGCAGTTGGATAACGACTCAGCAGGTAACTCCAGCCTCCATAGCCGACAATAGTCGCCAAAAGTGACAGGTAAACAATTGAAAACAGGTTGTGCCATTGCATGTTTAACAACGAGCTCTTGATAACGTCTGGTCCCTCTATCGAAACAGAGGCAATGGCAAATGCGAAGGTGGGTACTAAGGCGCTCCAGACGATCAGTGACATAGTCGGCACGCTGTAGTTTTGCATGATCACTTTATTGGTAATGTTGCCAAGCGCCCAACAAGTTGCAGCACCTAAAATGAGTATCAAGGTCACACCAGTAAGCGATGCAGCGCCATCATGTTGCGCTGCCGCAAGTAGGTAAACGCCACAACCAGCGGTCACAACTGCAATAACATTGTGACGCTGCACCTTTTCTTTGAGCAGTAATATTCCAAATCCTAGCGTGATAAATGCCTGTGCCTGTAAGAGAAGTGACGCTAACCCTGCCGCCAAACCAACATTCAGCGCCCAAAAAAGTAACGCAAACTGTCCAAAACTGATGGTTAAGCCATAGGCAACAAGCCATTTTAAAGGCACTTTAGGGCGAGGAATAAAAAGCAACGCAGGAAACGCGACTAAAGCAAAGCGCAATCCCGCCAGTAACAGAGGCGGCATCCCTTGCAGGCCGACTTTGATAACCACAAAATTGACACCCCACACCAGCACGATGGTGAGAGCTAATAACCGATCACGTAAAGACATTATGCTTCCTTTCAGGCGTCCACCGTGTCACGTAATACGGATAGTTGGCAAAAGCGGCTTACCGATTACCCCTCGGGGGATGAGTTGGATATAGAATCGAACTTCCAGACTGCCTGAAACATGGAATTAACACAAGAGTTGCATATGTTTTACTTCGTCCAAAATGAGAAAGAGCCCGCGACAGGCTCTTTTAACACTACACTAAACACATTCATACACAGAGCATTTATGACATAGCATGAGAATGGTTATCTTTGTATATTTTGATCCACTGGTAAATGATCACTAATAGGATACAAAGCGCGAGTGCGATACGTGTGGCTCCCAGAATACCCTGCCATCCCCAGGCTTGATAAAACGGCTCTAAGAAAAAGACGCCTAAGCTCGCACCTGAGTAGTAAAACAAACTGTATAGCGCTTGGGCACTGCCTTTAGATTTAGTGGCTTTTCGACCAATCAAGGTACTGGCTTGCGCATGACAGAAAAAGAATCCGACCGATACCATCACCATGCCAATGACCATGGTATAGATATTTGACCAACTCATTAAAAAGTTGGCCATCAACATAATGATTGCACCAAACGCCACGCCAGCAATCTGACTGTGTTTTTTCGCAAACTGACCAGCAAGCGAAGAGCTGGTTGTACCGCCAAGTAACGTTAAAAACATCAAACTACGAACGTCGCTAGGCAGGTTGTATGGGTAATCGCTTAACACCATCATCAAATAATTAGAAAGGTTAACAAACGTACCGAATGCCAAACCGATGAGTAGATACAACACCACCAGCTGAGGGTTTTTAAGGTGATAGCCATACGCTTTGAGACATTTCCCCACGCGAAGAGGAGCTGGTTTAAAGTGACGCTGCTTAGGCAATAAACAGTAAATGATGACATAAAGAACCACACTGATACCAGCAATCATATAGCCAGCGTATGCCCAGTTACCCAGCAGTTCCGTGCTGAGTCCACCCATTAAGCGACTGCAGATCCCGCCAAGAGTGTTAGAGGCTACGTAAAAACCGACCGCGCCTGCTAGCCAACTTTTTCTCAGTTCCTCGCCCATAAGCGGTACGGCCAATGCCGGACATACCGCCAAAAACATACCCTGAAGAAAACGTAAGCTTAAGAAAACGTCATAGCTTTTTACCATAGGCAGAGCAAGCGAGACCAAAAGCCCAATCGCGGTCCCTACTAATAACACTTTGCACCGTCCGATAGCGTCAGACAAACTGGCGAAAATCAATAAGCCCAGCCCCATACCAAATAAAGGTGCTGACATCGCTAAGTTTGCAGCCAAAGAGCTAACCTGAAACTCTTTCTGAAGCACAGGCAACAAAGGCTGCAACCAATAAATATTGGCAAAAGTGACGATGGAGAAGAGACAGACACAAATGACGACTCTACTGTAATGGGCTGATTTTTTCACTGCAAACTACTTTTTCTTGTCAATTAATGAAACTGGTTACAGCGCTAGGGTATCGACCAATTGACAATAAAAAAAATATTTTGTATTTATCAGATCCATAAATAAAATTTATATACATAGATAAACCGAAGCCGTCATTGTGCGATCTAAGTAAGGATGAGTGGATATGGAATTACGTCAGTTAAGGCACTTTGTTGCCGCCGCAGAGCAGAGCTCTATTTCCGCCGCAGCGAGGTTGATGAACTTAGCGCAACCAGCAATTAGCAGTAGTATCAAGAAGCTGGAGCAGGAACTGAAAACGCCACTGTTTAATCGCAGAGATCGTGGTATTACTTTGACCGTCGCTGGCAATGAGTTTCTTTCGCACGCTATACAAATCTTAAAACAGGCTGATGATGCCAAACTGGCGATGCAGGCAATGGAAGGATTAGATCAGGGTTTGGTTGACGTTGCCGTACCCAGCATGCTCGGCTCTTACTACTTTCCGCCTCTTGTGATGGCATTCAGGCATCAATATCCGAATATTGATATGAATATCCTCGATACAGGCACGCGTAATATTCGACGAATGTTACTTGAAGGAGAAGTAGAGCTTGGTGTCGTTGCGAGTAAAGATCTCACACCGGAATTAGAAAGCGGCCCACTTATCCGCGAAGAAATGGTCGTTTGTATGGCCGTCGATCACCCTTTAGCAGAGAAAGAGGTGATTGAATATTCTGATTTTCTTGCTCACGATTTAGTCCTGTTTCAAAAAGGCTACTATCACCACACCTTAATCGACCTAGTTTCTCAACAAGTTAACATGAAACCGAAAGTCGCGTTTAGCAGTAATTTACTGCCTTTAATCAAAGCAGTGATTCGCCAAGGTTACGCCATTTCACCGATGTGGAAAGTCGCAATCAGAGATGATGATGAGATCGTTACTCGTCCATTTGCCGAAACGTTCGAAATTGACCTAAGTTTGGCCTGGCGTAAAGATAGCTACCTTTCGCGTGCCAATCAGACGTTTCGCGACTTTCTTTTATCTGAAGTCAATAAGAATTAACGACGCTCTAAAGCGACGACTTAGTAAGTGCAAACTGCCCTTTTTTAGCCTGTGCTATTCTTGAGTAAGGTATCACTGATATAAGTAAGCTAGTGATCATGAGCAGTCCATCTGACTTACCATTACATACTCGCTTCTCCCGAAATACGTTGGGAAAAGATCTGTTTGTTGGCGATATTCATGGTAATTTTGAGCTGTTTATTCATGCGTTAAAGGCGCTTCACTTCGACAAATATCGAGACCGTGTATTCTCGGTTGGTGATTTAACCGATCGAGGTGATGACTCTTTACGATGTTTAAACCTCGCGAGAGAAAAGTGGTTCTTTCCCGTCCTGGGAAATCACGACAGCTTTATTTTGGAAAGATTCGATCAAGACCCATACAGAAAGTCCATGTGGATGATGAATGGTGGCGAATGGTGGTTGTCCTTAACGCAAGCCGAAAAAGAAGCCGCCAGAAAAACCGTTGCCTCGTGCTTTAGCCTGACGCTTAGTGTGGAAGTCGACCAGTGGCGCATCGGTGTACTGCATGCGGAATATCCATTTACTCTGTGGCCACCCGACGAAAAATCCGTAGATAAAGACTCGATTAAGACCATGCTTTGGGGGCGGGATGATATTTTAAGAAGTACAGGTAAGCACATTGATAATGTTGATTTTGTTGTGTCCGGCCATACCCCGTTAAACAGCCCCAAAATGAAGAAAAATAAGTTATTTATTGATACTGGCGCAGGTTACAGTGCGAACAACTTTATTCCTGACCCTCGTATTACTTTGTGTGAGTTCCATCAAGGATCCATCGAAATGCACTCGATCAATATGCATGATGAAAAACGACTTGCGTTCGAGGTTATTTAGGCAGCACGAATCATTCATGGATTCAGAAATATTTGTACTGCCTAGTTTGTAAGTGGCTTATAGAGCCAGCCATTTATTAAACCTAACATTACCTAACTTTGTATATTTTTTGACTATGCTTTAAATATCAACTAACTACTTGAAGTCAGAGGCTAGGATGAGAAAGCAGTTACAAGTCGTGGTAACCGGTGGCCCGGGCGGAGGGAAAACTACTGCATTGGATCTCTTTCGCAGAGAACTGAGGGATAAAATTGTGGTTGTTCCTGAGGCAGCCACACTACTTTTCTCTGGTGGTGTCGAACGTTCTGACAACGAACAAAGTACTAAGATGGTACAAAAGACCATTTTTCAACTGCAAAAAAACCTCGAAGACATCTATAAAATCCAGTATCCAGATAGATTATTAGTCTGTGACCGTGGTTCGCTTGATGGACTCGCCTACTGGCCCAATTCAGAAAGTGACTTCTTTAAGCAAATAAACTCTACTTTCGAGCAAGAACTTGAACGCTATGATGCCGTGATCTTTTTTGAGTCTGCTGCTGCATCTGGACAAGACATCAGCAGCAACAATCCAACTAGGAGTGAATCTCTGGAACAAGCAGCAAAATTAGACAAAAAGCTGCAACGAATCTGGTCCAAGCACCCCCACTTTTACTTTGTTGGCAGCTCGGAGTCTTTTGTTAGAAAAATCATGTTTGGAATCATGACTTTAGAAAATGTGATAAACCGCTACCCTACCCATGCTCTGCAAAGTCAGAAATAGAACCAGCGGCGAAACTATATTTCAGAGATCACGGTGGTTGTAAAATGATGGATAACAATGTCTTCGTCCCAATAAGTTTCTGGCCACCCTCCTTTGCGCTTTAACGCACGAACAAACTGTTCAGGGGTCGGCAAAACTTCCCACACTGAAGGAAGAAACACAGCTCGGTGCCATTCATCTTCTAATAACAGCCCATCAATACCGGGACGCAATGTTGCCAGTAAGGTTGCTTCACCATGATTTGTTAGAGGCTTTAAGTTTGATAAGACGGATATATCGACATTCAATCCAGATCGGTCACTCAGTGTAAGAGGTAGGAACCGAGAATCCTGAAAACCGCTGGCATACGCATTTTTACAGACATTAAGCCACAGAGGTTCATTCGCTTCTAATGAACCAATGCAGCCGCGTAACTTCCCGTGATGCTGTAACGTAACAAAACAGGCGGCTGGCTTGAGTAACTCTTTAAGATCTGGCTCTGGTGGTAGCTGTAAACCATTACCTCTTAGTGCTTCATCAAGAACCTGCCAAACCATTTGCAAAAGACGTGTTTTGGCCTCCTGAGTCAATTCAAAACAAGATGAAGCTAGCATAACCAACGACTCCTTCAGACGGCTCTGGAGCGCGATTTTCATGATGGGCCATCACATCTCCTGAATTGGTGTAATTAATACACTTAATCTCCCAGTGTTGTTCCTTGGCGAAGTCGAGCAAGCCATTGATTGCATTACATCCACAGGCTCGTTCGGGGTGAATGTTGCTACCAAACGACAAAACACGCTGAATGGTATCGGCATCAATCTCATTGGCTTCGCTGTAAGGATGGTAATGACTGAGGTCGCTACTCACGACGATGAGAGTATTGGGTGTTTGAGTCACCGCTTCCAATATTCGCTTTACGTATCCGTGTAAATCGCGTCCCACGACTATTGGTAAAAGCGTGAAATCATTCAGACAATATTGTAGGAAAGGCAACTGCACTTCTAACGAATGTTCCCAATGATGAGCTTGATCTGATGTTGCGACCAGATCTTGTGACAGCAAATCCTCAACACCCTCACGATCTATCATCACCTCTCCCGTTGGGGTAAGAAATACATCACTGTCCGGGACGGCACAACCATCTAATGCGACATGGTGGCTGGGTCCGAACAATACAACGCGAGAAAACGTATTTTTGCTATTGCTCAACAGGCGAAAAGCCTTAGCCGCTACTTCGCCGGAATAAAAGTAGCCTGCATGGGGCACGATAAGTGCCTTTGGCGCCTCAGTTAGTAGTGCTTGCTCGGCAAAATAACCGTCGAGCTGAGTTATGAGTTCATTTGCTGTTGCGGGATAAAATCTTCCGGCCACCGCGGCTTCCCGATATTTCATTGCATTCCTACTCGTATGGCATCAACTATACTTTTAGTGTAGGTCATTAGAGGGTGAATTCACTATGCAAACCTCTCCTCCCGATTATTTCCCAACTCGCTACTGGCATAAGCTAGAGGACGGTCGCGTATGTTGTGATGTATGCCCACGCAAATGCACACTGCGAGAAGGAAAACGCGGCGCTTGTTTCGTGCGTATGCACCGGCAGGGAGAAATCGTCCTGACCAGCTACGGACGTTCCTCAGGTTTTTGCATCGATCCCATTGAGAAAAAGCCGCTCAATCATTTCTATCCCGGCTCCAGTGTTCTGAGCTTTGGGACCGCTGGTTGTAACCTTAGTTGTCAGTTTTGTCAGAATTGGGACATCAGCAAGTCACGCGAGTTTGACACCTTATGTGACACCGCAATGCCAGACGAATTGGCACAAACGGCACTAAAATACGGTTGTAAAAGCTTAGCGTTCACCTACAACGACCCAGTTGTGTTTATGGAGTATGCCATCGATGCAGCTATCGCAGCTCGTGACCTTGGTTTGAAAAGCGTTGCCGTGAGTGCTGGTTACATATGTGAAGAGCCAAGAGAAGAGTTCTACCGTCATATGGATGCCGCAAATATCGATTTGAAAGGCTTTACTGAGCATTTCTATCACAAGATATGTCACGGTCACCTTCAACCTGTTTTAGATACCTTGCTGTACTTGAAAAAAGAAACCGACGTATGGTTCGAAATCACTACGTTACTCATTCCTGGTGAAAACGACAGTGATGCTGAACTTAATGCCATGTGCCAGTGGATTTTTGAGAACCTGGGGGCAAGCGTACCACTTCATTTCAGCGCCTTCCATCCGGATTTCAAAATGTTAGACAAAGGCAGAACCCCGCTGAGCACCTTATTGCGAGCCCGGGATATCGCCCTTTCGCACGGATTACACTTTGTCTATTGTGGCAATGTTCACGATCCGGACTCCGATGCCACCTATTGCCCTTCTTGCGGTAAACCGATCATTGAGAGAGATTGGTATCAACTCGGAGAATACCATTTAGACGACACTGGCCACTGCAACCACTGTGGCCACAAAATCCCTGGGCGATTTGCAGGACCAAGAGAGAACTTTGGACCTCGACGCATTCCTGTCGCTATTCATCGGCGATGATTAATTTCCCCCAGACAACTAAGATAAGGGAAGCCATGCCACCTCACTTCACCAATTACACGTGCTGAACACTGACGATATTGTTATGATGTCGGCTCTTATTCAGTCGGATTTACAATAATTTTATGAATTTAGACAGCCGGTTATCACGCGTACTTCACATCTTGCTTCACTTGGCTCACGAAAATAAACCAATGAGCTCGCAGCACTTTGCTACTATGCTCGGAACCCAGTCTGCCGTCATTCGTAGAACCATGGCTGGTTTGAACAAAGCAGGTTATATAACGTCGACAAAGGGCAAGAACGGCGGCTGGTCTATCAGTTGTGACCTGGAAAAAGTGACACTTCTTGATATTTACCAAGCCATCGGTGAACCCAAAGTATTTTCTATTGGCTTTGATAACCAAAATCCTAACTGCCTTGTCGAGAAGTCGGTAAATACATCGTTAAACGAAGCGCTACAAGAAGCCGAAGCGCTGTTACTCAAACGCCTGTCACAAGTCACCCTCGCCTCTTTGAGTGACGAGTTTACCCGTCAATATACCGAGCACGCAGAAGCAACACACCAAAACGAATAAAAGAATACCCAGCTTTGTTTTGTGGTTGATATTCGCACAAACTTTAATGTATCTTTTAATGATACAGTTTAAGTTAAGTAAGATCGTTTTATGTTTGAATTATTAAGTACAACGCAAGCAGAAAGCTTGTGGGTCTGTTTTGTGTTAGCCGTTGCTGCATCCAGTATCTCTATCACCATCACGCAAACTGAACTTTTTATCCCGGTCCAGAACCTTGCCAATAAGTGTGGGTATATGATTGGCTACCTGTTTAAGTGCTTCTATTGCATAAAGCATTGGGTCGTCATTCTTGGTGTCGCGCTCTATCAACCCAGAGTCATTGTGAGTGATTTCGCGTTGGTGGATTGGATTGTTTCCGCCTTTTTTACCATAACGATAAGTAGCTTAGTCAGTGGCATAATGTTTAACGTTTTTATCAGAGCCATGAACAAAAAGCTAAAGCAAATAGAAGTTCAAGAAGCCTCTCAAAAATAGTTTAGCCACTTTCGAGACAGAGCAAATTCACAAACAACATCGTTGTCGCTCTGCGTTTGCAACTCGCCGTGTTTGGGCCGAACGTCTATGCCGCTTTGTTTAAGTTATTTCTACCAGCCGAAGTGGCAACAACCCGTTAATTTCCTTTTTGAGTAAGACAAATTGACTGCTTAATTAGGCACTAAAAAAATAAATCACCTGTAAGTGTATTGGTTTTTAACTTGGTAATATCTTTGTTATTCAAAATGATATTTCCACTTTTAGCGCAGAAGAAACCTGTCAAACTCATTTGGTTAAACTTATGTTTCGTTTTTAACTAGTGTGCAACTTAAATAAACGGATTAGTTTAAGTAGCACGTCAATGACAACGGAGCGACGACGATGAAAGTACTTATTCAATACACGCAAGCAGGTAAATACCGAGATCAGGCATGGGAAACATTAACGCTTAAATCTAAAGGGCAAGTTCAGGCAGTTACCCCAGCATGTGCGGCGCAATTGATTGAACAAAAGAAAGCAAGCTTAGTCACATCTGACGATGATCAGATCATCTTCTTCACCTAATCATCCTCAACATCAATACTTTAAATATCAGGACAAAGAGAAAGCTAGGGAGCAGTTAGAGCGGATCTTGAATCACGCTAGCTGTCTTTCATCCAGCAATTATCCTCGATGAAGGCTAGCTCCTCTTGGTATCCAGAGCTTAGAAGCGGAAAACGTTTATAGGTTTTCGGATCCAGGCTATTGAGTTCGATATGAAACCCCGGAGCCTGACGATCGCGTTTCCATTGATTGCGAAACAGCAACTTAAAAAATTTGACGATATATGTGGCCATGGTTTGGTTGTCTACGCGTTCAAATTCTTCCGTCATCGCATCAAAAATATCCCTTGGTGACATACCGGCTTCTAAGGTCAAAAAAACCATACGATCGAGCACATCATAAGGCATCAAATCCTCTTCATCACTTTGTTCTTCGGGGCGCAACTCCGCCGTTGGACGTTGATTATTGATATAAGAAAGCGCTTCTAGCTTCATGATGTGATTACCAGTGCAATAAAACCCTTTTTGCTCTAGCCATACCAGTAACTTGAGAATTCGGCTTTTAGTGACACCGGAAATAGGTGCGAGGACTCCGGAAGAATCACCATCCATTGTGCAGTAACCTACCGCCCCTTCCGACATGTTGCTCGTTGTCAGCAGCAGTTTATTTTCCAGATTAGCGATGAACCAAATACTTGGAGAGCGCACACGTGCCTGAATATTTTGCAGCGCAATATCATGATCATTCCAATTGAGCTCTAGATTGGTTGCTTTTGATATCATCGACTCGTAATTCTTCACCACCTCGGCAACACTGAGGTTTAGAAATTTCGCACCAAATGACTCCGCTACTTTTTGCGCAGCAGTACGAGTAACGGAACCGCTGTTCGCGCTGGCCTGATACGCAGTTGTCAGCATGTTCGCCATTATTGCTGATGCCGTATCCCTGACGAATTGCTCTAGTTTGTTTGAGGACCCCGCCTGTTTGAATTTACTCCTTTGATCTTCGCTCAAAAATTGACTCAAATGGTCTGGTAGTGAACACTCGTCATCTTTCTCTGTTTTGGTAACCAGCTCCCAAAGTTCCAGGATAACGGATGTATAAACAGCACTAGCGACCAAAGCAGAGTCTGCTCCGCCACTTAATGAAAGCGCGTAGCCACCAGTGTGCGTTTTTCGAAGCCAATCACGTAAACCTATTGCTATCGCACGCAAAGCTTCTTCATGTTCCAAATATTCACTATCTTCCCAAGGCTGATTTAGCGGCGGTACATGCAACTTGGGAGAGCTAAGAGATTTACTGAGCGTTACTTTGACGACAGCCTCTGTATCAAAGTCATGTTCCTCATAATAGCGTTGACTACTATTGATTTGGCCAATCCTGCTGCGGGATAAGTCGATATCGGCCGTTACAACCTCCACATCACTCATGTGAAAACGTTCGCCTTTGGCAACCAAACTGCCATCAACCGCAATCATCACGCCAGCATCATAAATTGCCCGGCCAGATTCACACCCTGATAGATTGGAATACACATAACAGGCCGAATATACGCGGCTTGACTCTTCCACCAGCCGCTTACGAGTGAGAGATTTACCTATCGAAAAGTGACTAGCACTTGGGTTAGCAATCACTTCAACACCTTGGTTGAAGAAACGTTCTGAAGTGCGGTCGGCAACCCAGGCATCCTCGCAGATTTCAAAGCCAACTTTGACACCGTTAACGCTGTAAACCAGATTGCCAACACGCACAGGTGGTGTCCCTTCTTTGAGTACCACCGTCGCGTTTTTATCTCGAGTCCATGGCGTAAACCAACGTTGCTCATAATGAAGGCCATTCGCAGCTAAATTCCGCTTTAGAGAGATGCCTTGAATTCCTTCATGCGTAACCAGCGCAACACCGTTGTAAACCCGATTGTTAATCATCACGGGTAAGCCAACAGATACCGCCATGCTATTGGGAATCGACTGCGTTAGGTCAGAGACACTTTTCAGTGCGCGCTCAGAGACATGAGGACTATGGAAAAAATCTTCACAGCCATAACCAGAAATACACAACTCTGGCGTAATAAGCAGTTCGGCTCCAGCTTGATGTGCAATCTTGATTGCTTTTTGAATGTTATGCAGGTTTCCACTCCAATCCATTGGAGTCTGGTTTAGTGAGCATGAGCTAATATGCAGTTTCTTCACAATACTTCCTTTCCTCAACTTCTGGCCTTAAGCCAATACTCAGTAAGTATTAGTGATTGAAACGAAAATGAGCAAATGTAGCTTCCCGCAACAGCAATCTTGACAGGTTTTCATAAACAAAAAGCCCCATATTGAGGCTTACAATATGGGGCTTTTTATTGTTGAGTTCTTGTCAGATTAGGCAAGCGACTCTACTGATTTTGTTTTACCACTTTTGATTTTTACCGCGACGATAACCGCCGCAAGCACAGCAATTGGTACTAGTGGATCAATGATAGTGCCGCCTTTACCAAACACTAAGTTTAGTACCATGATGATTGATGCACCGATAGCCCATGCAATCGTTGACGATACAGACCAAATCTTCAATTGATCCGTTAACTCAGTGATACCAAGCGTGCGGTTGATGATGTGGAAGTAAGAGTCATTTAGGTGAGAGAAACCTACAGGACCTACCGCACACGCCAACGCTACGAAAACAGGGTCTAGACCTAATGTTTCTACAAGAGGCAGAGTCATTGTCGCAGCAACCATCATAGACGCAGTTGCAGAGCCCTGGATTAGACGAAGCATTGAAGCAATTGCCAATGGAACTAATAGTGGTGGAATACCACTGCTTGCGATAGCTTCAGCAACTTGTGGACCCGCACCAGACGCTTTTAATACTGCACCCATTGCACCACCACAACCTGTTACTACAAGGATCAAACCCGTTGTCGATAAGGCATCGTCCATTGAGCCAACCATATCTTTACGTTCAATCTTACGAGTCAGGCCATAAAGCGCCATTAGAACACCCAGACCAACTGCAACTACAGGGTTACCCAGTAGAGAAAGAACTGTATGTAATGCTGAATCACCTTTACCTACTAACGTATTGATTAGAATAAGTGCGATAGGGATAAGGATAGGACCGAACGATAAGAAGTTACCAGGTAATTCTTTGTCATCTGTCGCTTTTACTTTTTCAAGGTTCGCCCAATCCGCTTGATTCGTAATCCAAGATTCGCCATTTGGAACTCGGTAGTATTCATTACCTACGCGGCGGATGTAGATCATCGATAGCAGCATCATTGGGATTGATACCATTAAGCCCCAAAGCATGTATTCCCCAAGGTCGACACCGAGAATACCAGCAACAGCCACTGGACCTGGTGTTGGCGGAACAAGTGCGTGAGTAATCAACAAGCCTAGAGCAAGAGTGACGCCTAAGCCAACCGCTGATTTACCCGTATCTCGTGAAATTGCGCGGACAAGAGAGTGCAAAATGATGTACGCAGAGTCACAGAATACAGGGATTGCCACGAGAACGCCGGTGAAACCAAGCGCGAGATCCTCACGGCCTTTACCACAAAGTTTTACGAAGGTTTTCGCCATGCGAACCGCAGCGCCAGAGCGTTCAAAACACGCGCCCATGATCACGCCAAATGCGATGATTAGGCCGATACCGCCCAGTACGCCACCAAAGCCAGCTTTAATCGCGTTAATTAGATCGGTTGGGGCCATTCCAGCAAACAAGCCCATAATGATACTGGCAATAACCATTGCGAGTGCTACTGGGATACGTGTTTTTACTATCATCCCCATCATGGCAATGATGCCAATCACAATTCCTATTAATGCTCCGTCCATTTTTGTTTCCTTTGTCTCGTGTGTAGGGTTTGTGCTATGGGCAATCAAGTTATGCCCATAGCACTTATTGTTATTTATGACACTTAATCTTTTTGATTAAGTTATCTTTATTTTTCATCTGGCTTTGCTCAGCAAAGCCCTCTTATATCTTTATTCTTTACAGATACGGCTTAACCCAATCGAGTCCTTCCTCTGTAGTGTTTCTTGGGTTGTATTCACAACCGATCCAGCCCTGATAACCTGAGTCGTCTAAAACACCGAACAGATGCGGATAGTTCAGTTCTCCTTCAGAAGGCTCGTGTCTTTCTGGCACTGACGCGATTTGAATATGACCCGTATACGGCGCAACCTCACGGATAAGCGTGCTTAAATCACCGTCCATAATTTGTGCGTGGTAAAGATCCAGTTGCAGCTTCACATTTGGTCGGTTTACTTGCTTAATTAACTCAACAGCTTCACGCTGATGAGCGATGAAGTAGTTGGGAACGTCACGGCTATTTAGCGGCTCGATCATGAGCTCAATGCCATGCTCAGCAAACTTGTCTGCTGCATAACGAATGTTGGCGATAAACGTTTCTACATGTTGCTCGCGAGTAAATTGCTTATCAACGATGCCTGACATCGCGTGTACCTTTTTGCAATTCAGCTTGTCGGCATACATTAACGCGGTGTCTACACTGGCTTTAAACTCATCTTCGCGGCCAGGGATTGCTGCAAAGCCTTTTTCGCCAGCATCCCAGTCACCAGGAGGCATGTTGAACAGGGCTTGTTCGAATCCAAATTGCTGCATTTTGTCTGCCAGATCCTGCACTTCATAAGCGTAAGGAAAAAGGTATTCCACCGCTTTAAATCCCGCTTGATGCGCTTTTTCAAAACGTTCCAGAAATGGTACTTCTGTAAATAGCATGGTGAGATTTGCTGCAAACTTAGCCATTATTTACCTCTCCCTTTTAGATCTTGGACTTCGGCATCTGTTAAGTAACGGATCTTGCTGTCTTTAAGAATGAAAGCCAGTTTCGCGGTTTCTTCGAGCTCTTCTGCATTATCTACAGCATCTTCAAAGTCAGTGCCCGTGACGACAGGCCCATGATTCGCAAGTAAGAATGCTCGATAGTCGCTGGCTCGTTGTGACAATTCCTCTGCAATTTGTGGGTCACCCGGACGTAGGTAAGGGATAACCGGTAGCTCACCAATGCGCATCACATAATATGGAGTAAACGCTTTTATTGCGTTGTCACGATCCAGCCCTTCCAGACACGACAGTGCGGTTAAGTAAGTCGAGTGAAGGTGCACAATCGCGTTACACTCAGAGTTGTTACGGTAAATTGCCAGATGGAACGCCACCTCTTTTGATGGTTTCTTACCTGAGATGTGATTACCATCGATATCCACAACGGATAACTCTTCTGCTACAAGGCGGCCAAATGAAGAACCCGTCGGTGTTGCCAGAAAGTGGCCATTGGGTAATTTTATCGACAGGTTACCAGCACCACCGGTGGCGTAGCCGCGCTCAAACATAGAACGCGCCAGTGTTACCATTTGTTCTCGAAGCTGTTGCTCCGTCTTAGAATTGTTGCTCATTCGTACCTCACTCATGCAAAGAATGATTGGGCTTTAGCGAAAAAGTTTTCGTCGCCAAAGTTGCCAGATTTAAGTGCCAGTGAAAGCTCACCTTCTACCGACTTAACCCAAGGAACACCTGGTGCGATTTGAGGGCCAATATGGAAACCTTTAACTTTCAGGCTTTGAGTAACGACACCCGAGGTTTCCCCTCCCGCGACAATAAAGTTCTTCACACCATTTGCTTGAAGTTTGACGGCGAGTTGGCTGAAGAACTGCTCTACCGCGTGACTTGAAGCCTGAGCGCCATATTGCTCTTGAATCGCTTTCAGAGCGCTCGCATCTGCGGTCGCGTAGACTAAAGGTGCGAATTCACTTGCGATATTTGTCATGACCCAATCGAAAACGACATCCGAGTAATCCTCATTAGTCAGACAGGCCTCAACATCGATAGCAAAATGAGGGGCTTGTTGCTTATAAACCGAAACTTGTTGATTGGTCATCACAGAGCATGAGCCAGAAAATACCACCGTTGGTGCTTTTACAGGGTTACCAGCTTGCTTCGCATCACTCTGATCTTCGAGCTGTTCAGCCCAGTTTTTAGCAAGCCCCGCTGCCAGACCTGAACCACCAGTAATAAGTTTTAGCGATTTAGCCGCTTCTCCCAGCGTAACCAGATGCTGGGCGTTGAACGCATCGACTACAGCGTAACGATGACCTTGCTCTTTGAGTTGAGTAAAACGCTGAGTGACGGCCTCTGCACCTTGTTCAATCGTTTGGAAGTTAACCAAGCCGGTTGTACCTTTTGATTGAGCATTCATCATGCGGACCAAGCTTGAATCGGTCATTGGTGTCACTGGGTGATTACGCATACCAGAGTCACTTAGCAGATCCTCGAACACAAATAGATGCCCGTTGTAGACCGTACGACCATTTACTGGCAGAGCAGGACAAACGATCGTGAAGTCTTCACCAAGTTCAGCCAGTAATGCGTCAGTAACAGGGCCAATATTGCCTTCTGCTGTGCTGTCAAATGTTGAGCAGTACTTGAAATAGAACTGCTGACAACCTTGTTCTTGTAACCACTGAAGTGCAGCGACAGAGTCTTGGATTGCTTCGTCAACAGGGCATGAGCGAGATTTCAGACTGATCACAACCGCATCCGCGTTTACGTCAATCTCTGTTGCTGGGATTCCGTTTAATTGCACAGTTCGCATGCCGTTTTCAACCAGAAAACCAGCAATATCTGTTGCGCCAGTAAAGTCATCCGCGATAACGCCTAATAACATATTTACTTCTCCACTCCAGTACGCCTACTTATCTACACCAGGTAATTCAATGCCATCAAAAATCTTGATCACCGCACTGTCGTCTTCCTGACCAAAACCAGCGTTGCTTGCGCTGACAAACATGTTTAGTGCTGCACTAGACAACGCCAGTGGAAATTTAAGATCTTTCGCTGTCTCAGACACAAGGTTGAGATCCTTAACAAAGATATCGACCATCGATTTTGGTGAATAATCGCCATCGACCACATGCTTCATACGGTTCTCAAACATCCAAGAGTTACCCGCAGCGTTTGTTACCACGTCGTACATAAGATCCAGAGGGATATTTGCGCGGGCCGCGAGTGCCATGGCTTCTGCGCCGGCAGCAATATGAACACCAGCTAATAACTGGTGGATGATCTTAACTGTCGCGCCGAGGCCAATCGCTTCACCAATGTTGTAAACTTTTGCTGCTGTGGCTTTGAGGACGGGCTCGAGTGCATCAAATGTACTTTGAGCACCAGATGCCATGATAGTCATTTCACCAGCTTCTGCTTTCACTGCACCTCCCGATACTGGCGCATCCAGCATTACCAGATTGTGCTCTGCAAGTTTTGCTTCTATTTGCTTAGCAGCATCAGCAGAAATCGTTGCTGAGACCATTACTGGCGTATTCGGTTTTAATGAAGCTGCAAGACCTGTTTGAAATAATACGGTATTTACTTGTTGTGCATTCACGACAAGGACCAGAACAGAATCCAGCTTATCGGCAAACTCCACCGCATTGGTTGAAACGGCTTTTGCGCCAAATTCCGCTAACTCTTCAAGAGCTTGAGGATTTAAATCAAAACCATAAACATCAAGACCTGCACGCACACAAGATTTTGCAGCGCCCATACCCATTGATCCTAAACCGATCACACCGACAGATTGAACTTCACTCATAGTAACAATGCCTTCTTGGTAAATATTGAACTGAATTTTGTTAATTCTTGTTTATTGGTTGTGATTATATGTGAAGGTTAACATCTGGACTCCGCTCTAAGTCACATTTTTAACAAATATTAACATTTAACTGATATTTCACTCGTTATAAGTGTAGTAACACCGTTGTTTTGAGTAAGTTCACATCCTTAACACTGTTAACGCAACATATGTTCACAGATATTCACAAAATAGAGAAAGGTTGTTAGGATACTGAAAAACAAGAACATGAAGTGAAATAATGATTCCAGCAGAACGTCAAAGAACAATTTTGTCCCTTCTATCACAGCAAGAAGTCCTCAGTATCTCTGATTTAACAGAGCATCTCGGTGTGTCACACATGACGATTCGTCGTGATATTGTGAAACTAGAGTCTTCGGGAAAAGTAGTCTCTGTTTCCGGCGGGGTGCAGCTTGCTCAGGTGCTGCATAGTGAGTTGTCACACGATGCGAAAGTAGAACAACAGGCTGATGAAAAGGCGCACATTGCTCAAATTGCCGCGACGTTAATAGATAAAGATGCCACGGTATATTTGGATGCAGGCACAACGGCGTTAAGTATTGCCCATCGAATCGTCGACCGGGATGATCTGCTGGTGATCACCAATGACTTTTCGATAGCGGCTTACCTAATGACCCATAGTCAATGTGAGCTATACCATACAGGTGGAAAGGTTGATCGCGAAAACCAATCGAGTATTGGCGGAAAGGTTGCTGAATTCCTCGCGGGAATGAACATTGATATCGCCTTCATATCGTCTTCATCTTGGAGCTTAAAAGGACTGTCTACACCCAATGAAGGCAAAGTGTGGGTTAAAAAAGCTATAGCAAAAGCGGCGCAAACAAACTACCTGATTTCCGACTCTACCAAATATGGTCGCGTCGGTAGTTTCCACGCGTTAGATATTGAGGAGTTTGATGGCATCATCACCGATCTGAACCTATCGCAAGTCGTTAAAGTAGAGCTTATGGATAAAGGTTTGACCGTGCTTGATAAATTACCCTCTCTGGGCTGACAAAAAATCATCGAATGGCAATCCTTCCCTCATGCTGGTTAACAGGTGCGGGAAAGGCTTTGTCTAGCTCTCGAATATCCTCTTCGGTCAGTACAATTTTTACTGAATCTAGATTCTCTTTCGTACGTGCAATCGAGCTGGACTTGGGAATCGCAACCACGCCTTTTTGTCGAGTCAGCCAGGCTAATGCGATTTGAGCGGCCGTCGCTTGGTGACGTTCCGCGATAGTTATCAGTTCTGGATGATGTAACAAAGCGCCCTGATCGAGTGGACAATACGCCATCATCGCCATGTTGTGTTTGTCGCAAAACGGTTTCACAGCCCACTCCGGTTCACGATGCGAAAGGTTATAGAGTACTTGATCTGTTGCGCATAGCCCAACCTTGTCAGCCGCGCAAAAATCTTCCAGCTCATCGATATCAAGATTACTCACCCCATAGTCACGAATTTTACCTTGGGTTTTTAGCTGATAAAGTGCTTCCAGAGTTTCCTCAAACGGGACGGTACCCGACCAATGCAGCAGATAAAGATCGAGATGATCCGTATTCAAACGGGTCAAGCTTCGCTCACAAGCCGCAATTACGCCTTCTCTGGAGGCGTTGTGGGGATAAAACTTACTAACCACATACAATCTGTCGCGATATCCAGCCATTGCCTCACCAGCAATACGTTCGGCTTCACCTTCGCCATACATTTCTGCACAATCGATTAACTTCGCGCCATATTCAATACCAAAGCGTAACGCGTCGATTTCCTGTTGTCGCGATCGTGGGTCCTCGCCCATGTACCAGCTTCCCAGCCCCAACTGTGGTATCACGTTACCACTGGGTAAAATAAATTCAGCCATCCCACCTTCCCTACGCTTTATATTTTGTGTCGCTCGACATTAATCCGTGCAGTCTGCGAATCACTTGATTTGGGTTACACATATAAAAATGTAGGCGTGTTCTCGCAGCTCGTAAACAAGCAATTCAATCAACCATTGCCACGATGTAATCACGCCAAGTCAATGCACCACTTGAGGTCAAAGGTTCTATATCTCTCACCAGTTTGGTTCGAATATCGACCCTATTCCGGCAACATAAATGCACTGAATCATCAATCCATATAGGAACATAGCGAATTTCCAAGCTGGCATACTTCTGGCTTAGTCACTTTGCTTTTAATGGTTTTCGGTTGTTACATACACTACTCTATTGACAAGGGCTTACACAGATAAGTCAAAAACCATGGGTATCAAACATATTCAATGGAGTGACTTATGAACCACAAATCGAACGTTCTATACTTAAAGAATACTGAACCATTTTCTTCTGACTCGATGCCGAAAACGATGGCGATACGTGCGAGCTTGCTCCACTTTCTCGAAGATCCTGCCAAGGTCACCAACCCCAAACACGCTTTTCAATATTTTGAAGACGGTCTGTTAGTCGTTGAAGATGGTCTCATCAAAGACGTGAAAGCGTTCAGCAATTCAGATACAACTCAATATGCCGACATCGTGGATTATCGCGGCAAACTTATCGTGCCAGGCTTTATTGATACTCACATTCACTACCCTCAAACAGAGATGATTGCTTCGTATGGCAAACAGTTACTCGAATGGCTAGAGAATTATACCTTCCCAACCGAGAGGCAGTTTGAAGACAAAATACATGCAAAAGTGATCTCCCGATTCTTTATTAATGAGCTGCTAAAAAATGGCACCACCAGCGCTTTAGTTTTCGGTACGGTTCATCCCGAATCCATCGACGCTCTGTTTGAAGAAGCGCTTGAGAAAAACATGCGTATTATCGCCGGTAAAGTCATGATGGATCGCAATGCACCGGACTACTTACTCGACACGCCAGAGTCCAGTTACAAAGACAGCAAGGCACTGATTGAGAAATGGCACAATCACAAACGCCTTCAATACGCTATTACCCCAAGGTTTGCTCCTACGTCGTCGCGTGAGCAATTAACAGCAGCGGGCAAACTCAAAGCAGAATTCCCAGATGTTTACGTTCAAACCCACCTCTCTGAAAGCAAAAATGAAGTGGAATGGGTGAAGTCTCTTTTCCCTGAACACGAAGACTATTTTTCTGTCTACCAACACTACGGTCTGGCTGGTGATCGCTCCGTCTTTGCCCATGCGATTCATCTCACTGAACGGGAGTGGAATGCTTTTGAGGACACGGATTCTGTTATCTCGTTCTGTCCTACCTCAAATCTGTTTCTTGGTAGCGGGCTTTTCGATTTAGAGAAAGCCGAACAGAAGAATGTACGCGTGGGATTAGGGACTGACGTGGGTGCTGGCACCAGTTTTAGCCAGTTCCAAACCTTAAATGAAGCTTATAAAGTCATGCAGTTACAAGATAAAAAACTGTCCCCATTTAAAGGATTATATCTCGCGACTCTTGGCGGGGCGAAATCACTCAGTATCGACGACAAAGTTGGTAACTTTGAAATAGGCAAAGAAGCCGATTTTGCAGTCTTAGACTGGGCCGCAACAGACTTACAACACCTTCGACAGCAACATGCGAAAAGTCTGGAAGATAAGCTGTTCGCGCTGATGATATTAGGGGATGATCGAAACGTAGATGCCACCTACGTTGATGGTAAGTTGGTCTATTCCTCCACCGATCACTTAGTGACAACACTAACCTAAAGCGAAATCCCCCATCTGATGGGGGATTTTCTTACTCGGCTTCCCTGATACGCAGAGATGTTTGCGGCGCTCGATTTACGTTGAGTGTAAATATGTCTGGGCGAGAGTAATGGCCTGCAACGTCGAAAGAGCGTCTGGCGGCAGCAACTTTATCTGTATCAATATCGCAATACAAAATCCCTTCCTCTTCATGCAATGGGGCAACTAACGTCTCCCCGCCGGGGGCGATGACGGTGGAGTCTCCGCCGTTAATCCACTCGTCTTTATCAGGATAGAGGGTTTCTTTTTCTGGGAAGTCATCAGGCAGATCGTTAACTCTCAACAAATTACCACTGCCGACAACGTAGCATCTGCCCTCTCTGGCGATATGGCGCAAGCTTTCAGTCCAGTCCGAGCCGCTGTCATAAGTAGGCGCAATGTAGATTTCGACGCCCTGAGCATAAAGCGCATAACGTGCCAACGGCATGTAATTTTCCCAGCAAACGAGTGCGCCAATCCTGCCAACCGGTGTGTCTATTACCCGTAATCCAGTCGCATCACCAAAGCCCCATACCATTCTCTCTGGGTTAGTCGGCATCAGTTTTCGATGCACATTGATGAGATTACCCTCATGACAAACCGTGATGTAAGTGTTGTATAGCGTTGTTCGGCTGACGCTGGAGTCGCGTTCATTAATGCCGCATACAACCGTGACGTGATGACGCTTTGCCGCTTCATAAATCGGCTCTAAATCCGATGAGCTTAAATCAACCGCGTTGCTCATTAAGCGTTGATAAAGACTGTCTGTTGTCCCCCAATCTTTGCCAGGGCGCAAACGCCATAACCAGACGGGATAACCAGGAATAAAGGCTTCAGTAAAAACAACAAGCTCTGCGCCGTTATTCGCAGCAGACTGAATACTTTCAACCACCAACGCGATGCTCTGCTGCTTATCTAAAAATCCAGACGCACGTTGAACCACAGCTAACTTTTTCATGACAACACCTCCCTCAGGAACTCGATTCTCACTCTATTAATGAGCAAACTTTTTAATGTGCAAGATCAGTTTAGGTGTGCAAAAATTAAAACGTTATCCCCAAAAAATGCCCATTAACTGTGCAAAAATGCACACAAGGACGGTTTGTATGAACTGGGATGATCTAAAGATATTTTTGGCCGTCGCTCGCCGTGGTTCTGTCAGTGGCGCAGGCGCTGAGCTTGGGGTACAACACTCCACCGTTTCAAGACGCCTTCGAGCAATGGAAAACAAGCTTGGCGTGCGCTTAGTAGAGCGTATGCAAGGAGGCTATGGGCTGACGCTCGCGGGTGAAAAACTCAGAGCGACTGCCGAGCATGTCGAGCGAGAAGTACTCAACGCTGAGGACATGTTGTCTGGCCAAGATAAACTTCTCAAAGGCACGCTGCGAGTGACGGTCGTTCACCACATCGCATACGCTTTTTTCCTTCCCATATTTGCTCGTTTTCACCAAACCTACCCGGACATCGATCTGGAAATACAATCTTCAAACACCTACTTGAGTATGCCGCACCGAGAGACTGACGTTGCACTGCGAGTCACTAATAATCCAGCGGAAGTACTGATTGGGAAGAAGTTAATCACTTTTGCATCAGCGATATACGGCAGCAAATCTTATCTAGAACATTTAAAGAAAACGGGCGACAAGCCAAATTGGATCGGAACTGAGTGCTGCGACTTCCACCGCGCCTGGACGAAAGAGGTTTGCCCGGAAGGAAAGCACGACTTCACCGTTGATGATACGGGATTAGCACATATGGCGATAAAACAAGGCGTCGGACTCTCTTTCTTACCCTGCTTTATCGGTGATTCTGATGACGATTTGGCTCGATACGATGAACAATTCTCTGCTTTCTATGGTCTGGATTTGTGGATGTTGCTCCACGAAGATCTAAGACATACCGAGCGCGTACGAGCGTTTCGAAACTTTGTCATTGAAGAAGTTGAGAAGCAGCGCGACAAACTAGAAGGTCGTTTGAGATAACGTTAATCCAGCAATATCTCATAATGGCGTTCTACATTATTAGTCACTTTCCCCCAATGTGACTCCTTTACCCTTACTTGGTGAGCCTCAAATGCAGCCTCATCGACGAACTCTTCGTACACATCAAATCGCAATGAGTTTTCTGCACTTTGGGTAACGCGAAATGTAATGCAACCAGCTTCTTCCAACGTCAGGCGCTTATGTTTTTCCAGTTCTTGCTTTACCACCTGCAATTCCGATTCTGGCACCAAAATATGGCCTTTCAAGATCACTTTCGACATGGATTAACCTAATTACAATAGCTTGTAGAAGTAGACTGTCGCTTCGAGTTCTCCACTAGAGCTACGCGCGAATTGAGGAATTTGTCCTGCTTCGTTATAGCCAATAGCGCGATATAATGAGGATGCGATATCACCGAGTCGCGTGTCCAATACCAGTAAAAACAAACCGATTTCTGCAGCTGTATTTTCCATCAGTGACATCAGTTTTTTACTTACCCCTTGCCCTCTCGCACTGGTTTTGACCATGAGCTTTTCAACTTCACCCCGGTGTGAGCCGTTGGCTTTTGAGCACAGAGAAAGCTGGACTGCGCCTATAACGCTTCCGTTATCGTAAGCTAAGAAGATCTTTCTGGAACCAGCACGAAGTTCCGCCTCTACCGACCGCCAATAAGCATCAACTTCCTGCTCATCAACCGGTGTTAAAAATCCGACTGACGCACCACTTTCTATGCAATCAGTAAGAAGCGCATGCAATTGAGCAACCAAACCAGAGATTGAACTGACTTCTTTTATTTCCACTTAACTTTCCTTGTTTAAACGAGCACGCTCAGTTTAATTAACAAACCGAGCGGTCAACGTGTACTAACTCTCTTTAATACTGTTCTGATACTTTAACGCGCACGCTTTGCAAATACATGCTTTTCTTCTTTTTTCTTCAGGAACTTGGGAAAGGAGCCCTTCGGGAAATTTTATCGACGGGTCGTTACACCAACACGATTTAGTGATGTCTTTATCACCTAAATTGAGACAGGAGTTCGGCTGTCCACACAGAGGGCAAACAAGCGGGTCTGGAGTGACGGATTTGATTTTCACAAGATATCCTTTAATTGACGACGCCCAGCTAAACAGCAAGTAACCAATAGCGATCAGAGGTACTAAACAAGGCTTGATTGTCGATTATAACCCACCAGCTAAATCCAAATAATTCCCCGTTGAGAATGACGACTTCTCAGACGCTAACCAATAAATGGCCTCAGCGACCTCTTCTGGCTTTCCGCCCCTTTGCAATGGAATGACACTTTTGAGCCTTTCAATTCTCTCGGGTTCTCCTCCATCCGCATGCATATCGGTATGAATTAAGCCAGGTCTCACGCAATTGACGCGGATACCCTCAGACGCGACTTCTAGGGATAAGCCTTTGGTTAATGTGTCGATCGCGCCTTTTGACGCCGCGTAATCGATGTATTCGTTCGGAGATCCAGAACGAGAAGCTCCGGAAGAGACATTCACAATCACGCCACCTACCCCGCCATGGCGCGTAGACATGCGCTTAACGGCCTCGCGACAACATAAAAAGGAACTGGTGACATTATTGACGAGTATTGCGTTAATTCTGTCTGCCGTCATATCTTCTAAACGCATCTGTGTCTTTAAGATACCGGCATTGTTCACTAGCACAGAAATTTGGCCTAACTCTTGGTCCACGGTAGAAAACAGTCGGGAAACATCCTCTTCTTGAGATACATCGGCCTGAACAGTAATGCATTTGCCGCCGTTACGGGTGATGGTTTCCGCTAACTGGGCTGCCGATTCTGAATTGGATTTATAGTTGATGCATACCGCATATCCATTATTTGCAAAAAGTTGCGCGGTCGCAGCACCAATACCTCGGCCGCCACCCGTTATGATGGCCACTTTTTGTGTCGTCATGAATCCGTCCTGTTATAAAATGATTTTATTGATCACAGCAGCCAACACTTCCTGACGCAGGGCTACTTTTCTACACGCGTATTTCATCAAGCCAATACTGATGAAGGCCTTCTATATCAGCAGAACATAGCAGTTTGATACAACCTTTTAATTGGCTATCTGACCAGTTCCACCACTCCATTTCTAAAAGCATCGCAATTTGCTCAGAAGAGAAGCGGAATTTGATATGTTTCGCGGGGTTAGACCCAACCACTTCATAAGGTGCAACGTCTTTAGTGACAACCGCTCGGCTGGCAATGATTGCACCGTGGCCAATGCTAACACCAGGCATGATCATGGCTTCTGAGCCTATCCATACGTCATTTCCCACCACCGTATTTCCCGCACGTTGAAAACCATCCACTGACTCGGCAAAATCTTCATTGTCTTGGTAGAAAAATGGAAAGGTACTTATCCAGTCGTTTCGGTGTCCCTGATTACCTGCCATCATAAAGACAGCACCTGAACCAATAGAACAGAAGCTGCCGATGATTAGCTTATCAACGTCATCTCTGTCAGGACTCAAATAACGCACGCAGTCATCAAAACTATGACCATGGTAGTAGCCTGAATAGTAACTATGACGTCCAGCGATAATATTAGGGTTAGTGATTTGATCTGTTAAAGGGATACCAGAAAATGGAGATTCAAAATAGTTCATGTTTTTGATTTGCCTTTAAAATACGTAACACCAGATTAAGGCGCTAGAAACGAATCCATTGTGTCACATCTTTACAAACTACTAAATATTGAGATGTTTACGTAGAACAGTCCAACCAGCGCGAATCCCGTACATACAGAAATGCTACGTTCTATAGATAAACCCTGTAAATTTCTTTAATCATTTCCCAGAAAACCAGCTATTAGGTACTTGAACCGCAACAACTTTGGCAGTGCAGCAGAGAACACCATCAGAAAAAAGTTCGCAGTTCACTGTCATCTTATTTCCGTTGATTTCTTCTACGATCGCCACCAACTCAACACCTTTATCAATGGGTACTGGCTTAAGGTAATTAACTTCTAATTTCCCTGTCGCGTACCATACTGCTTCACCTGAGCCAATTTCTCGTCCCTGTAACTGATAACCTTTGGCAATTGCGGTGCAAATACAATGGCAATCAATTACTGTAGAAATGATCCCACCATTTAGGAACTGTGTAGGACCGGCACAGTGATGAGCAGACGGAATAAATGTACAAGCGGATTTATTTTCCCCCACCCAATGACTCTTAATTTGTAAGCCAGACGCATTCTCTGGTCCACAGCCAAAACAGTGGTTATTTGGTATCTGATCTTGAAACGCTTTTCCCTGCTGCATACTTCCTCCTAGAACCGACTCTTATTTATTATCGAAATACTAACTAATCTTTCAGCCAGCATGTCACTTTAACTAAATTTTAACAAGTTTAGCTTCAAAAATTCAAAGGCTTATCAAAAATCAGGCAGGCTCAAATAAAACGGTGGGATCTAACAACAATCTGGTGAGCTGAGTGGAGTAAGGACGTAATCGACTCTAAGAAGAAAAGTACAGAAAGCAACTGAGGAGTGTTGCTTTCTGTGCCTCACTTTAAGACTGGCTATTTTTCTCACTCGCCAGGAAGCATATTTTGTAAGTAGGGGTGGCCAGTAATTCGCGTCATCAAAACCACAGCGCCAACATGAACGCAAACACACACGAAGGTTAAGTTGACTGCGGCCTCGTGAATTTCTTTAACCCAATCTTCTCCCCAGAACCGGTCTGTTTCCATCAGATACCCCGAGATTCCGATAGCTATCAGCCCTATCCACATGCACCAAATCATTATCGCGCCTGCAGGATTGTGACCATGGTGATCATCAACTCGGGTTTGATACACCTCTTTTAAATGCCCTATCGCTTTAGGAACGGAGGGTAAGAAGGAGGTAAGACGCGCTGGAGGTTTGGCGACACATCCCCATAGTAACCTTAAGACAACGGCTCCAACCGCAGAATACCCAACCCACTGGTGTAAAGTGCTACCGTCCTCGGTAATGAAATAGTTTATCAAGAACAAACTAGCCACAAGCCAGTGGGTGAGTTTAACGACCCGATCCCACTGAGTTTTCTTAGTCATCGACTTCCTCTTTTACTATCGTCATATCAACCGGGTTGTAATAGATTTCAACACGCTTACCACTGGTGTCGTAGCCATATAACTCGTAGCATCCTGTATCGGTTTGTTTAAACTTCTTCACTTTATAACCTTGTGACTCAACCATTTTCTGAGCCGCGTCGAATTGCATCCAGTTATCTGGGCTTTCTTCGGTACATGTTGGGTCAGAAGCATAAGCACCAAAAGAAAGTAGTCCTGCTATTACCATTGTTGAAGCTAAAAATGTTTTACGTTCCATATGATTATTCCTGTTAGTGGTAAGAAAGGTTCAAACTCGCCACCAAGATTAATCGCCATAACTTAAGAACCGCTTAAGAATCATTGCATAGAGGAAAAAATTAGCATTCGATTGAAATGGATAACGCTGGCTGGAGACTCACAGAGGATTAAATTATGGGAGGAAAAGTGGAAGGGAAACAAACGTCATCTACAAGGTAACTGCCCCATACCTTATAGATGAAATCCGTCTTTCACAGATGATGGACAAAACAATGGGTTTATTTTGTTGGTATTAGCGAGCGTTTGAATTGTTGCTAGATATTACGCAACGATACTAACGACAGCGAAGTACAATAGTGACGGACCAAGTAGACAGCCTAAAGCCGTATAAAATGCCGCTGTGATACAACCGTACGGCACCAGCTTTTCATCAGTAGCAGCTAACCCTGCGGCGACACCGCTAGACGTACCAATCAGACCGCCAAACACAATCGCAGAGCGAGGTGAATTTAGGCCGATATATGGCGCGATAAAAGGCGTTAGAATCATCACCAGAATTGATTTTACCAAGCCTGCGGCAATAGAGAGCGCCATCACTTCAGAACTTGCGCCAAGAGCAGCACCTGTCACTGGCCCCACAATGTAAGTCACGGCTCCAGCTCCAATCGTCGTAATACTTACCGCATCGGTATATCCGAACGCCATCGCAATGGCAGCACCAGAAACAAAGGACATTACCACACCCAAAATGAGCGCTGTCACGCCAGACATCCCAGATTTCTTTAGTTCATCCAATTTGACGCCAAAGCCAGTAGCAATAATCGCGAAATCACGAAGCATTGCGCCGCCCAATAAACCAATTCCGGATAAGAGTGGGATATCAACAGCTCCTTTTGTTCCCCCACTTATCGCTCCCGATACATAGGCTAACGTGAGGCCTAACATAATCGCTATCGCTGAGCCGTGAATTCTTCCTTTGGTCCACTTTTCAGATACCCAGAAAGAGAACCACATCATTAAACCAATGACCGCAAAGCCTACGATTAGCTCATATTTATTTGATACAGAGATAAGAGATTCAAACATTAGCGCCCCACTTATGCTTGTTGATTGTCTAGTTGGGACACTGAACTGGTTCCCATTTTAGTAATAACCGGTACTAACGCAAACCCAACAGCAACAGCCGCAACGCCCGCAGTAATCGCCATCGGTCCGCCGGTAATGGCACCAATCACATTTTGCTTAGCCGCCATGGCTACAACGATTGGGATGTAAATCGCGCTCCAGAACGCAACCCCTTGTTCCGTTTTGACATCGATCTTTTTATGTTTCTGAAGATAATCACTCGCAACAATTAAGATCACCATTGCGATACCAACACCCCCAACATTTGAAGGTATGCCAAGTAAAAATCCCAAGACTTGCCCTATCGCCAAGCCCGCGAGTGTACAAAGTGAAAGTAGAGCTACTCCGTAAATGATCATTAAGTCACCTCCAATATGTGATACTTTCGTTTCCAACCTCACCAATTGTTATCACATTGTTAACCCCAATCAATTAACGTATTGCCAAAACTGTTAACCTCAGGGTAATTAATTTTCAGAAAAGTAAGGTAACAATTTAATCAATAGAAACTTAATTATTATATATCAATTATTTAAATTAGGATTACGTATTGTTCCATGCTATTTAGTTGGCGAGAGTTAAAGACGTTTAAAACAAGAATTTGTGATCCACAAGAAAGTTTAATTAAACAATTTATTTACATTGGTGACGTTAATGTGTTGATTGGCTTAGACGAGCATAGACGTAATGATTAGAAAGCCCGAGTGGCTCTATGGTCTTATAGATTTTTATGAGGGGTAAATGAAGGTCCCTCTCTCACACCACTCGTAAATAGACAAGCGGTTATTGAGAGGGGCAAGTCAGTAAAGGTACTTCACAGGTATTATACGAATTTAACTAACTTTGGGTTCGTGGTTAACGTCCCAGCTTACTTGAGGCCTGTCCGTTTCAACTTCGGTCAATGGCTCGACAAGTTTGAGCTCATTAAAACAACGTTCAGCTAGGCGATGATACATATATGTGCCATGTTCTTTCCACTTAAGTTCATCATCCGAAACGTCTCTTTTGCGCTCTGCCGGACTACCTAAAATCATACTCCTAGGCTTATAGTCGCTCTTGGCTTTTACAAAGCTGTTCGCACCAATAATGGACTCCTTGCCTATACGTGAGAGATCCATGACAACGGCATTCATGCCTACCAGAGTGTTTTCACCGATATGACAACCGTGGATTATAGCGCCGTGCCCGACATGGACATTTTGTTCGAGAATGGTTTCTTTACCAGGAAAACCGTGCATGACACAGTTGTCTTGCACGTTAGCCCCTTTTTTCACGATAAGGCGACCAAAATCACCACGCAATACCGCCAGAGGGCCGATGTAAACATTTTCTTCGATAATGACGTCACCGATGATTTCAGCGCTCGGATGAACGAACGCCGAAGGGTGAATAACGGGAATAACGTCAGCAAATTGATAGATGGGCATTGTACTTCCTTGTTACAAAGCTCACTCTAGCTCAGACCACCAAAACGGATGTAGTAGTTTGGTGACGGAACAGGCAGCTTTCCGTTTGGTGTTTCGCTGCTATCCATTACGTACTTCATTGCCTTATCGTGAACTTTTCGATAGATATTAATGGTTAACTGTTCGGCCTCTTTTCGTGGCCAGTCTTCCGGTAGCAGCTCCGTTGGTAAGTCCGGATCTTTAACAATGATTCGACGATAAAAGTGAATAACCAGCAGTCTCATTTTAAACGCATCTTCTTCACTAATCGCATCATCCGTCATGGACTCTATTATTTCCCATGCTGGACGAAACAGTTCGATAAACTGCTGGTAGTCCTCTGCAATACGTTCAATATCCCATGACTGCCGAACCATATTTTTCAAGGTTTCTTCGCTTTCAGAATACAATTCAGCCTGCTGGAAAATCTTGGCGCTAGAGATGGTTTTCGTAATCTCTTGCTTAATTTCTGGCGTCAATTGCTGCAGATCAGGCTGAACGAAAAAATCCTTGTCGAACAAACCAAACCCTTTATGTTGCAGGTACCTAACCTTGTCTTTACTACTATTTGTCGGACCAAGTGACGTATGAATAATATTCCAGCGTTTGCTCCACGCTACTTTCTCTGAATGGTAAATCTTCTTGTTGGCGTGGAGCATTTCATTGTATCTAGCAGGTTCCAGATAATAATAACTCTTGCGGCCTACTTTATTGACGGTCAACCACTCATCTTTGTGCAGACGAAATACAGACGAACGCACAACGCGCTGATTCAAGCCCAGAGTTTCCATAGCTTGAATTAGGTTACCCAACCAAATTCCACCACCACACGTCCACAAATAGTCACCAAAATAGGAAACTATCAACGATGTACCGCTGACTGATTGGTGACCGGAAATTTCTTCGAAAAATGAATGTAGATCTTGGTTCAAAATAGCTCCATGTTTGGCTTTAACTCGTTTTAAATATTGAAAGCCAATCCGCTTCCCTAATTAATCTTTGTATTATTCACAATTAGGGCTGTTATACCACTCTCGAATTCAAGCTTTATCAAGAGTGGCATATTTCACGGTTAAGCTTTTGGACGCAAATCTCTCACGCGCACTGCTTTCCCTTCAGATCGAGGGATGCCATTTACCGGAAGTAAATCAATAGTTGTAGAGATGCCAATCATCGACTTGATTTGATGTTGCAAGCGCTTAGTAATTATTTCACTTTGGTCCAGATAAACATTGTCTTTTGCTTCGAGCAATACAACCAAATGATCAAGGTTTCCTTTGCGAATCACTTCGAGTTGGTAATGCGGACTAAGCTGTTCGATTTGCAAGATCTGCTCTTCGATTTGAGATGGGAATACATTTACCCCACGGATGATCAACATGTCATCGCTTCTGCCGGTAATTTTGTCCATACGACGCATCGTGCGAGCAGTACCCGGCAACAAGCGAGTCAGATCACGAGTTCGGTAGCGAATGATCGGCAGTGCTTCTTTGGTCAACGACGTAAATACAAGCTCACCATGTTCACCATCAGGCATCACGTTACCTGTAACAGGGTCAATTATTTCTGGATAGAAGTGGTCTTCCCAGATAGTTGGACCATCTTGGGTTTCTGCACACTCCATCGCAACACCCGGCCCCATTACCTCAGAAAGACCATAGATGTCGAGAGCAACAATACCTAAGCGTCGTTCGATCTCTTTGCGCATCTCATTTGACCATGGCTCCGCACCGAAAATACCTATTTTAAGAGAACAGCCTGATGCGTCACCACCGTAATGCTCTTCCAATTTATCCAGCAAGTTGAGACAGTAAGAAGGTGTCACCATGATGATGGTCGGCTTAAAATCTTCAATCAGTTGAACTTGTTTTTCGGTTTGTCCACCGGACATAGGAATAACCGCAGCACCGAGTCGTTCTGCACCATAGTGCGCGCCTAAACCACCAGTAAATAATCCGTAACCGTAAGAGATATGGATCAAATCTTTCGCGCTACCACCCGCGGCACGAATCGAGCGAGCAACAATATTTGCCCATGTATCAATATCATTTTGCGTATAACCCACAACCGTTGGCTGCCCGGTCGTACCAGAAGAGGCATGGATACGAGCCACGTCTTCCATCGGTACTGCAAAGGAATTAAAAGGATAGTTGTCTCTCAAGTCCTGCTTGGTGGTGTAAGGAAACTTATTAATGTCTTCGAGACATTTAAAGTCTGATGGATGCACCCCTGCTTCATCAAACTTTTTGGTGTACATCGGTGAGTTTTTGTAGGCATGTTCAAGCGTCCACTTCATGCGTCTGAACTGGAGTTCTCTTAACTCCTCTACAGAAGCGGTCTCAATCGCGTCCAGCGTATTTGAATACTTAATCATGTGTCGATCTCCTCGTAAGTCCTTTTGTTTCTTATTGGCTGTAAATCCCGTCTGTTGTATTTGTTTTAATCTCAGACGTTTTCGATGATCATTGCGATCCCTTGCCCTACGCCGACACACATACAGCACAAAGCATATTTCCCATTTCTACGTTTTAGCTCATTGCTCGCAGCCATTACGATACGAGCTCCGCTCATGCCTAATGGATGTCCTAAAGCAATAGCTCCGCCATTCGGATTTACGTGCTCGGCGTCATCGGCGACGCCTAATTCACGTAATACCGCCAGCGCTTGCGATGCGAATGCTTCATTGAGCTCGATAACATCCATATCATTAATTGACAATCCTGTCATTTCTAGTACTTTTTTCGCAGCCGGAGCTGGTCCGACACCCATAATAGCAGGCTCTACGCCAACCGTTGCTGTTGCCAGTATTTTCGCCTTAGGCGTTAGCCCATACTGCTTAACGGCATCGTCACTAGCGATCAGTAAGGCTGCAGCGCCATCATTCACGCCAGAAGAGTTTCCTGCCGTTACCGAACCGTCTTGCGCGAATGGTGTTTTGAGTGCAGAGAGCTGCTCCAGAGTCGTTTGCGGACGAGGGTGTTCGTCTTCAGCAACAACAGATTCACCTTTACGCTGAGGAATCGATACCGGGACAATCTCTTGTGCAAGTACCCCTTTCTCTTTCGCTTGCTGCGTTTTTTGTTGGCTACGCAATGCAAACGCATCTTGATCTTCGCGGCTGATTTGGAAGCGTTCCGCTACGTTTTCTGCGGTCTCAGGCATTGAATCTGTGCCATATTGATTTTGCAATGCCGGGTTAATGAAACGCCAACCAATAGTGGTATCAAACATCTGACCGTTTCTATCGAACGCGGAGGTCGGCTTACTCACCACATATGGAGCGCGAGACATGGATTCGACGCCACCAGCTACCATCAGCTTCGCTTCGCCCGCTTTGATAGTGCGTGCAGCATGGCTAATGGCATCCATACCTGAACCACACAGGCGGTTGATTGTTGTACCGGATACTTCGATAGGCATACCCGCCAGCAATAACGACATACGGGCCACGTCGCGGTTATCTTCGCCCGCTTGGTTGGCACAACCCAAAATCACATCATCAATCGCCGACCAATCTAAATCTGGATGGCGCTCCATTAGTGCTTTCAGAGGGATAGCGCCCAAATCATCCGCTCGAACGCTTGAAAGTGCGCCACCGAATCGACCGATTGGGGTTCTGACGCCGTCACAAATATATGCATTAGTCACTTAACTGTCCTCCTTTACTAGCTTTGTGCCAATTCGATGAGATTTCCCCCGAAACAGCGCTATCAACTTTTGGTCCTGATTAACGATTTCTATGTCATACGTACCGGTTACTTTTCCTTGAGATTTCACATTCGCAAAGGCCGTTAACCGATCATTTTCAAAAGCCGGGCGAATGTATTCAATGCTGCATCCAGATGCCACCGCAGCTAAGTTTTCACTATTACAAGCACAAGCAAATGCGGTATCAGCCAGAGTAAATAACATGCCTCCATGGCAACTGCTGTGGCCATTAAGCATCGATTTAGTCACTCGCATCGTGACTTTTGCCATCCCTTTGGCCACTTCCACGACATCCATTCCCATCGATTTTGTGCAGGTGTCATTCTCTAACATCGCTGCAACGGCCTTCTCAGCCACCGCTTTTTCATGCGCTGCTTCGTTCAAGTGTTCTGAAAGTTGCTTTGGATTGACAACTATCATGCTGTACCTCCCTTTGCTTTGATTGTGAATTGGCGAAGTAGTGGCGATGGACGATATCTTTCTTCGCAATAGAAGGATTGCAAGTGAGTGAGAGTGTCCAGTACTCGTTGCCAGCCAAGGCGTTCACCTTGCTCGATTGGACCAAGTGGATAGTTAACACCACTCTTCATTGCAACATCGACATCTGCCAGAGAAGCACCTTGCTGATTAACTAAATCAAGCGCTTCATTAATTAGCATTACCCAAGTACGCCATAGGATCAGGCCAGGGTAATCATCCAGCACTAATACCTGTTTGCCTTTTGATTGGAAGTAAGCAATCACAGCTTCAGTTTGATTCGCATTATTCTGCAGAGCAGGAGCAATCGCGATAATGTCACTAGCGCCGTAATCTTGGCAGTAATCAAAGACAACCACAGGGCTCTGCAACTGTTCAGATAACTCTGACGCTGTCACACCTTGAGTTGGCGTAACAATGATGTCGTTTACACACAGGTGTGGAGCACCTTCGTTGCTGTAACTGTTAGGGAGCTGAGTCAATTCAACAAAGCTTGGCACGCCACTCCAGTCACCAAGTAACGACACTGACAAGCGTTCTGGCAAAACACATTTTTGCGCCAAATTAACACTAGGTTTGTCAGTTGAACCGTCATAGCAATAAAATCCACGACCCGATTTACGCCCTAAGAAACCTGCCTCAACAAGTTCTTTCTGAGTCAGTGACGGAGTAAAACGTTTGTCCTGGTAATAGGCATCGTAAACACTCTTGGTAACGGCGTAGTTAACATCATGGCCAATCAGGTCCATAAGCTCGAAAGGCCCCATGTTGAACTGACCTGCTTGAGTGATGATCTGGTCGATATCCTGAACATCAGCCACGCCGCACTCCAACGCACGCAAACCTTCTGCGTAAAACGGTCTTGCAACTCGGTTTACAATAAAGCCTGGAAGCGAACGAGTGATCACCGCGTGTTTACCACATGACTCAGACCACGCTTTTGCTGCCTCAGTGGCGGTAGGAGAAGTCGCGATTCCTCGTACTACTTCGACTAACTTCATCAACGGTGCCGGATTAAAGAAATGTAGCCCAACGAAACGTTCCGGCTTCGCTAGTGCACTAGCAATCGATGTCACCGAAATAGACGATGTATTCGTGGAAAGCAGGCAATCTTCTCGACAAATCGACTCAAGATCTCTGAATAGACTTTGTTTGATCGCAAGATCTTCGACAATCGCTTCAATAACCAGATCCGCGCCCGCGACATCTTGCAAAGCGTCCGAGCAATACATGGCATCTAACAACGTATCTTTAGCGATTAGTGACATTTTTCCGTTCGCAACACGCTTTTCTAAACGCTCAGCGATTATCGATTTGGCCAGCTCTGCTTTGCCTTTCTCAAGATCGAACAGAACGACTTGGTATCCAGATTGAGCCGCTACTTGTGCAATACCGGCCCCCATGGTGCCTGCACCTATAACCGCGACGGTTTTAATCACAAACTCCATGATTTACTTCCCTTTAAACTCAGGTGCGCGCTTATCGAAAAATGCAGCGATACCTTCGCGGTAATCGTCCGTTCTTCCCGCCAGTCGTTGAAGATCTTTTTCTAAGTCCAGCTGAACTTCTAAGCTGTTTTCACTAGAGTGATTCAGTGCATGTTTAATAAGACCCAACCCTTTCGTTGGCTGCGTAGCCAAATGGTTTGCTACTGACATCGCCTTTTCGATAAGTTCTTCATCTTCAACACATTGCCAGATCATGCCCCACTCTTGTGCCTGACTCGCGCTTACTTTGTCACCGAGTAACATCAGTGCTTTCGCTCGTGCCGATCCCACTAAACGTGGCAGTGTCCAGGTACCACCTGAATCTGGTACCAGACCAATCTTGCAAAATGCCTGAATAAAGCTTGCTGACTTAGCCGCAAATACGATGTCACACGCAAATGCGATATTGGCACCCGCGCCCGCAGCCACACCATTGACTGCTGCAATAACTGGCTTTGGCATTGATGAAATTTGTTTGATTAAAGGGTTGTAGTATTTCTCAATGCTCACGCCAAGATCCGGCATTTCTGCACCGCTATTTACATTGCGATCGTTAAGGTCTTGCCCTGCACAAAACCCTCTGCCAGTGCCGGTCAGCAGCACTGCGCGCACTGAATCATCAGTTTCCGCCTGCTTTAACGCTCGCTTAAGCGCCTTATGCATATCCGGGTTAAAGCTATTCAGTTGCTTTGGTCGATTAAGCGTAATGACAGCAACACCAGCTTCTACCTGAAATAAAATTGACTCTTCCATTGATTACTTCCCTTTAAATGTCGCCTTTCTTTTATCAAGAAAAGCTTGGATTCCTTCCGCTCTGTCTCGGGTTTCCGCAAGCAGGCTGAATAACTGTCTTTCCATCATCAGTCCTTGGGCCAAAGTGCCATTTGATACTGATTTTAATGACGTTTTAGCAGCGCGAACGGCTAAAGGCGCATGCTGGGCAATAGCTGTCGCTATCTCTTGAGCTTTATTGAGCGTGTTTTGTGACACCGTGATTTCACTGATTAAGCCAGCGTTAAGCGCCCTTTGAGCCGAGATTGGTTTTCCGGTCAGCACCATTTGGTTCGCAAGTGATTTACCGACAGTACGAGCCAGTCGTTGCGTGCCGCCTGCCCCTGGCATTAAGCCCAAAGTGATTTCTGGCAAACCAAACAGGGTGCCTTCTCCTGCGACAACGACATCACAAAGCAGGACCAGTTCTAACCCGGCCCCCAGCGCATAACCATTGACAGCAGCAACCATAGGTTTTTCAAACTGGTCTATACGTTGCCAAAGTTTCGGTCTTGGATTTAGCCAAGTCTCTATCGACTGTTGGCTCGACATCTCATGTAAATCAGCCCCTGCAGCAAATATCGTTTCGCCGCCGTAGAGCACTACCGACTTAATGGAAGTGTCCAGAGACGCCTCTTCCAGTAACTCCGCTAAGTGTTTCAGTACGTCATTGCTTAATGCGTTGCGCTTCTGGGGACGATTCAACGTAATCGTTAACACCCCCTGATTGGAGATGTCACCGATCAGGTTCTGATAATCGGTCTGTAATGTCATGCTAGCCTCTACACATCAAAGTCGATTTCGATTTCGCTGGTTGTCGGAACGGCCTGACAACTTAAAACGTAGCCGTCTTCAACCTGATCAGCTTCCAGACTGTAGTTTGTGCCCATTTCAACCTGACCGGATTTGACTTTACAGATACACGTGGCACACACACCGCCTTTACACGCATATGGAAGATCCACGCCCTGACGAAGTGCTGCATCCAGCAAGCTGTCATCTTGTGAGGTCATGTCAATCTTCATGATGCGGCCGTCACGCTTGAGCGTAACTTGGGTATTTTCGGACTGGTTAGCTGGCTTCGCTTTAGACTTGGTTGCGGTGTTAAAACGCTCTACATGGTAATTGTCTTCGCTTAATCCACCTTCTACCAACGCGGTGTAACAAGATTCCAAAATCTCTTCCGGACCACAAACGTAACACGCGTCAAAGTCGCTCCAGTTAAACAGGTTGCTACCGAGTTCGCGTAGTTTGTCGCCGTCCAAGCGACCATTCCATAGCTCGACTTCATTGGCTTCACGCGAGAAGAAGTAACTCACGTGTAAACGATCCGGATAGCGGTTCTTCAAGCCCAGCAATTGATTGCGAAACATCATGCTATTTATGTTACGGTTGCCATACAGCAAAGTGAAAGTGCTGTTGTCTTCCTGTTCTAACGCTGACTTAAGCATGGATAGAATTGGAGTAATGCCTGAACCTACTGCAATGCCTAAGTAGTTCACTTTACGCTCAGGGCTTGGAGAAAAGCCAAAATGCCCCTGCGGTGTCATCACCTCAAATTCATCGCCTGGCTGAATTTCGTTGACGGCAAAGTTTGAAAAGCGACCTTCTGAAATGGCCTTGATACCAACTTGCAGGCTATTTTCACTCGGGGCAGAGCAAATCGAATAACAGCGTCTCAGATCCTCACCGTTGATGTTCGATTTAATAGTTAGGTGCTGACCAGGGTGAAAACGAAACTGATCGGCAAGGTCTTGCGGTACATTAAAATGCAGAACCACAGAATCTGGCGTTTCCTTGTCTGCACGAGCGACTTTCAATGGGTAAAAATCTGTCATAATAATCCCTTACTTTATATGCACTTGAAGTAATCAAATGGTTCCAAACACGCATTACATCGAAAGTGTGCTTTGCAAGCTGTGGAACCAAATTCACTCACCATTTTTGTATCTACACTGCCACAATGTGGGCATTCGGGCTGTGCGTTGATGGCGGTGTGCATACACGCTTTTCTGTCTGGTGGCGCGATTCCGTATTCACGTAACTTTTGTTTGCTCGACTCATGAATCCAGTCTGTTGTCCAAGCAGGATCAAGTTGTACTTCAACCCTCACATCCTCGTACCCTTCGGTGTTCAGGGTTTCTCGGATATCATTCATCAGCATTTCTGTCGCTGGACAACCGGAGTATGTCGGAGTGAACTTCACTATCCAGGCATCGCCGACTTTGGCAATATGACGAACCATGCCCAGTTCACCAATCGAAATAACTGGAATCTCAGGGTCTGGAATCGAGTTAACCAACTGCCATACGCGGTGCGTTTCTGGATCAGAAAGCGAATCGAGTGTTTGCTTAATCATCAGTACGCCCTACCACTGTTGGTTTGGATAAGTCCGTTGCATGTACTGAAGTTCCGCCAAAATGAAACCTAGGTGTTCACTGTGCTTACCGGATTTACCGCCTTGCAAAAAGTACTTAGACTCAGGCATCGATAGCGTCGCTTTCTCTAGCGTTGCATTGACATTGCGTTGCCACTGAGCTTTTAGTTCAGAGACATCAACAATAATATTCTGCTCTGCGAGCGCGATTTCTTCTTCACTTGGCTCAAACATCTCGTCGGTATAACGCCATAAGTCGTTCAATGCTGTTTGAACTTTTTTATGGCTTAATTCGGTGCCGCCACCTAAACGTTCAATCCAACCTGAGCTATATCTCAGGTGGTAAGCCACCTCTTTCAGGGATTTCTTAGCGATAGCCGCCAACTGTTCGTCAGCGCTTTTTGCTAGCTCTTGAAGAAGCAGCGCATGGTAATTGTCGTAAAGAAACTGGCGCACAATCGAAATATCAAAGCCTTCATTCGGACGTTCAGCAAGCAGAAGGTTTTTGTATTCGCGCTCTTCACGCAAATAAGCGTAGTCATCTTCGGTTTTCTGACTCCCTTCAAGCTCTGCAGCGTATTGGTAAAGGTTACGCGCTTCGCCAAGCAGGTCTAAGCCAATATTCGCTAACGCGATGTCAATCTCTAGTTCCGGTGCGATACCACACCACTCAGATAAACGATGGCTGAGAATAAGGTTGGTATCTGCCAGTTGAAGTAAGTAGTTTACTTTGGTTTGTTGCTCACTCATGACTCACTCCCTACATATGCTTGATGTCAGCAGGAATGGTGTAATGACTAGCGTGGCGATAAACTTTATCTTCAGCAGGGTCAAAAAACGGGCCTTGCTCGCTCGATTGAGATGCAGTGATTTGGTTTGACTCAACCACCCAAATAGAACAGCCCTCACTACGACGAGTGTAAAGATCGCGAGCGGCTTCAAGCGCCATTTGGCCATCAGAAGCACGAACACTGCCTACATGCTTGTGGTCCAAACCTTGTTTGCTTCGAACAAATACTTCGTACAGCGGCCAGTTAAATGAACTCATCTTGATTCTCCTTAATCTGTTTCGATTCTTGTTGGCGCGACTAGGCTGCGCTTTCCATCTGTTTTTTTGCGTAAGCGACAGCAGCTTCACGAACCCAAGCACCCGCTTCCCAGGCATCACGTTTGTCTTTCAAACGCTCGTGGTTACAAATGCCGTGTCCATGGATCACTTGGTTAAACTCTTCCCAGTTGATCTCGCCAAACTCATAGTGACCCGTTTCTTCGTTCCACTTCAGGTCTGGATCCGGAATCGTCATGCCCAGCGAATGAACTTGGTGAACCGTGTTATCAACGAACTTCTGACGTAGATCATCGTTACTGACACGTTTGATTTTCCAAGACATGCTTTTTGCTGAGTTTGGAGATTCACTGTCGTTCGGACCAAACATCATCAACGCAGGCCACCACCAGCGGTTGATAGAGTCTTGAAGCATGGCTTTCTGTTCATCACTGCCATCAGCCAGCACTCGGCATGCCTCGTATCCCTGACGTTGGTGGAAACTCTCTTCTTTACAGATTCTCACCATGGCTCGTGCATAAGGTCCGTAAGAGGTACGGCACAATGCCACCTGGTTAACGATTGCCGCACCGTCAACAAGCCAACCAACCACACCAACATCAGCCCAGCTCAAGGTTGGGTAGTTGAAGATGGATGAGTACTTCATCTCACCAGTCAGCATTTTTTCGTACAGGTCGTGACGCTCGCCACCTAAGGTTTCTGCCGCGCTGTATAGGTACAGGCCATGACCTGCTTCGTCTTGAATTTTGGCAAGCAATACCGCTTTGCGGCGCAGAGACGGTGCTCGTGTTAACCAGTTGGCTTCTGGCAACATTCCTACAACCTCTGAATGAGCATGCTGACCTATCTGACGTACCAGTGTCTTACGGTATCCGTCAGGCATCCAATCTTTAGGCTCGACTGCAATCTCTTGTTCGATTTTTCGCTCGAATGACGTTTTCTCAGAAGACATCCTCTCCTCCACTTGATACACATTAAATATCTTTTACAATTTTAATGTATCACGTAAAAATACATTCGCAACATAATAATTACAAAAAAGCAAAATGCGGTGCATTTAATTGTTAAATTTGTGATAAAAAAACAGGGCCTGATGGCCCTGTTGAGTAAGGTTTGCAGAAATTTTTAGCGAATGTCTGACCCGTTAAAAGTCACCTTGCTGTCTCGCGACTAAAGTAAGGATCGTATAAAGGGCAACCGGCTTTCCGTCCTGATTACACACTTCTACATCCCAGGCCACCACACCCTGCGCCTGTTCTTCAGCAGATCGCTGGCGCTTCTTAATTTTCTTCTTACACGTCAAATGAACTTGAATGGTATCGCCGATTTTAACCGGTTCAATAAACCTCAGTCCTTCCATTCCATAGTTGGCGAGGACAGGCCCTGGTGCGGCTTCCACAAACAGCCCTGCAGCGGCTGAAATGACGAAGTATCCGTGCGCAACCCTTTCACCAAACATGGAGTCTTTTGCCGCAATCTTATCCATATGTGCATAGAAGTGATCACCGCTCAAACAACCAAAGTTAACGATATCCGCTTCTGTTATCGTTCTTCTTGCTGTCGTAAGGGTTTCGCCGATTTGCAAATCTTCGAAGTACTTTTTGAACGGATGTATAGGATCAGAGACTGTTTCAGCCCCGCGAACCCACTCTCGACCTATTTTAGCCAGCATGGTTGGTGAGCCTTGAATCGCGGTGCGCTGCATATAGTGTTTTACTCCACGCAACCCACCCATTTCTTCACCTCCACCAGCACGTCCCGGACCACCATGAACAAGCATTGGTAACGGAGAGCCGTGACCGGTGGATTCCTTGGATGATTCTTCATTCAAGATATGTAAACGACCATGAGATGACCCAATTGCAAGTGTCAGCTGAGCAGCCACATTCCCGGATGCGGTAACGATACTGCCTACTAAGCTGCCCTGACCTTTTTTGGCTAACACTGCTGCATCGCTGAGGTCGCTGTATGGCATAAGTGTACATACCGGGCCAAATGCCTCGACAGAATGGACCTCCTCTACCTCATGAGGGTTGTTGCAGCGAAGCAGAGTTGGCGGATAGAAAGCGCCCTCACTTGGGCCCTGAACACTCATATCTGACGTATTTCCACCCGTCAGTACATCGCAATAATTGGATAACGTTGTGACTTTTTCTTTGACGTCGTCTAGTTGGCTTTTACTCACCAACGCGCCCATCTTGACGCCTTCAATTGCAGGGTCACCGACGACAACTTTCTCAAGTTTTGACGTTAGTGCTGTGGCGACTTCATCAATCAAATGCTCAGGTACGATGGCGCGGCGAATCGCAGTACATTTTTGTCCTGCTTTCACTGTCATCTCACGAGTAACTTCACGCACAAACAGCGCGAACTCCGGCATATCAGGCGTAACATCAGCACCTAAAATGGCACAGTTCAATGAGTCAGCTTCCATCGTGAATGGAATGGATTTCTGCGTAATCGAAGGGTGAGAGCGCAGCATTTGGCCTGTTTGCGCTGAACCGGTGAATGTTACGACATCTTGATACTCGAGGTGCTCAAACATGTCGCCAACAGAGCCACAGATAACCTGAATAGCACCTTCCGGTACGATACCGCTGTCTTGCATCGCTTTAACCATTGCTTGCGTCAGATATGCGGTTTCCGTTGCCGGTTTAACGATCGCCGCCACACCGCCTAACCAGGTCGGAGCGAGCTTTTCTAACATCCCCCAGCAAGGAAAGTTGTACGCATTAATGTGAAGAGCAACACCGGCCTTGCTGGTCAGAAAGTGTCGAGCCGCGAAGCCGCCTTCCTTAGAAAGAGGCAGCAATTCATCTTCCGGCCAAATGGTGTCGTTCGGTAGCTCGCGGTTTGCAAGACCAGAGTAATTGAACAAGGTACTGACACCCCCTTCAATATCAATCCAAGAATCCATTCTTGTTGCGCCAGTGTGTTGTGAAAGCGCGTAAAATTCTTCCTTTCGGGAAAGCAGGTACTTAGCCAAATCTTTGATCATATTGGCCCGTTCTAAGAACGTCATTTGGGAAAGCGCTTTAGTGCCTCGCTCTCTTCCGTATTCCAGGACCTTAGAAGAATCCATGCCATCCGCATTGACCTGATACAACGCTTCACCAGTAATTGCACTTGAAACCACTCGTGGCTTCCCGTTTCCAAAATACCATTCTCCGGCTACGTAACTGGTTAATTGTTCCATTTCTATACCTCGTTAATCCTTAATGCTGTAGCAATTGCCTCACTAGAGTTTTCCACCAAATGACATGCTGAATTCGGCGTTAGCACATCACTTATGAAATGGCTGTGTTGTTCATCTTCAAAACAAGCTCTGATTCACAAAATCACAATTCATTAACAATCATGATACACAACCATCATTTTAAATGATACGTTTAAATTATCATTTGACCTAATTATGTGTCATTTGGTGAGGAGATTAATTTATTTTAATGGGACTTACAAAGGAATCAGTATGTTTAAATCAACCGTAGCTAAAGGCCTGGCAGGATTGCTCGCTTCCACCCTATTGGTGAGTCACAGTGCTCAAGCACAAACGCACGAACTAAAAATCGCAACATGGCTCAGTCCAATGCAGACAATGAATGCTGATGTACTGCCAACTTGGGGGAAATGGATAGAAGAAGCCACTGATGGACGTGTCACGATTAAACTGGAATACGACTTGGCTCACCCCAAAAGTCTTGTTGAATTAGTCGAAGATGGCGCGGTTGATGCCGCTTGGACATTTCATGGTTATCTCCCAGGACGTTTTCGCTTAACTCAAATTGCTGAGCTTCCAGGCAACAAGGCCAGTGGTGAAGCCGCTTCTGTCGCTCACTGGCGCGTTAACGAGAAGTACTTTAAAAGCTCATTTGAATACAACGGCGTCGAACTGGCCGGGGTATTTGTTCATGGGCCTGGTCAAGTCCATATGCGCGAGCCGATCGAATCTCTTAAAGATCTGAAAGGCAAAAAAATGCGTGTAGGTGGTGGTATCTCCACCGAAGTAGGTAATCTTCTGGAAGTGTCGGGCGTAAGCGCACCTGCAACAAAAGCGTATGAGATGCTATCGCAAGGTGTAGCAGATGGTCTGTTCATGCAAATGGACATGATGAAAGCTGCTCGCTTTAAAGATGTCGCACCATACAGCTACAAGCTACCAACTGGTTTATATCTCGGCTCATTTGGCATTTTCATCAGTCCTCAATTTATGGAAAAACTCTCTGAAGAAGATCGTCAGGCAATCAGAAGCGTATCTGGCGAAAAGCTCTCCGCACTGGCAGGCCGTTACTGGTCCAAAGCCGATGAAATTGGTGAGGCTGATATTATCGCGTCAGGCAGCAAAGTAGAGAACTTGTCTGATGAAGATGTTCAATATTATGAGCGACTTACTCAAGGTCTTGACGATAAATGGGTGAAATCAGTTAAGTCGCGTAAAGTCGACGCCCAAGCGGCATTAACCGAGTTCAGAAAAATCGTTAATGGCTACGAGCCAATCGAGCTTTAGGAATCAATGATGAACAACTCATTAATTTGGTTTACCAAAAGTTGGGAGTCTACTGCCCAACTTTTGGATAAGTTTCTGAAGCTGTGTGCGTGTCTGATATTACTCTCGATGATGCTGCTTACCTGTATCGATGTAATAGGACGCTACCTGTTTGAAAAGCCAGTAACCGGAAGTGTAGAACTCACAGAGTTACTTTTAGGTGCACTCATTTTCTCTACGATGCCATTGGTGACATGGCGTAAAGAGCATATCAGTGTTGACCTGACCGATAGCATTATTCCCAGAAAGGTAAAAAACATACGCGATATGGGCTTTGATGCCGTAGTTTCGCTTTGTCTCTCAGTAATGGGATTCAAAGTATGGGAACTGGGGGACCGAGCACTAATGTACGGAGAGATGACCGAATATCTCGAAATCCCAACCTATTATTTTGTCTATTTTCTGGCTATTTCATGCTGGCTAACCGCAATCACTTCTCTTGTTTTAGTGATTACGCGAATCTTTAACAAAGAGTATTTGAATCAGAGGGATTGATATGACTATTGCCTTAATTGGTTTCGCAGTACTGATGATGCTAATACTGTTAAGAATGCCGATCGCGTTTGCAATGGGTGTGGTGGGGTTCGTAGGCTATGCCGCTCTGGGGGACTGGAACTTTAACGGTGCGCTAACCGTCAGTGCTAAACGACTGATCGACACTGCGCAGGATTATGGCTTGTCGGTCATCCCTATGTTTATTCTGATGGGGAACTTAATCACTCGCGCGGGTATGTCTCAAGAACTGTACAGAGCTTGTTATGCGTTCTTGGGCCACTATCGCGGCGGATTAGCAATGGCAACTGTAGCGGCATGTGGTGGTTTCTCAGCCATTTCAGGCTCTAGCCTGGCGACGTCAGCAACCATGGCTAAGGTTGCCATGCCTTCTATGAGAAAGTATGGCTATTCAGATGGTTTAGCCGCAGCATCCATAGCGGCAGGCGGGACGCTAGGGATTTTGATTCCACCGAGTGTCATCCTAATTATCTATGGAGTACTCACCGAACAGAGCATTCGAGATCTTTTCGCAGCAGGCTTTATCCCGGGCATACTTGGTATCTTCATGTATCTTTTAGCCACAAAATACGTTGTATGGCGTAACCCAAATGCGGGTCCTAAAGGTGAAAAGATGTCTAAGGAAGATAAAAAGGCCGCGCTGAAGTCTGTCTCGGGTATTCTTGGGTTGTTCGCACTAGTAATGGGCGGAATATATCTGGGTGCCTTTACGCCAACTGAAGCGGCAGGTATTGGGGCCGGTGGTGCCTTTGCTATTGCACTCTATCGCCGTTCTCTGACCATCAGTGTGCTTAAAGAGATCCTGATTGATACCGCGAGAACCTCTACCATGCTGTTTGGGGTCATTATCGGGGCACTTATTTACTCAAACTTTGTCAACCGCACTGGGTTGCCTCATGAGCTCGTCACCTGGATGGAATCTTTCGGCGCAGAGCCAATCTATGTGATTCTGGCGATCATGGGGATTTACATCCTACTCGGCACTGTGTTTGAAAGCCTTTCGATGCTTCTGCTGACAGTACCAGTATTCTACCCATTGGTTGCAAGCTTAGGCTTTGATCTGGTCTGGTTTGGTATTGTGGTCGTGGTTGTCACTGAGATAAGTCTTATTACCCCGCCGGTAGGATTGAACATTTTTGTGCTCAGCAGTGTCGTCAAAGACATCAAAACCAGCACGATATTCAAAGGTGTCACTCCTTATTGGTGCGCAGATATCGTTCGATTACTGTTGTTACTACTGATTCCGCCATTGTCCCTATGGCTACCAAGTATTATGTAACAAATGTGCGAGCGCTACTTATATAAACACCGTAAGCATGTTAATAACTTAAATATAAAAAGAGCCGCATATCGCGGCTCTTTTAGTTTCAAGCAGACTTCTTTCTAGATTTGATTGTGCATGTCATTGAGCCCTGAATTTAACAGGTCATCATCACTATGATGATCATGATTATCTGGCGTTTCTTCTAAACCCTTATCATGGGCTTTCGCCAAATTTTTATCATGGTCATGCACTAACGCGTCGGAAAGGTCGGCATCATGATTTGGTACTGGATTTACATCAGATAAGTCATCGACTAACTGAGTACTGCTGTGCAGATAATGATCAAGTTTAGTTTCTGCTGCAGGGGCCACTTCACTCGGTGACAATCCAACCATATTGAGATAATGATCGACAGGACGTGTTTGATCATCGGCTGGTAAAGACTTGTGCAATGAACTATCCGATTGACTAGTGTAATCAGCTCCTGTCACATCATCCGACAGCAAAACGGTAAATTCAGCCACCGGTTCGATATCTGTCCCTACCTCATCATGCTGAGATGCTGGGGGCGCAGGACTAACACCGGATGCAGAGGTCACGGTCATATCAACCAGATGGGTCGATTCCTGATTGTGACCACTATGCCCATGCACGTAGGTAACATCTAAATTGACCTTTACGTCCACATTCGAAGCATGAACATCATGATACACAATCTGGAAGAGGTCATGATGTTCTTCAGAAGAGGTTTGCCCGGCCCAATGTGTACCGCCTGCCGTTTTATCGCCGGGGACTGGCGCGTCACTATAGATATACTCGACATGTCCAGTATCCGGGTCTATCGTCAGTGTTCCGTACTGGCCTTTTAGGCTTGTCATCGTATGGCCTTGACCATCAGATATTGCCCAGCCTCCTCCTTGCTGTGTTGGCATTAACTGCTGTAACAATGGGGGGACAACTAAATCGCCCGATATATGGGAACCGATGCCTCCCCCACCTGTTGGAGTTGGTGGTGTTAGGAATGACATCGAAGGTACAGGGTTTGTTGTATCCGGTATAAATAATGGACTCGTCGAGGAAGCTGAATTACCAGCATGATCAACCACGGTTGCAATAACGCTATTCAACCCACCGGGAAGAGCACTAATATCTGTCGCATCGACAGTCGTACTCCATTGCTGATTTACAACTGTGGCCTGATAGTCTTGTCCGCCCAATGATATGTTAACGATTTGTCCATCTTCGACACCATTTACTGTGCCCGAAACAACAAGATCCTCGTGATGTTCAGTGGGATCCAACATGTTATCTCCACTGATAAGGTCTATATCTATGGAAGCTGAATCATCAACGCTATATTGATGCGTATCACTTACCGTGGATTTATTGCCAGCGACATCTTCAGCTGAGACACTGGCGACAATTTCACTATTTGCTCCTAATACTCCTCCCGGAACATCAACGGCAAAACGGTGATTTGTATCGACCACAGCATTGTAGCTAGAGCCTCCAATATCTAATGTCACGACAGAACCGGGAGAGACTTCACTCCCTACTGAACCACCGACAGAGACAACACTACTCAGCTCACTATGATTAAGTACATCATCTGAAGTAATCGGATCAAGCGTGATGGATACCGGAGGGGGCGTCGTGTCGATTTCAATATCCAGAACGCTTGACTGTCCGGTACCACTACCCGAAGGATCAACCGCTGAAGCGACCAAGTGATGAGTCGATTCATGAAGCTGTGGCAATGTAACCTGATAGTGACCACTGCCATCTGACAGTGCATTCGCCACTACAACACCATTTTCAGAAATTGTGACTGTAGAGAACGGTATCGAGGTAGTACCCACAATGGTTGGCGTGTCATCATTTGTGATATGGTCCTGATCAGACACGCCACTATCGCTGGTTACGTCAAGCTGTAGTGTGACGGCATTAGTCAGTGACGGTGTAACAACGTGAGAGTTCGCCACCGTAGTGGTTAGGACTGGCGGTGCGAGTACCTGTGTCTGAATCGTTGGCTGTGTTGTGCCTGCGACTGGAGCAGAAAGCGTACCACTAACATCAAAGGTAAGATATTTAGTCTCAGTACCGCCGTGGTTATCTGAAACTTGAACTTCGAACGTATCTTGACCGCTGTATGTCTGACTGGAGGCTTGGTAAGTCATACCCGTGACTGTTGAATGTTGTGTATATACATACGCACCAGTCTGAGGATTTAGTGTTAGGTCACCAAATAAACCAGAAGGTTGGCTGACGCCAAACGTATGAGTATCCGAGCTGTCTACATCGTTCTCAACGAGTGTTCCCGTAGTCATGCCTTGCGTATGAACAGTCAGTGTCGGGACGTCATTTGTCCCAGTTACTATAATAGTCAAATCTTGTGTATCAGTAGCACCCGCACTGTCGGTCACAGTGACCGGAATGGTCAGCGTCTGACTTTGCCCTGCTGGCAACGATTGATAGGCGGCATCCGTTGGGTCAAACACCCAGCTACCGTCAGAGTTGAACGTCAGACCAGACACCGGATTGGCAATTGAATAGCTCAGTGTATCGCCCACATCCGGGTCGGTAGCGATAAGTTGACCGGACGCTTTCTGGCCGTCCTCGTCGACGGAAACCGACGCTATCGGGGTCATCACCGGTGCATCGTTGGTGTTATTGACGGTGAGGTTAAATTGCGTGGTGACACTCGCCCCTTGCGAGTCCGTGGCAGTCACGCTAATCGGGACGCTGCCCACATCGCTATTAGTCGGTGTACCGCTGAATGTGCCCGTCGAGGCATCAAAGTGCAACCACGTCGGTAAACTACCGGTGGAGAGCGTCAAGGTATCGCCATGGTCAATATCGCCGAACGTATCTGATGGCACAGTAAAACTGAACGCGCTATCTTCATTGATTTGCTGATTTACTACGCTGTGCGCCACGATTGGGGCGTCGTTCGTCCCCTCTATCGTCACGCTGATGGTGTGCGGGGTGCCATCGACACTGGTGACAGTGATGGAATCCGTTAATGGCTCACCCGCCGCCAGTTGTTGGATATCGGGCTGATTATTATCAGCGTGATACTGCCACTGCCCGTCAGCACTAAGTGAGAAATGACCATAACCCGAATCACTGATGACATCCGTGATCGGTGTGAATGCAGCTTCACCGCTGTCTACATCCTGAACCGTCAGTTGCCCACTGGCTTCCAGATCACCCAATGTTGAGACCGCCGAGTCTTCTTTCAGCTGCGCTCCTGCACCAGATATGACTGCGCCATCATTGGTACCATTTACTGTAATGACTAAGTTCTGAACATCCGTCGCACCTGCTGCGTCCGTCACCGTGACCGGGATGGTCAGTGTCTGGCTTTGTGCTGCTGGCAACGATTGATAGGCGGCATCCGTTGGGTCAAACACCCAACTGCCATCCGGCTTGAACGTCAGGCCGGATACCGGATTGGCAATCGAATAGCTCAGCGTATCACCTGTATCCGGGTCGGTGGCGATAAGTTGACCGGACGCTTTCTGGCCGTCTTCATCGACAGAAACAGACGCTATCGGGGTCATCACCGGTGCATCGTTGGTGTTATTGACAGTGAGGTTAAATTGCGTGGTGACACTCGCCCCTTGCGAGTCCGTGGCAGTCACGCTAATCGGCACACTGCCCACATCACTGTTGGTTGGCGTGCCGCTAAACGTTCCGGTGGATGCATCAAAATGCAGCCACGTCGGTAAGCTACCTGTGGAGAGCGTCAAGTTATCGCCATGGTCAATATCACCAAAGGTGTCACTTGGCAGCGTGAACTGTAACGCGCTGTCTTCATCTATTTGCTGATTTACTACGCTGTGCGCCACGATTGGGGCGTCGTTCGTCCCCTCTATCGTCACGCTGATGGTATGCGGGGTGCCATCCACACTGGTGACAATGATGGAGTCTGTTAATGGCTCACCCGCTGCCAGTTGTTGGATTGCGGGCTGATTATTATCAGCGTGATACTGCCACTGCCCGTCGGCACTGAGTGAGAAATGACCATAACCCGAGTCACTGGTGACATCCGTGATCGGCGTGAATGCGGCTTCACCGCTGTCTACATCCTGAACCGTTAACTGCCCGTTAGCTTCCAGCTCTCCCGACGCTGAGACCGCCGAGTCTTCTTTCAGCTGCGCTCCAGCGCCAGATATGACTGCGCCATCATTGGTACCATTCACGGTAATGACTAAATTCTGCACATCTGTTGCGCCTGCGGCGTCCGTCACCGTGACAGGGATAGTAAGAGTCTGACTTTGCCCTGCTGGCAACGATTGATAGGCTGCATCCGTTGGATCAAACACCCAGCTACCGTCAGGATTGAACGTCAGACCGGACACCGGACTGGCAATCGAATAGCTCAACGTATCACCCACATCCGGGTCGGTCGCAATGAGTTGACCAGATGCTTGCTGGCCGTCCTCGTCGACAGAAACTGACGCGATCGGAGTCAGCGTTGGCGCATCATTGACATTGTTGACGGTTAAATCAAAGGTGGTCGATATCTGAGCACCGTGATCGTCGGTCGCCGTCACCGTGACTGGTGTGCTGCCCACATCGCTGTTGGTTGGCGTGCCGCTAAAGGTGCCAGTCGCTGCATCAAAGTGCAGCCAGGTTGGTAAGCTACCAGTGGAGAGCGTCAAGGTATCGCCATGGTCAATATCACCAAAGGTGTCAGTTGGCAGCGTGAACTGGAACGCGCTGTCTTCATCGATTTGTTGAGACGCAACGCTGTGCGCCACGATTGGCGCATCGTTCGTCCCCTCTATCGTCACGCTGATGGTGTGCGTGGTGCCATCCACACTGGTGACGGTGATGGAATCTGTTAATGGCTCACCCGCCGCCAGTTGTTGGATATAGGGCTGATTATTATCAGCGTGATACTGCCACTGCCCGTCAGCACTGAGTGAGAAATGACCATAACCCGAATCACTGATGACATCCGTGATCGGCGTGAATGCGGCTTCACCGCTGTCTACGTCCTGAACCGTTAACTGCCCGTTCGCTTCCAGCTCTCCCGACGCTGAGACCGCCGAGTCTTCTTTCAGCTGCGCTCCAGCGCCAGATATGACTGCGCCATCATTAGTGCCATTCACGGTAATGACCAAGTTCTGCACATCGGTCGCACCGGCGACGTCCGTCACCGTGACCGGAATGGTCAGCGTCTGACTTTGCCCTGCTGGCAACGATTGATAGGCGGCATCCGTTGGATCAAACACCCAGCTGCCATCCGGATTGAACGTCAGACCGGACACCGGATTGGCAATCGAATAGCTCAGCGTATCTCCTGCATCCGGGTCGGTAGCAATAAGTTGACCAGACCCTTTCTGGCTGTCCTCGTCGACAGACACCGACGCTATCGGGGTCAGCGTTGGCGCATCATTGACATTGTTGACGGTCAAATCAAAGGTAGTCGACACCTGAGCACCGTGATTGTCTGTCGCCGTCACCGTGACTGGCGTGCTGCCCACATCGCTGTTGGTTGGTGTGCCACTGAACGTTCCCGTCGAGGCATCAAAGTGCAGCCACGTTGGTAATGTGCCTGTTGACAGTGTCATCGTGTCGCCGATGTCGATATCGGTGAACGTGTCTGAAGGTACAGTAAAACTGAAGACCGTGTCTTCGTCAGCAACCGCACCACTAATGGCATGGTTAACCACCGGACCATCGTTCGTGCCCATAATGCGTACCACTACATCACGGCTGGCACTGCCATCCGCTGAGCTGACCGTGAAACGCTCAACAATTTCCCCCTGACCGTTCTGGCCCAATGCTTGTATCGCTGGATTGTTGTTGTCTGCGCTGTAGCTCCAATGGCCCTGCTCATCAATACTGAAACGGCCATACTGACCCGTCACGCTTTGCGCAGTAATATGTGATTCGCCACTGTCTATATCCAGCACGGCCAGGCGACCATTGGCTATCAGCTCTCCATGGTTGACATCTAGATCTTCTGAAACCATGTGCTGCGACAACCCTCCCATCCGGGCGCCATCATTGGTGCCATTCACAGTAATGACTAAGTTCTGAACATCGGTCGCACCTGCGGCGTCCGTCACCGTGATCGGAATGGTCAATGTCTGACTTTGTCCTGCTGGCAACGATTGATAGGCAGCATCCGTTGGATCAAACACCCAGCTACCGTCAGGATTGAACGTCAGTCCGGATACTGGATTGGCAATCGAATAGCTCAACGTATCACCCACATCCGGGTCGGTCGCAATGAGTTGACCAGACGCTTGCTGGCCGTCCTCGTCGACAGACACCGACGCGATCGGGGTTAGCGTTGGCGCATCATTGACATTGTTGACGGTTAAATCAAAGGTGGTCGACACCTGTGCGCCGTGATTGTCTGTCGCCGTCACCGTGACTTGTGTGCTGCCCACATCGCTATTGCTTGGCGTGCCGCTGAAAGTGCCCGTCGAGGCATCAAAATGCAGCCAGGTTGGCAACATGCCTGTTGACAGGGTAATCGTGTCGCCGATATCGATATCGGTGAACGTGTCTGAAGGTACAGTAAAACTGAAGCCGGTATCTTCATCTATTTGCTGACTGGTGATGGTGTGCGCCACGACTGGGGCGTCATTCGTCCCCTCTATCGTCACGCTGATGGTGTGCGGGGTGCCATCGACACTGGTGACAGTGATGGAGTCTGTTAATGGCTCACCCGCCGCCAGTTGTTGGATAGCGGGCTGATTATTATCAGCGTGATACTGCCACTGCCCGTCAGTACTAAGTGAGAAATGACCATAACCCGAATCACTGGTGACATCCGTGATCGGCGTGAATGAAGCTTCACCGCTATCCACATCCTGAACCGTTAACTGCCCGTTCGCTTCCAGCTCTCCCGACGCTGAGACCGCCGAGTCTTCTTTCAGCTGCGCTCCAGCGCCAGATATGACTGCGCCATCATTGGTACCATTCACGGTAATGACCAAGTCCTGAACATCGGTCGCACCTGCCGTATCCGTCACCGTGACCGGGATGGTCAATGTCTGACTTTGCCCTGCAGGCAACGATTGATAGGCGGCATCCGTTGGGTCAAACACCCAACTACCGTCAGGATTGAACGTCAGACCGGACACCGGATTGGCAATTGAATAGCTCAGTGTATCGCCCACATCCGGGTCGGTAGCGATAAATTGACCGGACGCTTTCTGGCCATCCTCGTCGACAGACACCGACGCGATCGGGGTTAGCGTTGGCGCATCATTGACATTATTGACGGTTAAATCAAAGGTGGTCGACACCTGTGCGCCATGATCGTCTGTCGCCGTGACCGTGACTGACGTGCTGCCCACATCGCTGTTGGTTGGTGTGCCACTGAACGTTCCAGTTGATGCATCAAAATGCAGCCACGTCGGTAAGCTACCGGTGGAGAGGGTCAAGGTATCGCCATGGTCAATATCACCAAAGGTGTCAGTTGGCAGCGTGAACTGCAACGCGCTGTCTTCATCGATTTGCTGGCTAGCGATAGAGTGCGCCACGATTGGGGCGTCGTTCGTCCCTTCAATCGTCACGCTAATGGTGTGCGGGGTGCCATCGACACTGGTGACAGTGATGGAGTCTGTTAATGGCTCACCCGCCGCCAGTTGTTGGATTGCGGGCTGATTATTATCAGCGTGATACTGCCACTGCCCGTCGGCACTGAGTGAGAAATGACCATAACCCGAATCACTGGTGACATCAGTAATCGGCGTGAATGAAGCTTCACCGCTATCCACATCCTGAACCGTGAATTGTCCACTGGCTTGCAGCTCACCCGATGCTGAAAGCGCCATGTCTTCTTTAAGCTGTGCTCCAGCGCCAGATATGACTGCGCCGTCATTGGTACCTGTCACAGTGATTGTTAGGTTTTGTGTATCAGTCGCGCCCGCATTATCTGTCACTGCGACCGGAATGGTCAGCGTCTGACTTTGTCCTGCTGGCAACGATTGATAGGCTGCATCCGTTGGGTCAAACACCCAGCTGCCGTCAGGATTGAACGTCAGACCGGACACCGGATTGGCAATTGAATAGCTCAGTGTATCGCCCACATCCGGGTCGGTAGCAATAAGTTGGCCGGACGCTTTCTGGCCGTCCTCGTCGACAGACACCGACGCTATCGGGGTCAGCGTCGGCGTATCATTGACATTGTTCACGGTTAAATCAAAGGTGGTCGACACCTGAGCACCGTGATCGTCTGTCGCGGTGACCGTGACTGGCGTGCTGCCCACATCGCTGTTGGTTGGCGTACCGCTAAAGGTGCCAGTCGCTGCATCAAAGTGCAGCCACGCCGGTAAGCTACCAGTGGACAGGGTCAGCGTATCGCCGATGTCGATATCGGTGAACGTATCTGATGGCACAGTAAAACTGAACGCGCTGTCTTCATCGACTTGCTGGCTAGCCATAGAGTGCGCCACGATTGGGGCGTCATTCGTCCCTTCAATCGTCACTCTGATGGTGTGCGGGGTACCATCCACACTGGTGACGGTGATGGAGTCTGTTAGTGGCTCACCCGCCGCCAGTTGTTGGATAACTGGCTGATTATTATCAGCGTGATACTGCCACTGCCCGTCGGCACTGAGTGAGAAATGACCATAACCCGAATCACTGGTGACATCCGTGATCGGCGTAAATGCAGCTTCACCGCTGTCCACATCTTGAATCGTCAGTTGTCCACTGGCTTGCAGATCACCCGACGCTGAGACCGCAGAGTCTTCTTTCAGCTGCGCTCCAGCGCCAGATATGACTGCACCATCATTGGTGCCATTCACGGTAATCACTAAGTTCTGAACATCCGTCGCACCTGCCGCATCCGTCACCGTGACCGGAATGGTCAGTATCTGGCTTTGTCCTGCTGGCAACGATTGATAGGCGGCATCCGTTGGATCAAACACCCAGCTACCGTCAGGATTGAACGTCAGACCGGACACCGGATTGGCAATTGAATAGCTCAGCGTATCGCCCACATCCGGGTCGGTAGCAATAAGTTGGCCGGACGCTTTCTGGCCGTCTTCATCGACAGAAACCGACGCGATCGGGGTCAACGTTGGCGCATCATTGACATTGTTGACGGTCAAATCAAAGGTGGTCGATACCTGAGCGCCGTGATCGTCGGTCGCCGTCACCGTGACTGGCGTGCTGCCCACATCGCTGTTGGTTGGCGTGCCGCTGAAGGTACCTGTCGCCGCATCAAAATGCAGCCAGGCTGGCAATGTACCTGTTGACAGGGTCATAGTATCGCCGATGTCGATATCGGTGAACGTGTCACTCGGCACAGTAAAACTGAATGCCGTGTCTTCGTCAGCAACCGCACCACTAATGGCATGGTTAACCACCGGACCATCGTTCGTGCCCATGATGCGGACCACTACATCACGGCTGGCACTGCCATCCGCTGAGCTGACCGTGAAACGCTCAACAATTTCCCCCTGACCGTTCTGGCCTAACGCCTGAATCGCTGGGTTGCTGTTGTCTGCGCTGTAAGTCCAATGCCCCTGCTCATCAATACTGAAACGGCCATACTGACCCGTCACGCTTTGCGCGGTTACATGCGACTCACCACTGTCTACATCCAGCACGACCAGGTGACCATTGGCAGTCAGATCGCCATGGATTGCATCTTGGTCTTCTGCCAGCACGTACTGCAAATTTCCCCCCATCCGAGCGCCATCATTGGTGCCATTCACAGTAATCACTAAGTTCTGAACATCGGTCGCACCAGCCGCATCCGTCACCGTGACTGGGATGGTCAGGGTCTGACTTTGTCCCACTGGCAACGATTGATACGCCGCATCCGTTGGGTCAAACACCCAACTACCGTCAGGGTTGAACGTCAGACCGGACACCGGATTGGCAATTGAATAGCTCAGCGTATCGCCTGCATCTGGATCGGTAGCGATAAGTTGACCAGACGCTTTCTGGCCGTCCTCGTCGACGGAAACCGACGCGATCGGGGTCAGCGTCGGTGCATCATTGACATTGTTGACGGTCAAATCAAAGGTGGTCGATACCTGAGCACCGTGAACGTCTGTCGCCGTCACCGTGACTTGATTACTGCCCACATCACTGTTGGTTGGTGTGCCGCTAAACGTTCCGGTGGATGCATCAAAATGCAGCCACGTCGGTAAGCTACCTGTGGAGAGCGTCAAGGTATCGCCATGGTCAATATCACCAAAGGTGTCACTTGGCAGCGTGAACTGTAACGCGCTGTCTTCATCTATTTGCTGATTTACTACGCTGTGCGCCACGATGGGGGCGTCATTCGTCCCTTCAATCGTCACGCTGATGGTGTGCGTGGTCCCGTCCACACTGGTGACGGTGATGGAGTCCGTTAATGGCTCACCCGCCGCCAATTGTTGGATCGCGGGCTGATTGTTATCAGCGTGATACTGCCACTGCCCGTCGATACTAAGTGAGAAATGGCCATATCCGGCATTCCCCATCACATTTGAGAGCGGTTTGAACGCGGCTTCCCCGCTGTCCACATCCTGAATCGTCAGTTGTCCACTGGCTTGCAGATCACCCGACGCTGAGACCGCCGAGTCTTCTTTCAGCTGCGCTCCAGCGCCAGATATGACGGCGCCATCATTGGTCCCTGTCACAGTGATTGTTAGGTTTTGTGTATCAGTCGCGCCCGCATTATCGGTGACCGTCACGGGAATGGTCAGTGTCTCAGTTTGCCCCTGATCCAGGTGCTGATACGCGCTGTGGCTTGGGTCGAATGACCAACTGCCATCCGCATTGAGGGTAAAGCCATCCACTTGTCCGGCTGAGAAATGCAATTGGTCTCCGGTATCAGCATCACTGGCGTGAATTTGCCCTTGAGCGATTTTGCCATCCTCATCTACATCGACAGTAGAAGTTGAGGAAATGATCGGAGCATGGTTGACGCTACTGTCCGGTTGATGAGGAACATTGGAACCGTGTGCGAATGTTGGCGTTACCGTGTTCGGTGCTTGGGTCGTTGGATTTCCTCCACCTACTTGTTGTGTAGTAGTGGTATGTGAACTCGATGAAGTTTCGTCGGTGCCTTGGATATTGACCTGTATTTCGCGGCTAGTTCCATCCAACGTTTTAACCGTAAAGGTTTCTGTTAACTGTTGGCCTTCGTTCAACCCCTGAACTTTCGAATCTTGATTATTGAGTGTGTAATGCCACAAGCCATCACTATCAATAGTGAATACACCGTACTGGCCTTGTGTGTTTGGCTGCTCGACAAACCCAGATTGCCCGGCATCTGTATCAATAACATCTAATTTACCTTGATAGTCAGTGATAACATCTTCTTTCAGTGTGCCGGTCGTTACGCCACTGATCACCGCTTTGTCATTGGTTCCAGACACCGTGATGGAAATAGCTTGTGAAGTTCCATCAATCGTATGAACGTATAAAACTTCTTTGAGCTGCTCTCCACCCTTTAAACTTTGTATCGTGGCGTTGTTATTATCAGCGGTATAAACCCAATGTCCGTGAGCATCAATATCAATTTGACCATACTTACCCGTTAGTATTTCAGGGGTAAATGCATTCTCACCAGAGTCAGGATCGATAACAGATAACTGCCCCTGAGCCTCTAAATGTCCGGAAGGTGATACAAGATCTTCTGTAACCGACCCAGTAAAAATACCTGATACTGTCGCACTCTGATTCGTTCCATGTACCGATATCGTCACTATTTGCTCCACAGGTACACCGGAAGAGTCTGTCGCCGTGACTAAAAAGGTTTCTGTCGCTACTTGCCTATCAGTAAGCGCCGCTGTTGAAGGAGCCTGATTATCAAGCTGATAACGCCATTCACCACTACTTGCATCAATATACAGTTCACCGAAGCTGCCCTTTGGTTGAACGACACCCCACGTCACTTTGTCACCATGGTCAGGATCAACGGCTATCAATTGACCGACAGCTTCATCTATCACGCCATGCTCATTTACGCTGCCACTATGAACCCCAGAGATCACTGGTCGGTCATTACTGCCATCTACTTCGACGCTAATTACCGTTGAAAGTGTTTTGCCACGGTTATCTGTTGCGACAACAACAAACTGTTCCGTCTTATGCTCACCTTCTGCAAGCGCATTGGTTGAAGCCAGTTGGTTATCAAGGTGGTAAACCCACTCTCCACTGTGGCTATCCAGTGTTAATTCACCATAATGGCCGCCCTTGTTTTCCACTGACCAGATAACAGACTGACTACCATCACCACTTGTTGTTAAATGTCCAGCAACTTGATCCTGACTGGTGTCTTCTTTTACCACAGCGTGGCGCATCGAAGAGACTATGTGTAAGGGATGAGAAGTGCTTTCAATTTGTTCCGAATGATTTTGCGAAGAAGTGGTGGTTGTGGGGTGTGAGAGTGCGTCAATATCGTTCGTATGGTGCTCTGCTAAATGTTTAAACACGGGTAAAAGAGCAGGAGCAATTATTTTGGACACACCCGATATATTTGACAATGGCGTGTAGGTACCCGAATCAGTATGAGAAGAGGCTGCCACCAAATGATGGCCACCTCGGTGATCTTGCGTGCTTTGGGATTTCTCATTCTCGCCCGTGTCATCGCTCACTTCGGCGCGAGTTTTCGCTACTTTTTCAGAGGGTGACACTAAAGTTTGAGAAGGCTCAGTGTCAGAGACTGGAAGGACTTCTGACTCTTTGTCCCCTTCTCCTTGCTGATGCTCCGTATGAGCTAAACCACTCGCGGTATGCCATGATTTATCTGCAACCAAATCTTTATTGAAACCACGCTCTGAGCCAGAACGACGAAACTCTTTAGCGCGGAGTTTAGATACCTGATTATCTTGTTCCTGAGCTCTCTTTTTCGCTTTGGCTTCACGCTTTTTCTGCTCTTCGCTCTTAGACTCCGATTTGGTGTCTTGCGAAGGGGGTGTTTTCTTGTCCTTACTCATAACTCACCTCTATTAGCGTTCGCCAAAAGCTTCTCTCATGTTGGTAAATACGGGCTTCCATAAATATTGGAAGATGGTTTTTTCTCCGGTGACGATGTCAGCTTCCCCAGTCATACCTGGTAATAAGTTTAGCTTTCCTGGCTCTGCACCAAAGTATGGCTTCTCAATCGCAATCCGGACTTTGTAGTAAACCCCACCTTTTTCATCGGCGTCAGTGGTCGGCGAAATCCGTTCAACAACCCCATCTATTGCGCCATAGCGGCTGTAGTCAAACGCATCGATTTTGATTTTGGCTGGTTGCCCTACCGTCACAAAGCCAATATCTCGAGGTGACAACTTAGCTTCCAGTAAGGCAGTTGGAGTCGTCGGCACCACCACGGCTACTGTACCTCCCGGCTGGATTACACTCCCAGATGACGTATTCGGTATCGACTGAATAATGCCATCAACCGGAGACATTACCGTATCTTGCTGGATTTGCAGATCGGAAGATTTCAATCTCGCAGTCACACCAATTAACTCTGAATGTGCATCAGCACGCTTTTCACCCACTTCTTTAAACAGCGTCGCTTCCCGTTGTTCAAATTGACGGCGCTGGTTGTCAATGTTCCTCTCCAGCACCGTTCTCCTACCTTCGAGACTTTTTAACTCACGTAAATACGCATCCAATTTCTGCTGGGTTTCCGAGATGGTCAATTTCGATACAGCCTGAACGCCTCTCGGTGAGTTCATTAAACGCAATGATTCACGGGATGAGTTGATCTGGTCTTGAAGCGGAGGGATTTCCAAATCGATGCTCGACAGTTCTGCGTTCGATTTCGCAATCTCGGACTCAGATAACTGCATAATCGCTTCACGCTCTTTGTTCATCCTCGCCAGACTTTTCTGGTGTTGCTCGACTAATGCAGGGTACGTCAATTCATAAGAGGAAAAATCCGCTGGTCGCCCTTCGATAAATGCGTTATACCGTTCGATTCGTAACTGAAGGTTAGCTTGTTGACCGAGTAGCTCTTCTTCTACTGCTTGGCTGTCGACCGACACAAAACTCGCGATCACATCGCCCTTGCTGACCAAGTCGCCTTCAGTAACTAAAACCGATGCCAATGTTCCTCCTGACTGGCTTTGAATGACCTGCTTGTGACCCAAAGGAACAACTTGTCCTTTTGCCTTGGCGATTTCTTCTATGTCGGCAAACAATGACCAAAGCAAGACTAAAAATACCGAACCAACAACAAACCACATCACCTGTTTAATCAGGCGTTTTTCCAATGGTGCCTCGATGGCTTCTGTAAATTCATGTTCTGGTAAGTAACGATTCGACAGTTGCTTATCATCCATGCTGTGCTACCCCTGCGTTTGCTTGTTCTGGTTGTTCTGATTGTTGTGACGGTTCAGCTTGCTTAATAATTGGTCCGCAATACACCAAACTGCCTTTGTCTAAAATGATCACTTTGTCTGCGAGTTCGATCAGTTCTTTGTCATGACTGCTAAACAAAATTGTTGCGTGTCCTCGACGCTTCATCAATGTCTGTTTAAACGCTCTTTTTGCATACGGGTTTCGATTGGCAATAGGTTCATCCAACACTAAAAAAGGTGAATTTTTCAGCAGTGCAACGGCAAGCCCGACGTAGGAGCTTTCAACCGCAGAAAAGACATTTTCACCACGATGGAATACCTCGGTATCAATATCATCTCCGATAGCTTGCAAGAGCGAGGTCGCCCCTGCGGCATGTAAGGCGTCTCGAATTTCGTCATCAGATGCGTCTGGATTCGCGACCCTGAGGTTTTGGGCTAAAGAACCGGGGATAATATCTGCGTGAGTTGGGCTATATGCAGCCCAACGACGAAGCGCTTCTGGGTCATACTGTTTGGTGTTTTTGCCGTTGATAGACACATAACCCACCTGACCTTCCAGAACACCGAGTGCCGATAGTAAGAGAGAAGTTTTACCGCAACCATTCGGGCCGATGACGGCCACCAGCTCACCAGGTTCTACATCGAATGTTACCCCTGACAATGCGGGTTCACTTTCTGCACCGTATCACAAAGTCACATGCTTAAATGAAACAGAAGGAGGCTGATGTGTTTCCGGAGACTCAAGCCTCAACGAATGAAACTCTGTTGGAACCTCCATCAAACGATCAAACTGTGCGATAGTGCCTTTGACCATGGCAAACTTCTGGCGCGAGGCAAACGCCAACTGAGCAGGTCCGGTAACCCGCCAAATCAGCATAGTGGTCGCGATCAAAGCACCTGGCGACATCTGCTGATTCAGCACCAGAAAAATGCCTGAAAATACAGAGACCAATACGGTAGTTAGCCCCATCCCATGCGCTACGGCGCTATTTAATCCGTTACGTTTAGAGTAGAGAAAGTTTTGCTGGCTGTTCTCTTTGGCTCTACGCATGAAATGCTGATACCAACCTTGGGATTCGCCCGCTATTTTCAGATTAAGAATACACTGTGATATTTCGTTGAAGCTACCTTGATAATCACTGCTAATCGTTGGCGAGGCTGCTTTTACATACCGCTCTAACCCTTTTAAAATAAAATAGAAAATCATCAACATCGCGATAGGAACAAGCACTAACCAACCGCTTAATAATGTGATGGCTAGCAGTGGTATCAACGTGAACGGTAAATCCACCAGACCTGATCCAGAAGGGCCAGAAATAACCTTACGCACATTTTCTGAATTCCGAATACGGCTGATGTGACTGGCCAACCCTACTCTGCTCAATACCGCCAGTGGCATGCTTAATAATCGGTTAAAAGTTAACGCAGATAAATCTCTTGCAAACCGATTACTCACCCCTGCGATCAATCGAGCACGGAAAAATCGGCTGCCGACCATAATGATCAGCGCCAACACCGCACCAAAAGCAATGTTGGGTAGAATCTGCGGTGCATGACCACCAATAACGCGATCATAAACAGCCATAGTAAATAGAGGAATGGCTAAACCCGTTATCCCAGACAAAAGACTTAACCAGAAAATAGGACGATACCATTTCACCTTCTTACGAAAATGAGCCAGAAAACGCTGAGTTTTGTTTCCTTCCATCGGTAACGCATTAACGATAAATACAAAGCCACTTTCCGGCTCTCCATCCAGATTGTGCCATTGCTTATTTTCTCCAAGCTTTTGCCACTGATTTTGACGCCAGCGAACAATCTCAGCACTGCCCGAGTCATTTACCCAAATAAAGGGGTAAATCGAGTCTTTTAATTTTGTCGCAATGCAAGAGTGAACGGTGACATCCAGTTGGTGCTTTTTGAATAGAACGTAGGTATCTAAATAGCTAAGATCATTGGCCACATGACCTTTTTGTATGCTCCTGGCTTGCGCGTGCAGTCCAAGTTGATCAAAAAACGTTGCCATCACCGGCTTCATTCCAATTATTGAACGATCTTCTATCGACATTAGCTCTCTCCCGTAACTTGCTTTGACGACAACCGACCTTCAATCGATAGACTAATTTGACTGTCGCTGAGCGCTATCACTTCATCAAAATAGGACGCAATGATGATCGTCATGTCTCCTCGCTTTTCATTGAGTAATGACAACAATCTTGACTGTGAATCAGCATCAATCGATACCATTGGTTCATCCAGTAAGAGAATAGAAGGATTCTGAGACAGTGCCCGAATCAAAGAAATAAGCTTAATCGCCCCTTTATTCAGGCTAGCGTTATCATGCCGCCCTACTGGCGTTTGAAAGCCGTAAGGAAGTTGGCTGATAGTGTCAGACAGTCCCAACCGATCGGCCAACTCCATCGCATACGGTTCACTTTCATGACGAAAGAAAGTCATGTTCTCCAACACGGTCCCATGAAACAGCGTTCCCCATGGCGCGACATAGCTAACTGACTGACGAAATTCGAACTCATCGTGCTCGTACAGTGGTACACCTGCGATCGCTATAGTTCCTTGCTCTGGCTGATGGTAAGCGCCCAGTGAGCTTAACAACAAACTGGCATAACTCATGGGGTTAGAATTAACAACGGTGATGGAGCCTGAAGGGATACTCAAGTTAATGTCGGAAAGTGACGCGCCAACTTTACTCACACTTACGTTAGTAAATGATATTGGCCCCGATGGCAGTTTGCTCTGATATACGGTTTGCGCAGTAAATTGCTCTTGAGGTGCATTAATTAAATCTTCAATGTCCTGACTGGCTGCGCGTGCCGTCACTAATTTAGCGCGCAGACTACCCAAAGCACTGAGCGGTGCGACCGATCTCCCAGCCAAGATCGAGCATGCCGCCAAACCACCAGTGGTCATTTGGCCATCCAATACCGCCAAACACCCGACAATAACAAGCGCTAACGTTGTGCCTAACGAGGCACCTTGAATTAGCTCTTGAAGTTTCGCCGCTTGCCAGTCAACCTCGTTTTGTTTTTTCAGATTCTCGTGGTTAACGTCTTTATATCGGTATGTCATTCGTGCTTCTAACGCGAGCGCTTTTACCGTTGCCACGCCTGACAGGACCAAAACGAGAATGCGCGTGCGTTCACTTTCCGTGACTGCGAGTTCCTGAGTCACCTCCAATAACTTGTTACTTACTCGCCAAACCCATAGCCCAGCGATACACCACACCACGACAGGAACCAAAACCACCCAGCCACCAATATAAGCAATCAATGCCAAAAATAGTAAGGTGAAGGGAATATCCATAAAGGCTATCGCAGCCTGCCCTGAATAGAGGTCACGCACGCTAGAGACACTTTTTAAGCCGCTTAATATTTTTCCAGAACCCAACGACTGCAAATACTGGTAATCGGCTTTTAACAATCGCGTTATCAGTTTTGCAGTGACATCAAACTCGTAGTTGGCAGCCGCAGAAGCAAGAAACCAACTTCTGACATAGCGCAATATCACCTCTAGAAGAATCGCAACCGCAACACCCAACAACAACACATTTGCTGTACCATACGCTTCATTCGGTAAGATCCTGTCGTAGATTTGCAGCATGCTGAAAGGCAACGCAAGAGACAGCAGGTTAATAAAGATTGAAGAAAAAAGTAATTCGTTGAAGTTCTTATTCTTTGTCAAAGACTGAATCTGTGCTCGCATCAACTAAGCCCCGGCTTCCATATATTTAAGTCATTATTTTCATCCTTTGATATTAGACAACGATGAAAGTCACTGCATATATTCTGAGATTCTTTTTGCCAAATGCGACATTGCCAGCACAAACTTACGCGAATTTGTCTTTGGTGGTGCAAAAGGGTCGAGTTTTACTCCAAAGATCATCACATCATCGCGCTTGGAATAACCAACAGCACAACAAGTCAATTTTATTAAATTCAACAACGGTAAATGCCAAGCGTTTGGCATCACCTCTTAAACAAAACTAGTCCGCATTTTTGATCGTCAACGTTTCATTAAATTGATTATCTAGCAGCTTATATACGCTTTTGCCTTCTCCGCTTATCCAGTTCAAGACTTCATTATCTGGAATTAACAAAGGCATGCGGTGATGAAATTCGCTGCATTGTTTATTTGGCTCTGTGGTTAATGTGACCAGATCTTTAGCCTCATTCAAGGCGATGCCAGCCATGTATAAAACATCACTCTCGCCTGGACTGAACAGATATTTGACCTTTTTCCCATTTTCTTCTTGCCACTCATACCAACCGGAACACGGAACCACCACTCGGTTAAACTCGAATGCATGAGCAAATGTGGCCTTAACCGCCACCGTTTCAGCTTTGGCGTTTATGATCAGGTTATTCGCCCAGTCGGGTTGTATTCCCCAAGGTAAATCGAGCTGTTGAAGTTCTCCGTGTACAGCGCCAACCGTAGAAACAATCTGGGTCGGTCTTAGGTCTTTATTGGTCTCCGTTTTAAAACTAATGCCGAGCTGCGCGGAAACAATTCGACAAAGCGGTTCGTTGATCACATTTAACCTGCCACACATATCACACTCCTAAGAAACACCTATGTAACACAAATTATAGTTACTTTCTGACTCAAGTATTTTTCATGTATTAACATAACCGATACTCAGGAGTTAATACCTAAAACATGACTATGAAACATGAATTATATCAATCATCTGACCCCTATAATTTTTAGTTTCTAGCCCGAGAATTCCCTCTAATTAAAGTCACAGAATTTCAAAAATTGAATAGCCTTTTCCTTTTTCTAACTAACGTCATGGCGAATCAAGTGTTAACTTAACCTTAACATCTTACATAAGGTAAAAACCGCTGACGGGTAAAAGTTGACGATTTTATTCAGCCCCAAGAAAAAGAATAGCCTGACTAAAAGAGCGCTTTACGAAAACACTCTACTAACAATTGGACGTTTAAGTATGAATACGATTATTAAAAAGACTGCTGCCACTGCATTGTCATCACTTCTGCTAGCTTCACCTGCTTTCGCCGCAGATGTTACATTGCGATTCGGACACTTTTGGCCTTCAGTATCTGATATTCATAAAGAGATTTATCAAAAGTGGGCTGACACCGTTGAAGCGGATTCTAATGGCCGTATCAACGTAGAGTTATACCCGTCTTCTACTCTCGCCAAGCCACCAGCACAATATGATGCCGTTAAACACCGTATCTTAGATATGACTGCAACGGTGCAAGGTTACTCAGCAAACCGCTTTCCTCTGACTCAAATCGTTGAGCTACCAGGGGTGGTACAAAACGCAACTCAAGGCTCTTGTGTGATTCAAAAGCTATACGAAGAAGGTGCGTTTGCAAATGAATACAAGGATTCAAAACCACTGTTCCTATTTACCCACGGTGCGGGCTTACTGCACGTAAAAGGAAAAAATATTGAGCAGCCTAGCGACTTAGAAGGCCTTCGCATTCGTCGTCCAACTGCCGTCATCGGTGGCTTACTAGAAGAGCTTGGTGCACTACCTGTCGGTATGCCTGCGCCGCAATCTTATCAATCGCTTCAACGTGGTGTGATTGATGGTGTTGCTCTACCTTGGGAAGGAGTGAAGAGCTTCAGAATTAACGAGCTGGCAGAAAACCACACTGAAGTGGGTGGGTTGTACTCGCTAGCCTTCATCGTGACGATGAATAGCGATGTCTACAACTCTCTTGATGATGAACTTAAAGCGGTTATCGACAAAAACTCAGGTGCCGCTTGGTCGAACATTGCGGCACAAGTATTTGATGATCTAGATAGCAAAGGCTTTGAAGAAGCGAAAGCAGCGGGTCACACAATCAACCGTATTGATGCATCAAACAACCAAACAACCTGGCAACCAATCTTCGACAAAGTGATCGAAAACTACTTGTCGGACTTGGAATCGAAAGGCCTAGCCGCACGTGATGTTTACAAGCGAGCAATGGAACTGTCGCAAGACTGTAGTAACTAACCGCTGCCTTTCAGCCTGAATTAAGGGAATGAGACTATGAAAACACTCATCAACCTAGTCAATCGCGCAGCACATATCGCTCACTTGGGCGCAGGTTTTATCTTAGTGTCGATGATGTTCATCACGCTTGCTGACGTTATCACTCGTGCGGTTTTTAATTTTACGGACGGTAGCATTGACCTGACGTTTGTCGGTGGCATAGAGCTGATTAAGTTTGGTTTGCTGTTTGCCATTTTGCTGACTATGCCTCACTCGGTAGCCAAATCTCAGGTCATTGTTGACCTGTTTACTGAGAAAATGAATCATCGTGTGAAGATATATCTTGAAGCCTTCTACAACCTAGGTTTTGCACTACTGGGCGCGGGTATGTCAGTGCGTTTCTTTGACGCGATTGAATCAGCCGCGCTTACCGGAGAAACCACTCAGGACTTACAAATCCCGCTGGAATACATCTATATGGGAGTCGTTGTCGCCACAGCGCTACTTGCAATCCGCGCATTGATCATCGCCGGTGAGCTTATTTTTCACTGCCATACCCCAGCGACAAAAAATGGCGGTAATGAACCAGCAAAGTCAAGCGACAAAAAAAGTAACGTGCAACAACGAAACAAAGAGGAGTTAGTCTAATGGATGCTTCAACGATTGGTCTAATTTGTATTGCGTTAATGTTAGTAATGATGGCATTCAGAGCTCCTATCGCGTTATCCATGGCGGTAACCGGGTTTGTTGGGTTCGGATCTATTGTTGCTTTTCCTTCAGCGATGGCAATTTTGGACAGCGGCCCATTTGAGACCCTGTCTAACTACAGCTTTAGCCCGATTCCTATGTTTATCCTCATGGGTGTCTTTGCCTCTAAAGCGCAGATGTCTCAAGAGCTGTTTCATGGTGCGAGAACACTATTTGGTCGCTGGCGCGGCGGTATGGCACTGGCAGCAGTAACCTCTTGTGGTGTTTTCTCGGCTATCTCTGGCTCTTCTCTGGCGACCGCAGCAAGTATGTCTCGCGTTGCTCTGCCAGAAATGGAAAAGAATGGCTACGCGATGTCATTGGCAACCGGTACGCTTGCGGCAGGTGGTACTCTAGGCATCATGATCCCACCGTCTATCGCGCTTCTGCTTTACGCCTTGATCACAGAGCAGTCTGTGGGTGACATGTTTATCGCTGGCCTAATCCCTGGGTTACTTGGCCTGTTCTTATACTGTGCGACTATTGCTATCACAGTTTGGCTAAAACCAGAGCTAGCAACGCCAGGTGAACAAACGTCATTTGCAGAGAAGATCAAAGGGCTTAAAGGCTTAGTTCCTTTCACCGGCATCTTCGCTTTCATCATCTGCGGTATCTACTTTGGCCTGTTTACACCAACCGAAGCAGCAGCTATTGGCGCGGCAGGTACATTAGTCATCGCCTTGTTCCGAGGAATGAAATGGAAACAATTCGTTGAAGCGGTAGAGGAAACACTGGCTCTCTCGTCCATGATCTTCTTCATGATCATTGGTGCAGAAATTTTTGGCTACTTCCTTTCAGTTTCAAGAATCTCTTACACCTTGGTGGAAGTGGTCGATAGCCTGCAGCTTTCTCCTTACATGGTTCTGTTTGCGGTGCTGTTGCTGTTCATCCTATTAGGTTGTGTCATGGACAGTATTGCTATGTTGCTACTGACAGTGCCGGTGGTTTACCCACTCATCGAAGCGGCAGGCTTTGACCCAATCTGGTTCGGTATCGTTGCTGTAATTACCGTAGAACTGGGGCTGATTACACCGCCAGTAGGGATGAACGTATTTGTCATCAAGTCGTTAGCACCGGACGTATCCATTAAGGACATGTACAAAGGCGTGTTCCCATTCGTTATGTCAGACGTCACTCGCCTGCTATTAATCATCGGCTTCCCATCACTCGCCCTGGGACTTCTATAATAATTCCTATAACCCTCACCACACGGACTGTGGTGAGGGCTCTTTCCCCTACTCAACTTTCCGGAGAATCTAATGAAAATTTTTAGATCAGGTATTTGTGTACCTGCGATAACTTGTGCCCTAGGTTTACTGTTATCCGTCAGTGCATCAGCCAAAACCGATGTAATCTTGTTAGGAACGGGAACGCCAGTCCCTGATGCTGACCGCTCTGGCCCATCAACCGCCGTAGTGTATAACGATACGGCATTCATCTTTGATGCGGGTGGCGGCATGGTTCAAAAGGCCATTGAAGCAGCACAAAAGAAAGGCATCAAAGCCCTATACCCAACCAACATCAAACACGTTTTCATCACACACCTTCACAGTGACCATATTCTGGACATCTCGGAATTGGCAGCAACCTATTGGTGGCGACGTGACGACAAAGTATCGCTTTATGGCCCTGTTGGTACGGAAAAATTTGTAACGGGCTACTATGACATGTTGTCGGTTGATATTGGTTTACGCACAAGTGGTAAGCAGCCGTTAAAAGATCCAACCAACTACCAGATGAACGTGACCGAATACACCGAAAGCAACACCGTTTATGATCAAGATGGTGTTAAAATCGAGGCATTTACCGTTCCTCATGGTGATATCCGTCCTGCCTTTGGCTACAAAGTGACAACGCCAGACAAGGTTGTGGTTATCAGTGGCGATACCGCCTACTCAGACAAGATGATCGAAATCGCGAAAGGCGCTGATGTCTTGGTGCATGAAGTGATCAGTGAACAAGGGCTGTCGAAGCTTTCTGAATTTTGGCAAAAATACCACTCCACAAGTCACACCAGAACCAGTGAGCTAGCGAAGATAGCCTCTGAAGCAAAACCTAAATTGCTGGTGCTTAGCCACATTCTCCATTACAGCGCGCCTATCGAATCCGTATTGGAAGAAATTCAGGCGAGCTACGACGGAGAAGTCGTGCTCGGTAATGACCTGGATATTTTTTAATCCAAGCGTTTTCTAATATTCCGTGTCGAATGGGTTGAGTTGTCTGAAAGATGTCGGGCTCAACCCAGATTTATTCTTAAAGAAGCGAGAGAAATACGCAGGGTCTTCAAATCCCAGATTGTAGGCAATTTGGTCAACATGCAATTGGGTATACAGAAGGCTGCGCTTCGCTTCCACAAACAGTCGCTCTGCAATAATCGATTTTGCCGCCACACCTTTTGATTTGCGACATACGCGATTTAACGTCGAAACAGACGTTTGCAGCTCTTGCGCATATTGAGCGACAGTCCAATGACTACGATAGTTATTCTCGAGTAGTTTTTGGAATTGATAGTAGTGACTATTTATTGAGCTACCAACGTTAGTCTCTTCGTCTTGTTGCTTTATTGCTCGGAATAGAGTCAATAAGATCATCTTTGCTAACCATTCAGAAGCTTGTCTCATTCCCACATCGTGTGCATTCAGTTCAGATGACAATAAATTACAATAATTATGCAGTTGAGTAAGAACCTTATCCTCAGTTGAAAATGAGAGCACTCTTGGTTTATCCAGCACGGTCTCAAATACACTCTCAGCGTACGATAACGCCGAATGTTGAATCATCGGTTCCGCGATACTGACAACATATCCCTCCGTATTCGGTGAAAAAACAAAGCCATGAACCACCCCAGTAGGAATTGCAATCACGCTGGCATCGTTAACATGTATCTTTTTATTATCTAAAGAAATTTCTGCATTCCCACTATCCAAAACTAAGATTTGGAATAGCTTTCCATGTCGATGTGGCTTAATACGCCACCCTCTGGTTTCGCTGCGAGCAGCAATGGTCTCCACGTGAACAAACTCGGAATTATTGCTGTCACTCTCTTCTCCATATAAGAAGAACCTTGGCACATCAGATATCGAACTCATCACTCACCCAACCGATCAAAAAAATATCCATATATGACTTAAAAGTACAAGGAATTGCCCTGTATGTGAATGGAGAGAATCACACTTTATTAACAAAATAGAAACACAAGGAATCAAACAAGCGGAGTGCTTAAAATGGAAGTTATCAAAACACAAGTTGCAATTATTGGCTCTGGCCCTTCAGGTCTTTTACTTGGCCAACTGCTTGCGAAACAGGGCATTGATAATGTCATCGTAGAACGTTCAACTGCTGATCATGTCCTGTCCAGAATACGTGCCGGCATCCTTGAGCAAGGTTTTGTTGACCTCATCAAAGAAGCAGGCTGTAACGCTCGTATGGATAAAGAAGGACACATCCATGACGGCTTTCAAATCAGTGTCGACGGCGAAAGTACAAGAATAGATCTCAAAGAACGCACTGGTGGCAAAGTCGTGACTTGTTACGGACAAACCGAAATCACCCGCGATTTAATGGAAGCGAGAAGTGCTGCCGGCCTACCAAGCTTTTACGATGCGCCAGTAACAGAAATTGTCGCGCCTGACTCTACTTCCCCAGCGGTCAGATTTGAGCACGAAGGTACCCTTTATGAGTTGCAATGTGACTTTATCGCTGGTTGTGATGGGTTCCATGGTGTATCACGACCAACGATTCCAGATACCATCCGTAAAGAATATGAGCGAGTCTACCCATTCGGGTGGCTTGGGCTGCTAAGCGATACCCCACCTGTTGATGATGAACTGATTTACTGCAAACACCCACGAGGTTTCGCCCTGGCAAGCCAACGTTCATCCACTCGTTCACGCTATTACTTACAGGTTCCCGCAACGGATAAAGTTGAAGATTGGAGCGACGATAAGTTTTGGGACGAACTGAAAAAACGATTACCAGCTGAAGCAAGCAAAAACTTACAAACCGGTCCTAGTATCGAAAAAAGTATCGCGCCACTGCGTTCATTTGTGTGTGAACCGATGCAATACGGTCGATTGTTTCTAGTGGGTGACTCTGCACACATTGTACCGCCAACAGGTGCCAAAGGGCTTAACCTGGCTGCCTCTGACGTGGCGACGTTGTACAAGATCATGACTCAAGTGTACAAAAATGACGACATGGAATGCATCAAGCAATATTCAGATATCTGCTTACGCCGAGTATGGCACGGCGAGCGTTTCTCGTGGTGGATGACCAACATGCTGCACGACTTTGACGAACTAAGCGTGAACAACACGGATGGCGCTATATTCAGTCACCTCATGACCTCTGAACTGGATTACTGCCTACATAGCGAATCAGGTAAAACGATGATTGCCGAGCAATACGTAGGCTTACCATATGAAGATCCAAAGCCGACGAAATAATACCCTCTGACATGCAGTCCCCCAGCCAAGTAAGGATGCCAGCGCATTCTTACTTGGAACATTCTAGCTTGGGATAGTCTGGGCCTCACTTTTCAATTCAGATAGTCATCAGCTCAGAAAAGTTGCTCTGACTCATCTCTGCTCCAACACGGTTTAGATAAATGACGTCTTTATTAGTTTAACTCGTCGTCCAAAATTCGCTCTCAGAGCTAGCGACTTAACGAATCACAGCGGAGGCGAAAATATGCCTTCCTTTCTTATTTATGTGATACGCAACCACATAGAAATCAATCTACTATTAACCCAACCCACTATTAATTAAACTATCAATTATAGCGTCATTTTATGAAACCAGAGGATTTATCGCGCATCATTGACAAAATCTACGCAGCCTCCCTTAATTCACACTCTTGGGAGGAAGTATCCCTTGAAATTCAAAAAAGTATTGGGGGGCACTCGGTTAATTTTGTCATCGAAGAATTAGATCTCAATAAATTTCGCTATGTGTTCAGTAACGGCGCGACAGAAAGCGATGTTGCTTTTTACCTCGATCATATTGTTCAAGATGATGAACTGACAGCGCTGCTTGAAAAGTTACCTATCGGGAAGGCTTTTTTATCTCAAAATTTTTTGCCACTTCGCCAGTTAGAAAGGGTCTCTGCCTATGACCGATTCTATCGCCACATCGGTCAAACCTATTTTAATGCCGCAAACTTCTACCGTTATCAAAATGTTAGGGCATTTATTTCAATAGCGCGCTCTCATAGGGACATACCTTTTAGCCCATGCGACCAACAGAATTTGCAGCTTGTTATTCCTCATTTATCGCGAGCACTGATGATCAACAATACGCTTGAAGATCAACAAATAACAATAGACGCGCTTGGGAGTTCATTTGAACATTTACCCTTCGCATTCTTAACTCTGGACGAACATGGCAACGTTATAATTTGCAACATCCGCGCAAGACAATTTATTACCAGCCTCAAACAGTTACGTTCTAACTATTTAATTCGACTTCCCAGCTCAAACGCCACTCAAAGACTACACATGCTTATTGATTCTACTTTACACGGTTCAAACAGCGTACGAAGAGGAAGTGTCACCTTTCTTTATCAAGGGGAAAGATATGTAGCCCATTGTTTTCCTTGGTGTGAGCGCTTTAATCATATCAATTGGTTGGATAACCGAACCCGATGCATTATTTTTATCGCATCAGCGGCGTACTTATCTGGCTCCCACTTACATTGGCAAGAAGCTTTTGGCTTTTCTCAAGCAGAATCGAACATTGCGAATGGGCTAATTTGTGGCAAATCGGCTAAAGATCTTGCCGAGCAACTGTTTGTTTCCGAATCAACCGTACGATTTCATGTAAAAAATATCCTCAAAAAAACAGAGACCAAAAGCCAAATCGCCGCCGTTAGCCTGATGCTAAAAAGTTTGATGATCGCACTAAGATAAATACGTTAGGTGTTCGGGAGGTGATTGTCTCCATCACGCAGACATCATACCCACTGATTTATTCTATCTATTCCTAAAAACTATCAATTTTAGTAGTTCACTTGCCAGGGTTCTCGCTTAACCTTGTTTGAAGAAGGTCATACAAACTGATTCTAGGTTGGCCTTTGCAGTGTTCGAACAAACACTGGAAAACGTAACTATGAAATTAGGTTCAATTTCAAAGACCGTAATCAGCTAACTATTTGGTTAAAAATAAAAAACCACCTATTCCTGTTCAATTATTATTTGCGGAAAAGTCGAGCAGCGTCTGCGCAAACCTCATAGTCTTTCTCAATTTACAGTTTAGGAGGAGAGCCAATATGAGCATGCAATCTATGATGAATCGTCTAGTGCGTAAGGCGGTTCTAAGCGCATTTCTAGCAACATTGTTCGCGTCTCCACAGACATTATCTGGCACGCCGGGATCTGTAGTGCGGATTAGTTGGAATGAGAGTGGTTTCCCTGGAAGGCAGTATACATATCCATTTAGGGCTGGTGTGAATCACTTTAGTTCAGACAACCGATATGTGGTTTTTTCATCTGATGCTTCCAACCTTGTGGACGATGAAAATGGAGGCGTGTCAGATATCTTTGTCTACGACGTGTTCTTGGATAAGATTGAGATAATTAGTCGTGCCAATGCCAAGGAAGGAGTGCTTGGTGAGCAGGGAAATGGTGCGAGTTATTTCCCTTCTATTAGTGCCGATGGCCGCTTTGTAGCGTTTCAGTCGTACGCAACGAATTTTGCCGATGGTGATTCGGATACTCTGGCCGATATTTTTGTTTATGATCGCCAGATGAACTCCATTGAGTTGGTGAGTCGCTCCAATATTTTTAACGGCGTGCTTGGGCAAAAAGCGAACAAGATGAGCGCTATGCCCGTCATCAGTGCCAATGGTCGTTATGTGGCTTTTCAATCCTACGCGAATAATCTTGTCGCAAGTGACACTGACAATAACTGGGACATTTACGTTTATGACCGCCAAACCAAACTAATTGAATTGGTAAGTAAATCTGGCCACCTAGATGAGCGCTCTGTAACTAAAGGCAATAAATTTAGCACAGGGGCTGCCATCAGCGGTGATGGGCGATACATTGCGTTTCAGTCTGCCGCTGACAATCTCGTTGACGATGTTCCTGATGGAAAAACGCATATTTACGTTTTCGATCGTATGACTGACACTATTGAGCTGATTAGTCGATCAAGCAGCACGCTTGGTGAGGATGGGGAAAAAGCCAATGATTCTAGTGCTGCAGTAAGTATCAGCAATGATGGTCGTTATATAGCATTTCGCTCGAGTGCATCTAACCTCGTTAATGGTCTCATGGATGGATATCAACAAATTTTTGTTTATGACCGACAACAAAAACAAACTGAGTTGATAAGTCGGGCTAGCAGTATGAATGGGGAACTTGGGGAGTTAGCTGTGGGGCATAATTACGAGCCAAGCATCAGTGCCAATGGAAGATATGTTTCATTTCGCTCCCATGCGTCTAACTTAATCCAAGGGGAAAACAGCGTGTATGGACATGTTTTTGTCTATGACCGACAGACCGCAATGATTACATTGGCTAGTGCCAGTCCAGAAGGTACCCATGCTGACAGCGGAAGTCTGTATTCCTCAATTAATTCGGATGGTAACTTAGTTATGTTCAGCTCTTATGCCCAGAATCTTGCAGGACCGCAGCCATATCGTCAGGTATTTATTAAGCAACTGCTCCTCAGCGATTTTTCTAAGTCAAGTACGGATAGAACGCAGGTTGTTGACGCTCCCCACAATACAGATTCCGATGCTATCTCAGATGATAATAAGTCGAGCGATGAAAATAAAGACGTGCCGTACAGCTGACTAGGAAATTTTATTTCCTTAGCAAGCATACGGCAAAAAGATGGTTAGATTTCATGATGTAAGTCTATATCTACAATGTTGTATATTGTAGAGCTCATTAATCGTCATCATGCTGGCTCTTAGGCTGTATGTTATAAAAAATTGTGTGTTCGACCCTTATTAGACGGTATTTGAAGATGGATCTCACAAAGGTAAGGCTCGCTGAGTCAGCGTAGCATTCGCTGACTCATTTCTTGCTTTATACGCTGTTAGGGTGCCAGTCCTGGTATTTTTTCGAATCACTTGCGTCCAAGTTTCATTTCCACTCAGCAGGACGCGTTTCACGTAAAACATCAATAAACAGCTTTAATCTCAATGGATGGCGACCCATTGGGTAAAAACAATTCACCGAAGCAGGATCTGATAACCAGCCTTCGAGACACGGTACCAGGCTACCGGGGTGAGCTCTTTCAAAACCATTTGCCAACCAAGTCGGTAATAGCCCTATTCCCCTACCTTTCGCTATCGCGTCAGCTTGCATCGTTAAGTTGTCACTTTGTAAGCGACTTTCTAAAGCGGGCAGCTCGAAGTTCCCATAGACTGGATGATGCAATGAGAAAGCATCTTGTCGAGCCGCAATAAAATCAATCCAAGCATGGTTGGTCAATTCTTTCGGGTGACTCAGAACCGTGTGTTGAGATAGATACTCTGGTGAGGCATAAGCAGCATAGTGCCAAAGTCCGAGTTGTTCCTTGTGGTAGCCCATTGGCGTAATTTCACCTACCCAGACAATGAGATCCGCATCTATCGTATATTCTCCGTGATGGAACTGACTATGTATTCGGACTTTAATGTCTGGGTGATTCTTCATAAAGATATCAAGTACGCGACTCATCCACCCACGTGTGAGGTTAGGGTGAACGATAAGAGTTATCTCTCCGCTTACTTGATTATTCAGCTCATGAAGCGCTTCTTTCCCTCTCCCCGCGAGATCTAATAACTGTTCAGAGTAAACTGAAAACACTTCACCCGCTTTAGTGAGAGTCAGGCGATTACCTTGTTTAGCAACCAACGCTTGGCCAAGATCTTCTTCAAGTTGAGAGAGCCGTCTACTGAGTGTGGATTTAGGTTGCCCCAATGATTTAGCCGCAGCAGTTAAACTCTTATGCTGGCACAGGGCATGAAACGCACGTACAGCGCTAAGATCTTGCATATACAGCTCCTTATGCATTTAACGGATTTATTGTGAGAATGAGAATTGTTCCATTAATGGTTCGAAGTGTCTCACATATTGATCTATTTCAGAAATAAATTTTGTGAATAATGCCCATATCCAAGTTGATATTGAGAATTATTCACAAGTAGGAGTTATAGATGTTCAGTTGGTCCCACTCTCAAGTTGCAATAGCAGTTTCACTAGGGCTAATTAGCCAGAGTGCAGCTTGGGCCGAAGAAGCTCAAAATAAAGCAGATGAAACTATTGTTGTGACTGCATCAGGTTTCGAACAAACGCTGCAGCGTGCCCCTGCAACCATGTCGGTTATTTCTGCTGAAGATATTGAGAAGAGAGCCTATACCGATATTACCGATGTATTAAAAAATATGTCGGGTGTTCAGGTTATGGGAGGCGGGGTCGAGCAATCCATAATGATTCGTGGCATGGCTTCTAGCTACACTTTATTCCTCATTGATGGTCGACCTGTACAAGGCAATGACGCGTTTGGTCTTAATGGTGCTCAAGCAGGCACTCCGATCAACTTTTTGCCTCCTGTCTCAGAGATAGAACGTATCGAAGTGATTCGTGGCCCCGCGTCAGCACTTTATGGCTCGGATGCGATGGGTGGTGTAATCAACGTTATCACGAAAAAAGTACGTAATGAGTGGGGCGGAAGCGTTTCTACCGAGTACACCAAAGCGGACAGCGCAAACAAAGTGAATGAAGATGCGATGCAAACCAACTTTGTCCTTAATGCGCCCTTGGTGGACGACAAACTATCTCTGCAATTGAGCGGCTCTTTTTTGAATCAGGACGAAAGCCACTTCATTGGCGGCGATGATAGCTATGCATCTGACCCGGAATATAAACGCAAAAACTTTTCATCAAAACTTAACTGGGTGGTTGATGATCAAAACTCAATTGCAGCAGGTTATAGCCGATATGTGCAAGAGCGAACGCACACGCCGGGTATAAGCATTTCTGAAACCGTGACCAACCGTGATGGCAGCGTCAGTGATGCGGAATTGAGTTATAACAAGTCGGTTCGTGATACTTACTTCATTGAGCATGAAGGCCATTACGACGATATGCGCTGGAAATCGTACGTCAATTATGATGACTCTGATAACTCAACCCGTACCAACGAAGTGACGGGTAATGGCATCCAGTTTGACGTACTAACCATCAACTCTCAGCTTAACTGGTTTTGGGATAGCAACACGTTGACCGTCGGTGCAACCTATAAAAATGAGCGTTTAGAAGATGGTGCAACGAACGGCTTGCAACCTCCTGTTATTCCCGTCGCCAATGCCGTGAATAAAATGGAGCGTTACCAGTACTCACTATTTGCAGAAAACGAATGGGCACCGATTGATGACCTTTCCATTGTTCTTAGTGGTCGATTTGACGACAACCAAGATTTCGGCAGCCACTTTAGTCCGAAAGTGTACACCGTATATGGCGTAACCGATGAAGTCGTCATCAAAGGTGGGGTAACATCTGGCTACAAGGCGCCTAGCTTACGTCAAAGTGCGAATGATTTTGGCGCTACGTCTCGCGGCGGAGTGATCATTGGTAACCCTGAGTTAAAACCGGAAACAAGCTTAAACTACGAGATTGGTATTGGTTATGACGATCTTTATGGGTCTGGTTTATCAACGACACTGACGGCTTACATTTCTGAATTTAAAGACAAAATCAATCGTACTGGCCGCGTCTGTGAAGCGAACGTAGAGTGTTATTACAACGGCACATATTACCCTGCCCATCAGTATGGTTACACCGCGTACGAAAACATCGCAGAAGCAGAAATGTCTGGAATTGAGTTCACCCTTGATTACCAATTTACTCAAAACCTGATGTATCGCCACTCATACACTTACACCAAAACTGAGCAGAAAACGGGCGAATATGCGGGCGAACCACTAAACGAAGTCGCCAAACACATGTTCAATGCCTCTTTAGAGTGGCAAGCGACCGATCAACTGCTGCTATGGACGCAAGGAAATTACCGAGGTGAGACCTCTGGTCGCTGGCAAACAGGTACTAGTGGTAGTTCGACGAATGGCCTAACCATCCCAGATTACACCTTCTACGATTTAGGTCTTGTATACAAACCAAAACGCGAACTTAGCCTAAAGGCTGGGGTATACAACGTCTTCAACGAAGAAGTAAACCCAGAAGAAGATGCGGATTATCGATACATCCTGGACGGGCGTAAGTATCACGTATCTGTAGCTTACAGCTTCTGATCTGGAATGTTCGTTCGTGGGGGCACATGTCCCCATGATGGCTTCCCTATTGATACTTTCCCTGAAGAATACCTTTCCCTAACAAATAACTGCGCTGACGCTTCGGATGCGAACTTCAGCCAAGAGATTGATTATGATGAAAATAAAAATAGTGTTGATGGCACTCATCGCCAGTATTTCTCAAGTAACACTGGCATGGGCGTACCCGCTTGATATCGAGCATGCACAAGGTGTCACCAAAATAGAAAAGCAGCCATCGCGAGTCGTCGTCTTTGACCTCGCTTCTTTAGATACCATGGATGCATTAGGAGTCTCCGCAGTTGGAGTACCTGATACGCTCTTCCCGAGTTATTTAAGTCGCTATACCGATAAGCAATTTGCCAAGGTTGGAACGCTTTTTAAACCGGACTTTGCAGCAATAAAAGCGATCAATCCTGATCTTATTATTGTTGCTGCGAGGTCGCGCTCTGCATACCCGGATCTTTCTCAGATAGCACCAACCATTGATTTGAGCATTGACCCGTCCAATTTCGAGGCAGGGGTTAAGCAAAACCTAACAACGTTAGGCGCTATCTTCAACAAAGAGCAACAAGCGAATAAATTGTCCACGGACTTAACTCAATCGCTCAAGTTACTCAAATCCCAAGGCTCTGAGCAAGGCAGCAGTTTAGTACTCTTTACGATAAAAGATAACGTTATGCTTCACGCTCCAGGTGACCGATTCGGAATGTTGTATGACTTGACCGGTCTGTCTGCCGTTGTTGAACCTTCATCAGAACAAAAACTTAAATCGAGACCAAAACCGGGGTCTGAGGAAGCGAAAGCAGCTAAGTTACTGAGAGAGCAAAAACTGAAACAAGCTTTGGAAAACAATCCTGAATGGCTTATTGTCCTTGATCGCGGCGCTGCAACAGGTGGAGAAGGCCAAGCTGAGCAGACGCTAGCGGCACGAGAAGCGATTACACAGACTTCGGCCTGGAAATCTGGCCAGACATACTATTTGAATCCAACCAACTGGTACATCGCGACAGGAGGCTACCAAAGTGTGAGTCTGACTTTAGCAGAGCTGAAATCCCGTTTTACTGAGTAAATTTCCAAGCTAAAGACCTAGCAATTTATTTTAAAAGCCGAGTGTAGTGAATACTCGGCTTTTTTGTTGGTTTTTTGAAGCAGAAAAACGGGAATACAGGCTCCTAGCCTCCTCATTAAAGGCTCTCCGCAACCCGAACGGTGAAGCGAAATATAAAGACTGTAGATAAAAAAAGCGGCCCATCTGGACCGCTTAACAAGGAGAGAATGAACAGGTTTTTTAACGACTATTTTGACTCGATTAACATCGTACCGGAGCCGGTATTTGAGATCGGTGCGTGGTAGCTGCTTTGTAGCACATTCAGCTCACCTTGCAGTGTTCCACGCATGCCAAGCCACATGTTCAGTTCAGGGCCTTGAGCACCACCCTCTTTGATAAGATCAAGGACAGAAAGTTTAGTCAGGCACTCAGGCTCTGCAACTAACTTATCCATACAGTAAAGATCGAACTCTTTATTGATAAACCCTGCTCGCTCGCCGTCCAACTGGTGTGAAAGACCGCCAGTACCAAGCACAACCACTTTAAGATCCTGATCGAAGCTTTCAACTGCCGCAGCAATCTGTTTACCCAAATCGTAACAACGCTTTGGAGAAGGCATTGGATGCTGCTCACAGTTGATACAAACAGGAATAACCTGAACATTGTCGTACGAGTAATTTGGCCATAAAAGCTGCATAGGAACCGTCAGACCGTGGTCGACTTTCATTTCCTGACAAATCGTGATGTCGAATTCATTTTCAACCAAGTGGTTAGAAATATGCCACGCTAAGTCTGGAGACCCCTTCACATCTGGAATCGTTTGAATGCCCCAACCTTCGTCGGCGTTTTCATAACGGTCTGCCACGCCAATCGCGAACGTTGGCTTTTTGTCGATAAAGAATTCAAGACCATGGTCGTTGTAAAACAGAATCGCAACGTCTGGTTTTTCTTCCCCTAACCATTTAAGAATCGGAGGATACGCATCAAACAACGGCTTCCAGTACGGTTCCTGCTGTTGATTGTTCTCTATCGCTTTGCCGATAGCAGGGATATGTGAAGTACCGATACCACCTATAATTTTTGCCATGATTATTTCCCCGCGTCGACTAACATTTGCTTAAATTCTTCAACCGTTTTGCCGGTTTGAATCGCACCAATATCTTGCATATTCAGACCAAGCATTCCAGCAAACTTAGCCAAATAGTAAATACTTCCACCTAGCTTCAGTAAGCCAAGCACATCACGATTTTGAATCGCGACTTTCTGCTCTTCCGTCAGGCCAAACTTGTCGCAGTAAGCCATTTCATCACGCTGAAACTCTTCGCGAGCCGCAGCCGTGTTGAGAGAAAAGCACATCTTATTCAGACCGTAACCTTTACGAGCCATTTCACCGTCAAACAGAACGGTGCCTTCAATTGAGGACTTGTTATCAAGATAAGACATTTTAAACTTCCTCCGGCCAGTACAGTTTCATCGGGTTAGTCACAAGCAGAGCTTGTTGCAACTCTTCCGATGGTGCGATTTTTGGAATCACATCAACAAGATGACCGTCATCTGGTGTGTGTGATTTCATGTTTGGGTGCGGCCAGTCAGTACCCCACAACACACGCTCAGGGAAGCGCTCAACGAGCTCACGAGCGAAAGGAACTACGTCTGAATAGTCTGGTGGAGTAAGTGTCAAACGCTCTGGACAGCTCACTTTCGTCCAGATCTGCGGGTTACTCTCCATCATGTTAATGAACTTCTCGAACTCTTCGCTGTAGACGCCTTTAGAAACATCAGGACGACCCATGTGGTCGATGACAACAGTCATATCAAGTTCCTTCAGGAATGGCGCAACCTCGTCAATATCCTGCGCTTCAAAGTAGACAACGACATGCCAGCCCAGTGGGCGAATTTTTTCTGCAATCTGCTTTAGCGTTTCTTTTGGTGCGGTATCAACAAGACGTTTCACGAAGTTAAAACGTACACCACGAACGCCGGCTTTATCCATCAGTTGCAGCTCTTCGTCAGTGACGGTTTCATCGACAAAAGCAATGCCGCGAGCTAAATCACCAGCGGTGTTGAGCGCATCTACCAAAGCAGCGTTGTCTGTACCATGGCAAGACGCCTGAACAATAACGTTGCGGCTGAAGCCGAGGTAATCTCTTAGTGCGAATAACTGCTCTTTAGAGGCATCACACGGCGTGTACTTACGTTTTGGCGAGTAAGGGAATTTACTTGCTGGGCCAAATACGTGGCAATGGCTATCCACAGCACCTTCCGGCACCTTAAACTCGGGTTTGCTTGGATTAGGGTGAAAAGGTAGATAATCCTTGTCCATGGTCAGTCCTTATATTCTATCTATTTGTATACACGATTCCGTCAAACAACTTACGGGCGGTACGCAAAATTGCTGCAGCTTGGACTTGGTTCTCTTTTACATCCAACACTACGCTCATTTTGCCTATCGGGTGTTCAACGTCTACCGCTAAAGTTTCACTTTGCTCGATTGATGCCAATTTTTGTGCCGGCGAACCCACTAAAATGCACGCACTCGCAACACTTACGGCTCCCAGTACACCTATCGAGGCATGGCAGCGATGAGGGATAAAGGTACGAGTAGAAATAGCGCCGCCATACTGGGCTTTGCTAACCAATGACATTTTAGGTACCGATAATTGGGAAACATCACCGAGGTTCATTAACGGTCCAGCTTGTAGCCGTATTGATTCCAGCTTTTGTTTCAGTTCCGCGTTATTGTCGAGTTGATCTCGGCTTTCATCGCCCGAAATACCGAGATCTTCCGCATTGATGACGACAACAGGCATGCCATTATCAATTAACGTTACTTCAACACCGTCAATCACATCCACGACATTGCCGCTCGGCAGCAGTGCGCCACAAGTTGAACCGGCGGTATCTTCGAACGTAACCGCAATCGGCGCAGCGCTACCAGGAACGCCATCGATTTCACAGTCACCTTCGTAGGTCACTTGTCGATTGGGCGTATTCACGGTGACCGTCACGATTTGATCGGTGTTCTCCATGTAGATTCTTACTGTCGTTTGCTTTTCTTGGGCTTCCACGATGCCTCGCTCTATCGCAAATGGAGCTACACCCGCTAAGATATTGCCACAATTTTGCTTAGTGCTGATCAATGGTTGATCCACAAACACTTGTAAGAAAAGATAATCTACATCCACACCATCTCGTTCAGATGGCGCGACGATCGCAACTTTAGAAGTCAGGGGATCGGCACCGCCAATCCCATCAATTTGACGCTCGTCAGGTGAGCCCATTGCCGCGAGAAGAAAGCTTTCCAGACAAGACTGGTCTGAAGGCAGGTCACTTTTAACAAAGTATGCGCCTTTTGAAGTACCCGCTCTCATCCACATACAAGGGGCTTGGTTAGACATATTTGAGCCCTTTTTCTGCTAAACGCTCACGCATATTATAGATGTCCAGGCCAAGTTCGCCGTTTGCTAAGCGAACACGTTTCGCCTCTTCTCTCTCGATGCGGTCGAGTGCAGCAACAAGTACTTGTTTTGCTTCGTCGCGACGAACAACCACAACACCGTCTTCATCAGCGACCATCACATCACCCGGGTAGACGATTTCTTCTGCGCAGGTCATTGGAACGTTCACAGAACCCAATGTTTCTTTAATAGTACCTTCGCTGAAGATGGCTTTTGACCAAACCGGGAAGTTCATTTCACGCAAATCTCGCGTATCGCGAACGCCGCCTTCGATGATTAGGCCAACCACACCACGCGCTTGGGCTGAAGTAGCCAGTAAATCACCAAAGAAGCCGTGGTTTGATGGCGAAGTTGGCGCGAAGACTAAAAAGTCCCCATCCTGAGCTTGTTCGATAGCTACGTGCATCATCCAGTTGTCACCCGCTGCGCCAGAAATCGTAAGCGCAGAACCAGCAACCGCATCACATTGGAAGATAGGACGCATGTAGTGAGCAAGCAGGCCGCGACGACCTTGAGCTTCATGGATAGTAGCAACGCCACATTTACGCAGACCTTCAATCACGTCTTTGTCTGCACGTTGAATATTCTGAACTACAACATTGTTTTGCATAATATTAATCCTTATGCCTTCAGACGGCTGAATACACGACGAGCGTTGCCTTCAAAAATGAGTGCTTTCTCTTCGTCGTTGACCTTATCGCTTGCGTCGATGTAACGCTTGGTATCATCAAAGTAGTGACCAGTTTCTGGGTCGACACCACGTACTGCACCAATCATCTCAGACGCAAACAGAATGTTTTCCGCAGGAAGAATGTCTAGTAGCAGGTCAATGCCTTTCTGGTGGTATACACAAGTATCGAAGTAGATATTCTTCAAAACTGACTCTTCTAATGGTGGAAGACCCATGTCTTGTGCAATACCGCGGAAACGTCCCCAGTGATAAGGCACTGCGCCACCACCATGAGGAATAATGATTTTCAGCTCAGGGAAATCTTTAAATACATCCGACATCAGAAGCTGTTGGAATGCCGTGGTATCCGCACCCAGGTAATGTGAAGAGGTGGTGTGGAAGCAAGAGTTACACGCCGCAGATACGTGAATCATCGCCGGAACGTCTAGCTCAACCATTTTTTCGTAAAGTGGGTAGAACGCTCGATCACCCAAAGACGCATCTTTCCAGAAGCCGCCCGTAGTATCCGGGTTTAGGTTACAGCCGATGAAGTCCATTTCTTCGACACAACGAACCAATTCAGGTACCGATTTAGAAGGCGTCACACCCGGCGACTGAGGAAGTTGAGCAACAGGTGCGAAGTTGTTAGGAAATAGGTCACACACACGGCGAATCAGGTCATTCTGATGCTCGGTCCAGAAGCGGCTAGTATGCTCATTTCCAATGTGGTGTCCCATCCAACTTGCGCGAGGAGAGAAGATAGTCAAATCGGTTCCGCGCTCTTTTTGCAGACGAAGCTGGTTGTTTTCAATACTTTCGCGAATCTCATCGTCAGAAATACTGATAGTACCTTTGTCTCCAACGTATTTTGGATCTTTTGCTACCGCTGCTTTTTGGCTTTCTCGGTAATCACCGACTTGCGGTGGTGTAGTGGTATAGTGGCCGTGGCAATCGATTATCATCTCATCAATTCCTTCTGTTGTTTTGTTTTTATACTCAAATAACCTCGAGATGCTTAGTTCTGTAAAAATGTCTTGACCGATAAATTCAACCACGACTTGAATCCTGCATCTGGAATTCACTTGTGTATAACTACTATAACGACGGAGATAACAACTCGACTATTTCAATTTATTTTTACGGTATAAGTTTTTGAGATAGATACCTTACTTCTATTGTTAACAAATCGACTTAAAAGCCAATAAATACAAGCATTCAACAAAAATGAATAGGTGTTAGAAAAATATAATTATCAATGGAAAAATGACGTGTGGTAGCCTTATCCTGTCATTAATAGATGGAGTACTTACTATGCAATGCCGTTTATTTGGAAAAAATATAACTCGGTCGAAATCCCCATATTTTCACAACGAGCTTGCCAAGCATTTAAATATTAACTTTAGCTATCAATTAAATAGTATTGATAGCGGGGATATTGAAGAGTTCAAATCTCAAGCAACGGCGTTGTTCGCTTCTGAAATTCAGTCGGCAAATGTCACTTACCCATTTAAAGAAATCGCCATTGAAATAGCGAATAAACTCGACAAATCAGCGCAACGCGTTCAGGCAGCAAACACATTAGTGAAAAAAGGCGATGAAATTATCGCTTACAACACCGACTACTCAGGCTTCATTCAGGCTTACCGAAATTCACGTGAGCAGACACCTGGTCGAGTTGTGCTAGTTGGATGTGGAGGCGTTGGTAAAGCCGTTGCGATGTCACTGGTTGATCTAGGTGCATCAGAGCTGATTTTGTTTGATATGGATGAGAAAAAAGCCCAGGCACTTGCTAATCAACTGTCTGACGAAGACTTACAGGTGACAACGGCAAATAGCGAATCACTTGAGTCTTACGTCAAGCTGGCCAATGGTCTGGTAAACTGCACTCCAGTCGGTCACTACTCGATGCCAGGCACCCCTATTCCAGAAAGCTGGATTGGCTCTCAAGAGTGGGTTTTCGATGCCGTTTATACGCCTGTCGACACTCAATTCCTTCTAGCAGCAAAAGAGAAAAACGTCTCTATTATCAGCGGCTTTGAACTATTTTTCCATCAAGCAACTGACGCATTTTCTCTATTTACTAATACCAAACCAAGCCCTGCCGAGTTAGCAGAGTTCCGTGAATCGCATTTCACTCAGCTATGCTAAGCAAAGGTTCTCATTATGCCTAAGTTACTGTTATTAAACGGCCCAAACCTTAATCTGTTGGGCTCTCGTGAACCTGAGAAGTACGGTCATGAAACGCTAGCGGATGTAGAAGTCCGCTGTCAAAAACTCGCATCAGAATTCGGCTATGACGTCGAATGTCTGCAAAGCAATATTGAAGGTGAGTTAATTAATGCCATCCACAAAGCTGGGGCTGAATACAAAACTGGTGAACTCGCTGGCGTTGTTTTCAACCCAGGCGCTTACACGCATACCTCAATCGCCCTTCACGATGCGATCGCAGGTGTTGGCGTTCCTGTGGTTGAAGTACACATTACCAACGTACACGCGCGCGAATCGTTCCGTCATCACTCTTACATTTCTCCGGTGGCTGCTGGTACCATTATTGGTATGGGCACAAAGGGCTACCAATTGGCGATTAACTATTTGCTAGAAAAATAACATGATAGAAATAACTTCCCGACGTTATTTCAAAGATTAGACAAATAAAAAAAATAGGTGCTTCGATGAAGCACCTATTTTTTATTCTGATTTTTATTTCTAATGTTTAATCATGGTAAGACTGGGATGCCAAGCGAATAAACGCATTGGTTTCGCCATATTTTTTATAGTTTCCAACTCGCTGTAACACTTCAAAGAACAGTCCATTGACTTCTTTTGTGTAGAAATGCAAGAAGCTGCCTGTGTCATCTTCTGTGTATAGGATGTTGTTTTCTTTAAGTTTTGCAATAAACTCGTCACTTAAATCAAACTGAGCTTGAATGTCTAAATAGTAGTTGTTTGGTATCTTCAACTGATAAATTGGCGAAAGGTCTTTTACTGCTGCGAAAATATCATGACATTGAATAGCAATCTGGTTAATGCTCGCCCCATTTGACGCATTTAAAAAACGCTGAGCAGAGGTCTGCTTCGCACTCGTGCTGTTTAACGCAAACTTAATCTTGCCGTTTGGACTGGTAATCGTACGGCTGGTGATCAGACCGTTGATATCTGGCAAGTCGTAGCTCTCTTCCGGAACAAAACCAAAAATTGATTTGTAGAAGAACAAGTTAGACAACAAGGTTTCAGGTGACACCACCTGCCCCATATGGTCGATACGGATTAGGTTGTCATTATAGGCAGCACCATCCGTCAGCGGTTCAAAATCGACGTCATAGAACTTCTCTGCGTGGTTTTGATCAAGCAGATGGATAAGCAGATTACTTGAGCTTTTCAGCGTCGGGATATCCAGTTCATTCTCTTGGCGCGCCTGATAAATCGTCGGGCTATTGTAACGCTTTGCCAGTTCAACTAAGCGGTTTGCGTCCTTCGCTAATACACCCAACGCACAAACAGATTCACCATGCCCTTCTAAGTAACTACTCGCATTACTATTTTTCTCATAGTTGAATACGAAGTTGATATCACCAAGTTGGTAAAGGTCAACATTTTTGCTTTTATGACAATGGGTTTTCTTAAAGCCAAGTGATTCGATGATATCGGTAAACGGGTTGTTTTCACGTTCTTTTACCGCAAATTCCACAAAACTTATATCACTCACTTCAGGCGCTTCGAACGTGTCACTGCTCTGATCTTCAAGCCATTTCAAAGAGCGCACACCATCAATCGCTTTTTCAATTGGAGACGAAGAGCGGAACTCATCATTAAACACTTCATGCGACAAGTAATCGTCGTAACCTTTGTCTTTAAGTGCCTGAACAAACTCAATAATAGGGAAATCACCCTGACCAGGGAAGCAGCGATAATGGCGGCTGTACTGCAGAATGTCCATTTGCATCTTAGGCGCATCAGCCAATTGAACCAGGCCAATTTTTTCAACTGGAATGTCGTTCTTTAACGTGTCCAGCGTGTTACCACGGGCGAACATATGGAATGTATCAAGTACGATACCCAAGTTTGGGTGATCCACTCGCTTAACGATATCCCAGGCGTCATCGTAGTCTGCGATATGACGACCCCAGGCAAGCGCTTCATAGCTTAATTTCATGTCTTCACGTTTAGCCAGTTCTGCCAACGCATGCAGATCTGCAGCGCACTGATTTCTGTCTGGGGAAGCCAGCGGGTGAACGCTACTGCACATCATTAAACGATCAGTACCGAGCTGATGGGCGAGGTCGATCTTACGCTCCATCATCTTGTATTTTTTATCGCGTAACTCAGGTGGTAGCCCTTCCATATCGCGAAACGGTTGCAGCACTAAAATCTCTAACCCCAGACTATCAGCGATACGTTTTACATCGCGAGCGGTGCCTCGGTATTGGGTCAAATCATTCTCGAAAATTTCGATTGCGTGGAAACCCGCCTTAGCCGCTGCATGCATTTTTTGCTCAAGCGTACCGGATAAACAAACGGTGGCAATTGAATACTTCATAAATTAACTCCTAGCCAATCAAAGGCTGATATCTCGTATAGGGAGGCGTTAAGCATGGCGTTGACAGGTGCCAGACACTCACCTCACTATGAATTAAACATTGCAACAACAATGGACAGAGAAATTCCGGAAGCCAGCGTTGTTGTGACAAGCGTGTTTACACAAAATTTTTGTTGATGATAAATAGCACCCAATATTGGGTAGATGGTTAACATCGGCGCTGCAGCAAATATAATCAGTACTGGTTTAAGCGCTTCATCGACTGGAAATATGGTCAACAATCCAATCGCAACCATCGGAAAAATAATGAGTTTATTAACGGCAACCAAAGCGGTGCGTCTTTTTTCTTCAAGCTTGAATGACTGGCCTAATGCACCACCGATAGCAAACAATGCCAATGCGACAGCTGTATTAGAAAACCAATCGGCACTTTTCATAACAAACTCAGGCAAAGTTATATTTAATAAATTTATACCTAATGCAATAGCGATAGAAATTATTATTGGATTACTGCTAATACGTTTCGCGATTAATTTCATTTGATCGAACGTATTAGTTTTAACGCTATGGCTAATTTCCAGAAATAACAAACAAAGTGGAATAAATAAAAGATTCTCCACCAAAACGCACATTAAAAAGGCTTCAATAAATTGGCCATCAAATAGTGACAAAACAATTGGAAAGGCAACAAATGCACTATTTGGCATACCGCTACCTAATGCATTAATACATGCATCTTTCCAATCAGATTTTAATACTTGTTTACTTATGACCAACGCAAAGCCCATTGAGGCAATACCTGAAATTGCGTATACCAATAAAAAGTTAAGTTCTAATGCATTTTTAATATCCAGTTGCGACAAATTAATCAATATGACAGCAGGCAACGAGAAATATAAAACTAACTTACCTATATCCGCATGAAAACCTTGAGAGAAAAAGCGAATTTTTGTCGTATAAAAACCTGCCGCCACTATCATCGCGAGCGGCAGGAGAACGTCCATCACAGCCATATTGAGTACTTGTTAGTAGCCAAACATTTTTGGTAAGAACAGCACGCTTTGAGGCACGAAGGTAATAAAAAACAGCACGACAACTTCGAGCAAAAACAGCGGTGCTATTTGTTTTGATATAGCCGCAACACCCACTTTAGAAATGGTATTGGCAACGAACAGACAAATACCAAGTGGTGGCGTAATCAAGCCGATCATCAGGTTAAAAATAACCACAATCCCGAAGTGAACAGGGTCGATTCCGAAACTCATCGCGATTGGATGGAAGATTGGAATCAAGATAAGCATTGCCGCAATCCCTTCAAGGAATAGACCAACCACCAGCAATATCAGGTTAACCATAATCAGGAACATAACCGGGTCACTGATCGTGCTGATGATTTGCGCACTGATGTACTGAGGTACACGTGAGAAAGTCAGCAGCCAGTTAGCAACGGAAATGACCGCAATCAAAATCAAGACGATAGATGAGTCACGCATTGAACGAATAAACACTTCCGGTAAGTCACTAATTTTAAGTGTTTTATAGAAAAACATCCCAACGGTCAGTGCGTAAAATGCAGCAAAAGCAGCGGCTTCTGTCGGTGTGACAACACCTAATAGAATTGAACCCAGAATGAATACCGGCATGGTCAATGGAACAAACGCTTTTACCAATGCTTTACGGCGACTTTGACGGACAACGTTACTGCGAATCTTATGGCGCGTTGCGTAGAAATAAACAAATATCGACAGTGCAATCGCAGATAGAATACCCGGTACAATCCCTGCTAAGAATAGCGCAGGAACCGACACTCCACTTGCGATTAACGCGTAGATAATCACCGGGATACTTGGCGGAATCATTGGGCCGATAACAGATGACGCAGCAGTTAATGCGGACGAAAACTCTTTGCTGTATCCCTCTTTTTCCATTTGAGGAATAAACACACGACCAAGAGCAGAAGTGTCTGCAACCGCGGAGCCAGAAATACCCGCAAACATCACTGACGACCAGATGTTTACCTGAGCAAGTCCGCCTCGGAAGTGCCCGACTAACGCATTAGCAAAATCGATAATTCGCGTAGTGATACCACTTTTGTTCATCAGCTCACCAGCCAGAACAAACAGAGGCACTGCAAGAATTGAATAGGAATCCAATCCGCTAAAAATACGTTGAGCAACTAAGCTAATTGAAATTGGCGTACTGGTGACATAAAACGACATCGCCAGAATGATTGTGAATACGAGCGGAACACCGAATATCAGTAAGGTGCCCATCAAAGCTATAGATGGCATAGTAAATCCTTATACATCTCTACGTTTTAGACAGGGTGCGCGCCCGGTTAGAGCTGATAGATGAGCGGCTAATCGAAGTGATGCTGCGATAAGTAAGCACACACCACCAACCACTAGTGCTGATTGGAAGTAATACATACTGATCCCAATACCCGGTGATTCAATGGCACCGCGCTTCGCAACAAACAAATAACCTGACCAAATCAATATCAATGCACTCGCAAACACTGCTATGTCGGTAATGACTTCTAATCCTTTTTGGAACTTAGCTGACTTCACTGAGCTAAGAACTGAGAATTTAATGTGTAATTCATCGAGGTAACAGATTGCTGTAGCAAACATAACGCCGTAAATCATGGCGTATTTACACAGCTCTTCACCCCATAAAATCGAGGTATTGAAAAAATAACGACTGATGCTGCTAAACAACATCACTACAAAGACTGTTAGCAATGAAGTGCCAGCAAGGATAGCCAGCAGCTTTTTGTATCGCTCTATCATAGCCTTTCTCCACAAAATTCCGTAAAGCCCGTAATGGGCTTTACGGCTTACCTAAAATTATTTAGCAGCGTCTACTGCTTGAAGTGCCTCATCGATCCATTTTGAATCAATCGTCGTTTCTAGCCATTTGATCACAGCAGGCTGAGTTTTCTCGCTGAACTTCTGCTTCTGTTCCGCCGTAAGTGACGTGACTGTCATGCCTTTTTTCGCCAGTAATTCAAGGCCAGCAGCTGAGTTCACTTGTTGGATAGCGCGACTTACCGTACTTGCTACTTTTGCCGAACGGTCAATCAGTTCTCTATCCTCTGCTTTTAAGCCAGTGTAGAAATCGTCATTGATTAGCAGAAAGTCAGTGCCGTACACATGGCCATCTAGCGTGATGTATTTTTGCAGCTCGTAGAATTTGTTGTTCGCAATAACACCAACAGGGTTTTCCTGACCGTCTACTACGCCAGTCGTTAGTGCCGCCGGAACTTCAGGCCAAGCAATTGGCGTTGGTTCTGCGTCTACCGATTTCAACATTTCGATATAAAGAGGGGTGGTCATCACGCGGATTTTTAACCCATTCAGGTCTTCCGGGCTGCTGATGACTTTCTTAGAGTTGGTGAAATGACGGAAACCAGTTTCTCCGTACGCAAGGTTACGAAGCCCAGTCTGCTTGAGACAGTGTTCGCCCAGTTTTTTACCGAACTCACCATCCAGAACTTCCCATGCAACCGGAGCTGAAGGGAACAAGTAAGGGATCTCAAGCACACTCGCTTCTTTACACAGCTTGCTGTAAGCCCCAGAAACCATCGTCATTGTTAACATGCCTTCCTGAGCTGACTGTAGTAGTTCAGTTTCACCACCTAATTGGCTAGATGGGTAGACATTGACACTGATACGGCCACCAGATTCCGCTTCAACAAGATTCTTGAAGACCTGTGTAGCAGCACCTTTTTTAGATGTCGTCCAATCCTGAGAATCAACGTGACCAATAGTGATTTCAATTTCAGATGATGCGGCAGTTCCCGCGTAAGCAAGTGCGAGAGAAAGTGATAATGTTTTTATTGTTCTCATTCTGTGAACCTCCTGTTTCATGGCATTAACAATCTAGCACTCCCCCCAGATGACCTATAATTCATATAGTGAAAGTGCCATTCAATTTTTAGATAAAGGGGCAATTATCAATTAAGAACAATAGAAAATTAAATTCATTAAATTCAATGAATTAAACCAAATTTTATAGCGTTGAAATATTAAATAAAAAATAAACACCCTCCATTGTATACAATTACAAATAGGAGATTGGCGTCACAATTTATAAACAAGAAAGTAACCTAAACATTTAGCATTGTGCTTAAACATGTCTAAATAAGTGAAAAGTTAATGTGGGGTCGCCTTCTAGGGTCGTTGTCCCATCAGCGTTACCAGTTTTCCGAATTGCATATTCAACACTGAGAATTACATTGCTCATTTACAGGCGGTCTTATGTTTAACATCCCAAATATTCGGCACTTACGCGCCATTTCTGAAGTTGTCAAGACAGGCAGCATCAGTAAGGCATCTGAGACCGTATTTCTCTCCCAACCAGCCATCACTCAAGCGATTTCAAAATTCGAAAAGAGTATTCACAGTGAACTATTTGAACGTACCAGTGATGGCATGACGCCGACTCCGCAAGGTAAAGCTTTCGCGTTTCGTATTGATAGGGCGTTAGATCATATAGAGCATGGGATCTCTGAGACACTCAAGATCGCCAAAGGGCAACGCAAAAGCAACGTTCATCGATTCTTATACAATATGACGTCGACACACCTGAAGGCGTTAGTTGCCGTTTCGGATGGTCAGGGTTTTACCGAAGCCAGCCGCTTGTTGGAGGTGTCCCAATCTTCCGTTTACCGCGCGTCAAAAGATCTTGAAGAGATCTTGGATGTCACCTTATTCGAAAAAATCAGTAATGGTATCGTCGTAAGCAAAGCCGGTACCGCGCTCGTCAAAGCTTGTAAGCTCGCATTTGTTGAAATAAAGCAAGGAATCGAAGAGATCGACGCACTTAGCGACCGTCATAACAGTGTGATCACAGTGGGCTGTCTGCCGCTAGCTCGTACCTGTTTGCTACCTATTACTATTAATGAATTCAGCCAAAGCTATCCAGACTGCCGGATTCAGGTTATCGATGGCCCCTACTCCGATTTGCTCAACCACTTAAAGTACGGTGAGATCGATGTACTGATCGGCGCATTGCGATTTCCGATTCCGAGTACTGATATTCGTCAGGAAACCCTGTTTGAATCAGAAAACAAAGTCTTTGCACGCCACGATCACCCGCTATCCAAAAAAGCGAATGTCACTCTGCAGGATTTACATCAAGCCAGTTGGGTAGTCTCCAGTGCTAATACGCCAGGACGCAAGATGTTTGAAGACATCTTCATTAATGGTGGATTAGAGCCCCCTTCACGTTTGGTAGAAGCCAGTTCGCAGATGCTTGTAAAAGAACTGATACTGGGCAGCGATCGCCTGTCTGTCCTTTCTCAACATCAAATTCAACGTGAACTGGACGAAGGCCACTTTACGATTTTACCTTTTGATTGCAGCCAGCAGTCTAGACCGATTGGCCTTACCATGCGTAAGAACTGGTACGCGACTACCGTACAGACGCATTTCGTATCGCTTCTGCGTAAGAATGGCTTGAAGATGTCAGGCTAAATCGGGCAGCGCTTTCTCAAAATTGAATACCTAATATCATCTTTTGATTATTCGTGTTTTTACCCAAATGTTACAGTCGTTTTCGGTGAAGCAACATATTCGGGTATCAAAGGTGAAAACAACTCGTGCCGCATTTATTGGCTTCGGTGAAGCCGCTCAAGCACTTATCAGCATCGCTGGTGACAATGCACCGGACGTGATCAGTGCTTTTGATATCAAAACACGCGATGAGGCTACACGCGAAGCAAAACTGATGGATTACATCCAATTTCAGGTCAATGGCGCGTTTAACCCAGAGCAAGCCGTTTGTGGCGCTCAGGTTATTTTTTCTCTCGTTACACCTGATCAGGCAAACTTGGCTTTAGCACCGCTTAGTAGTGCGCTGACAGAGAAGCAGTTTGTCGTAGATTGTAACTCGTGTGCTCCTGCAGTGAAAAAACACAATGCGAAATTGGTAGAGTCGCAAGGTGCAGCCTATATTGACGCTGCAATAATGAGTCCGGTAAAAGCGAATTCAAAGCCAATCCCACTGTACATTTCTGGTAAAAAAGCCACTCTGGTTGCACCACAATTGCAGTATTTGGGGTTTGATGTAACCGTGATTTCAGAGCAGGTCGGCGATGCTTCACAAATAAAAATGTTGCGTTCAGCGATGGTGAAAGGTCTGGAAGCATTAACAACAGAATGTATGCTTGCGGCTCATCGTGCCGGGGTCGCGCCCTATGTGATTGAGTCACTGGAAAAGAGCTACCCACAACTTAATTTGTCGCAATTGGCGGTTTACCATATGGAAAGAATGCTCACTCATGGGAAACGCCGTAGCGAAGAACTTAAATCAGTAGTCGAGACACTTGCTTCACTTGATATCGATACCAGTATGTCGAGCGGCGCAATCAACTGGCATCAACGGATGTCAGATGTAAATGTAACTGTCGACAATCAAACGTTAGAACAGTTATCTAATCAAATTTTGAATACGATGGAGCACTCAGCGTCACCCATCCAATCAAACGATACCCTTACCTCTTAACCAAGTGTAATAAAGGATTATTTATGAAAGTATGTGTAGTTGGTGCAACTGGTGCCTTTGGCCGTAAGCACTTAGAAGCCATCCAAAATATCGACGACGTAACCGTATCAGTTATGGTTTCTCCAGAACAAGACAAGCTTGATGCTCTGATCAGTGAGTATGATTCACAGGCTGTTGGTGTAACGACACTTGAAGAAGCACTTGTTCGTGACGATGTTGATGCCGTTATCTTAGCAACGCCAACTCAGGTGCACGCATCTCAGGCTATCCAGTGTATGGAAGCTGGCAAGCACGTTTTGGTCGAAATTCCTATGGCTGATAACATCGAAGACAGCTACAAAGTAGTCGAGACTCAAAAGGCAACGGGTTTAGTTGCAATGGCTGGCCACACTCGCCGTTTCAACCCAAGCCACCAATGGATTCACAATAAAATCCAGGCTGGCGAGCTAAACATCCAACAAATGGATGTGCAGACATACTTCTTCCGCCGTACCAACACCAACGCGAAAGGCGAGCCAAGAAGCTGGACTGATCACCTGCTATGGCACCATGCATGTCACACAGTAGATTTGTTCCAATACCAAACTGGTGAAACCGCATCACAAGTTCAAGGCATGCAAGGCCCAATTCATCCGGATCTTGGCATCGCAATGGACATGAGCATCGGTATGAAGGTGCCATCAGGTGCAATTTGTACGCTTTCTCTGTCATTCAATAACGAAGGTCCATTTGGTACGTTCTTCCGTTACATCTGTGATGAGGGTACTTTCCTTGCTCGTTACGATGACTTGTATGACGGCTATGACAACCAAATTGATTTGACAGGTGTTACTGTGTCAAACAACGGTATTGAATTGATTGACCGTGAGTTCTTCGAAGCAATTAAGACCGGCAAAGAGCCGAACTCAAGTGTTGCTCAATGCCTGTCAGCAATGGAAACACTGCACCGCATCGAAGAGCAGCTCATTTAAGGACAACACAGCTAAGGAATCTTACTATGCAACAACGGAAAATTGGCCAATTTCTATGTAACCCTGTTGGTCTGGGATGTATGAACCTCTCTCATGCGTACGGAACACCACCGGATGAGAAACAGAGCATTCATTTACTCAACCATGCCTTGGACCTCGGTTACAACCATCTTGATACTGCGACATTATATGGTGGCGGTGCCAATGAAAAACTGGTGGCCAAAGCCGTTGGGCATAGAAGAGATGAATATGTGTTGGCCAGCAAATGTGGCATGTTCATTAACGAAGAAGGTAAGAAAGAGATCAATGGTAGTCCTGAAGCGCTGCGTAAAAACATTGAGAACAGCTTACAACGCCTAAACACAGACGTCATTGACCTCTATTACCTTCATCGCTGGGACAAAACCGTCCCTATCGAAGAAAGTGTCGGCGAACTAAGCAGACTGGTTGATGAAGGCAAAATTCGCGAAATCGGCTTGTCAGAGGTGTCCGCAGCGACAATAACAAAAGCTGCTCAAGTTCACCCAATTGCAGCGGTGCAATCTGAGTACTCACTTTGGACTCGCAACCCTGAAATCAAAGTGCTGGAAACATGTAAAGCACTGGGGACTGCCTTTGTTGCATTTAGTCCGTTAGGGCGTGGAATCTTGACGGGTAAAATCGATTCTCCGACGAATTTTACGCCGAAAGATATCCGTCGCAACATGCCTCGATTCGATAGTGAGCACTTTGCTCATAACCAGCACCTTGTGACACAACTGGCGCAATTGATCGAGCAAGAGTCTGACACTGAGCTAAGTAAAGCAAGTCTGGCTAGCATCGTTCTACGCTGGGTGCTGGATCAACACGATCATATTCATGTTATTCCAGGCACGACGAATATCGACCATCTCACCGAGAATGTTTCGGCAACGTCGGTGAGTTTGTCTAGCGACCTGTTAGAAAAAATGGGACAACTCATCAACAACAACAATGTCTCTGGAACTCGCTATAACGCTGCTCAACAAGTTGAGATAGATACTGAAGAGTTTTCTGCAAGCTCAGCAGTTACAGCCTAACTTTCATAGAATTCAAAAGCCCGCTTCGGTGGGCTTTTTTGCATATAACGCCTACATAACCACTCAGTAACCCCTTCCCTCTGCTCTTTGTGTTCCTTAATTGAGACTGTTAACGTTTTAATGACATAAGCGAACAAACATCAGGCTACGCTTCACGGCTAACCTTAACGCGTAATATAAACAAAGATGTCTGCTAACACTCCGTCTCCACTATCGAAAACACTCTGGTTCCGCCGTCTGATTCAAGTATTTTTCGCCGGCGCTGTATTACTCCTTATAGCGATTATTTACTTCGGAGTGCAGTTCAACAACCTGGTCGCGAGCAAGTTTGAAGGCCAAATGTGGCAACTACCTAATGTTGTTTATGCACGTCACTTGGTGTTAAGCCCTGCTATGCAGGTTAGCCAGAAAGATGTGCTCAGTGAGTTGGATCAGCTAAATTACCGTAAAGTCGCACAGCCAACAAAGAGTGGTGAATATAGTATTTCTGGCCAGACAATAAGGCTGATTCGTCGACCATTCGTTTTTCCTGAAGGTGAGCAACCTGCGCAGCAGGCAAGCATTCGATTTAATGGCAAACGCATTGTTAAGATCACCGATGAAACCTTAGGATATGATCTCGGCGTACTGCAGATCGAGCCACAAATTTTAGGGATGCTCGACGGTGACAACACCGAAAAACGAATTTACGTATCCAAAGATGACATGCCAGAGACATTAGTCGCTGCGTTACTTGCCACCGAAGACCGTGATTTTTATCAGCACGACGGTGTATCCCCTGTCGCTATTGCCCGCGCTTTTGCAGCCAACGTTACTGCGGGGCGTAACGTACAAGGCGGAAGTACCTTAACTCAGCAGCTCGCGAAGAACTTGTTCTTAACTCGCGAACGCAGCTTGGTTCGTAAGATTAAAGAGGCTTACTTAGCGGTGATTATGGATTATCGCTACAGCAAAGAGCAGTTGCTTGATGCTTATCTAAACCAAGTCTATTTGGGTCAAAACGGTCAAAATGCGATTCACGGTTTTGCTTTAGCATCACGACATTATTTTGGTCGACCGTTAGCAGAGCTGAGCCTTGATCAACAAGCGTTACTTGTCGGCTTAGTCAAAGGCCCGTCTTACTACAACCCTTGGCGTTACGCTGAACGAGCAAAAGCTCGCCGTGACTTAGTGCTAAAAATGATGGTCGACACTGGCGATCTCGAAGCGAGTGATTACGAACGCGCGGTTCAGAAACCATTGTCACTGGCTGTTCAGGGTAAAGGAAGTACCACTGAGCCTCCTTACTTCGACTACATAAAGCTATCACTGAAAGAAAATGGCATCGACTACAACAGTGGTCGCGGTTTGCGTCTTTTCACGACCTTCGAGCCTAAAGTGCAAGGTCAGGCAGAAGCAGCGGTCTACAACGTTATGCCCAACTTAGAAAAGAAAGCAGGCCAGTCTTTAGAAACTGCGATGGTCGTTGCCGATAAACGAAGCGGTGCAATCCGCGCGATGATTGGTAGCCGCCAGCCGAATTTCCATGGATTTAATCGTGCGATAAATGCCGAGCGTCAGATTGGCTCGCTGATAAAACCAGCAGTTTATGTCACGGCATTAGCACAGCCAGAACACTACGCGTTAGGTACGAACCTCGCGGATAAACCAATTACCATCCAAACACAAAATAATGAGAAGTGGTCGCCTAGAAACTACGACCGCCAATATCGCGGTCAGGTGAGCCTCTACCAAGCTCTAGCTCACTCTTACAATGTTCCGACCGTGAACCTAGGTATGGCGATAGGTTTAGATAAGGTAACCAACACCTTGGTGTCATTAGGCGTCAAAGAGACTCAAGTCCCACAAGTGCCATCGATGTTACTGGGTGCACTGGCACTTTCCCCTCTGAATGTCACTCAGATGTATCAGGCGTTGGGAAATCAGGGTGAAAAACAAAACTTGTTCGCACTTAGTGCGGTGCTAGATGAACATGGGCAAGAACTTTATCGTCATCAACCTCAGCAAGAAAAAGTATTGGAACCTGAGGCGGCTTGGCTAATTGAGTATGCAATGGAACAAGTCGTCGAGCAAGGGACCGCGCGTTACTTAAATCAGATCGTACCTCGCAGTGCTCACCTCGCGGGTAAAACTGGTACGTCAAACCAAGGGCGTGACAGTTGGTATGTCGGGCTTGATAACCAAGATGTCGTAACTATTTGGGTAGGTCGCGACGATAATAATCCAGTTGCTTTGACAGGATCGAGTGGCCCGTTACGAATCTATGGTGATTACCTTAAAAAGGCCGGCTACCAGTCAATCGATCAAACTAAGCCAGAGAAAATAGGGCTAGCAAACTACAGCACTGATAGTCAGGGTGGATTAAGAGAAAGCTGTTTTGGCGAAATCAGTTTACCTGTTTGGAGTGAAACAGGAGAAACGAGCCCTAACTGCCTGCAGCCTTTGGAAGATGGCCTCAAAGAAATCGGTCGTGGATTAGCAGAAGCACCGAAGCAAATCGGTGGATTCTTTAAAAGCTTGTTTGATTAAACTTAATTGATTAAGTAAGAGAGCGTTCGCGCTTTCCGCATCCCCAAAGAATTAACTCCACTATTTAGGTAAACTCCGGTTAAACTGGCGAATACCAATCACAGTGAGTAAGTGGTCAGAAATAGCGTAGGAAAAATGCTTGAGAACAATGCAACATTTTTCGATAAGTAGTTACTCTACAATCAAAAATGTTAACGCTGTTATCGAGTATTTTAACAAGCTAGAATGACCAGTTATTTACTACGATTGGTATAATATAATCAGGAAAAACCGGAGTGAGCCATGCTGATCACCTTTCGCTGTAAAAGCCATGCCAATATCACCATGTTCGGCGATATTGCCCTCAATATGATAAAAATGATGGGCCATAGCGGCACTGTGCCCGGTTCGATCTCATCTCAAGACCTGCCAGAAGCGCTCGCAAAATTAACCGCTTCGCTGACCAAAGCAGCAGAAGCAGAGAACAAATCTGTCCAAGAAGCAGACGATGATGACGAGCAATCAGAACCGGTCGTATCGATAGGTCATAGAGCAATGCCGCTTGTTGAACTGCTCAAATCTGCCATTGATGATCAATGTGACGTGATGTGGGACAGTCAGTAAACAAGCGCTAAATATTGCCATAAACCACGGCAGAAGCATTAAGACTGTGATCGTAATCTTCTCTTAATTGCTTTTCTCTTCATAATAACCAAAAGTGATTGTAGCCTATGTTTCAATCGCCAGAATGTATATTTCATTTTATTTTGTTCGCATCATAAACCTCATGGGAACGTCACGTGGACATCAAACGTCTTCAGTACTTTGTAGCTTTGGCTAAGAACGGCAACTTCACCAAAACTGCCGACCAACTGGATATTGCCCAGTCAGCACTCAGCGTTAGCATGCAAAAATTAGAGAAAGAAATCGGTCTGAAGTTGATCAATCGAAGCAGCAGACAGATTCAGCTCACCTCTGATGGCATGAGATTCCTGTTCCATGCGCGAAGGATTTTGGAAGATGTTGAACTCGCCCAGATTGAAATGGATGAGCTAAAAGGGCTCGAACGCGGCAAGATCGATTTTGGTGTTTCTGCGATGCTTGGGTCTTATTTTTTCCCTGAAGCACTGTCAGCCTTTAACCAAGCCTACCCTAATATTCGTATTCATGTTCAGGAACACGGCACGGCAACACTGGAAAAAATGCTTTTAGAAGGCGCTTTAGACTTGGCATTCGTCCGCACAGATAAACCCGTTGATCAACTGAGATACGTCTCGTTGTGCCCAGAAGAAATCGTTGCCTGCGTCAATGAGAGCCACCCTTTTGCCCAATTATCGAACGTAACGCTGGAACAATTCTGCGAGCAGCCGCTTATTCTGTTTCGGGAAGGATATTTGCTGCGTGAAGCCGTCAGTCGTTACAGCCGAAAGCACAACTTAAAACCAGATATACGCTTTGAGACCAACTTAATCGAACTCGTGAAAGCCTTAGTTAAGAAAGAAGCCGGTGTCAGCACATGCCTGAGACGAATAGTGCAAGAAAATGAGCCATTGGTTTGCGTACCATTTAATCCCGCACTTAAAGTCGAATTTGGTATTGGCTGGAAAAGCAGCCATTACCTGTCTAATGCATCGCGTGCGTTTTTGAAGTTTATGGAAGAGTGGTATCAACCCAAAAGAATCAAATAGCGAGCTATAAAAATGCCCCCAGCCGTCCGAGAACGACTGAGGGCAATACTATCCAGAAATGTCGCTAATCAGCTCTGGCTTTGAGTGGTGTTAATACTTTCAGTTGGTTCAAAACGGTAACCAGAAGAATACCCACTGTAGCCGCGATGTTAATCACATCACTATCGCCAAATGCCAACACAAGCGCACTGACGAACAGGATCCCCCTTGCCACCTTCGACAAAGGATTAAACAACCTACCTTCAATACTGCCCGCAAACGCAACGATCAATGCGAGTGTGTAGATGACTGAAAGAACAAATGGGAACAATGAGAATTCTTTAAACCAGATGAGGTTGCCGTGGGCCATCATAATAGGAATTAAGAAGAATCCTTGCGCCAACTTCATCGCCTGAATCGCAGATTTCATTGGTGACGCATTTGCAATACCAGCGCCCGCAAACGCGGCCAGAGCGATCGGCGGAGTGATATTAGAGGTCTGTGACAACCAAAAAACGATCATATGCGCGGCAAGCAGGCTAACACCTAAATCGGTCAATGCTGGTACCGCCATCACTGACAATACGATATACGCAGCAGTAACAGGTAGCCCCATTCCCAGAACCAACGCAGCTAACGCCACCAGACCGAGAACCGACCATAATTGACCGCCCGACATGGCAAGCAGGAACTGAGTGAATTGCAGACCAATACCAGTTTGTCCAATCACACCAACGATAATACCTGCGCAAGCACAAGCCACAGAGATAGGCAGAGCCATCAGTGCCCCTTCCTTCATTCCCTGTAAGATCAGCTTCAATGAAACTCGCGTCGATTTACGCACCATAGCCGCAGCAAGAATAGCGCCACACCCTGCAATTCCGACCAGAACAGGCGAGTAACTTAACATCAATAGCACCGTAATAAAGACTAATGGTGCTAAGAAGTGCCAGCCTCGGACCAGAACAATTTTGATGCTCTCTATTTGCGCCATACCTTTCAAGCCGAGCTTACACGCCATCAAATGGATATAAAGCAACGTTGAAAGAAAGTAGAGAATGGCAGGAACAATCGAAACCAGAAGGATCTCTGAGTAAGCGATGCCGGTAAACTGCGCCATAACAAAGGCTCCAGCCCCCATCACTGGCGGCATAATTTGCCCACCGGTTGACGCCGCCGCTTCAATGCCAGCCGCCTGCTCTGGTCGGTAACCTAGCTTTTTCATCATCGGAATGGTCAGCGAGCCCGTCGTAACCGTATTCGCAATGGCTGAACCAGAAATCGAACCCAGCGCAGCAGAAGCGATCACGCTTGCCTTCGCCGGACCACCGCGATACTTACCAGCCAAAGCGAAGGCACAGTCGATAAAAAATTGCCCCGCTCCGGTAACCTGAAGAAAGGCACCAAATAGCACGAAGGTAAACACCACGCCTGCGGCAATTCCCAATGGTGCTCCGTACACGCCGTTAGTCGAGAAAATATGGAAGCGAATCATCTCTTCAATAGAAAAACTCTTACTTGCGATGGCATCCGGTAAGTGTGAGCCAAACATTGCATAGAGAATAAAGACGATTGCCAACCAAGACATCACGGCACCAACAGTACGTCGCGTCGCTTCAAGCAACATCGCGATGACGACTACGCCTGCGAATATATCCGTCAGCTGAAGACCATCCATCAGAAAGCTCATATCATCGTAATCGAACACGCTAATACGCCAGGTTGCCCAGATGGTAAGTACCATGCAACACAGATCGATCATTCTCCCAAGCAGGTAGACTAACGTTGTTCTGTTTAAAGAGAATGTCGGCTTAACCAAAAATACCAATACCAGCACCCAACTAATATGAATTGGGCGAAATGTGGGCGCAGCTAACGACGCTGTAATGCCTTGCCAAATCTGAAATGCAGATAACGACACAGCAAAGATGGCAGCGACAGCAATCAGACGCTCGGTAACCAACAGGTTCCAGTTTCTATTGTCTTTCATTCACTGACCTGCCCTACTGCGCTTGCTTACTCTGCTGCTCTTGAAGATACTTTTGGGCACCCGGATGCAGAGACACAGCGCTTAGCTGGTTCATATTTTCCACCGTGGTGAATTTTGCAACACTGAGTGAGTTTTGTAATGCTGACGCGTTTTCAAAAATTAAGCGGGTCATGTTGTAAGCCAACTCTTCGTCAAGTCGCTGATTAACGACCAAAACGTTCCAAACAGCTGGTGCCGTAAAGCTTTCTACACCGTTATACACGCCCTGCTCTACCTGCACTGACTGATACGCAGGAAGCGCACCCATGATAGATTTCATGTCTTCAGCGGAGAAATTAAGCACGCGAATATCTCGTGTCAGAGCCAATTCAGTGATCGCGCCCAGCCCAGTACCACCGACAAAAACCCCGGCATCAATCTGACCATTCGCAAGAGCTTCAGCGGTCGCGGAGAAGTTAAGTGACTGAACATTCATACCGTCTTCATCAAGGTCCAGTGCAGAAAGAATACTTCTCGCACTCACTCTGGTGCCTGAACCTGGCGCGCCCAGAGAGACAGTTTTCCCTTTTAAATCTTTCAGTGAATAAATATCCGAATCTGCACGCACGACAAACTGCACAACGTTTGGATAAAGTGCCGTCAGTACCGCAACATCTAGTGCGCGTGAAAACGGCTTGCTTCCTTCTTGAGCCTGAATAACGACGTCACCCATCGCGAGACCTACCAATTGCTTATCCTGAACCACTTTGATGGTGTTCTCTACTGAAGCCGCCGTTACTTCAACTCGCATATTAAAATCAGGTAAGTTATCGCTCCAGATTTTTGCCAGAACGCCACCATATGGATAGTAAGTCCCACTCTGGCTTCCTGTACCTATGGTGTAATTTTCTGCCTGAGCACCACCCACAACACTTAACATGGAAAATAGCAGCAGCGTTTTAATTGTTTTTTTCATAATGTCCTCACGTTATTGATCTTATAAATACTCCATGTCGGCTTTTACACACCATTAACAACACTGACAAACCCGAATCCTGGCTTTTGAGATATTAATAAATAAAAGTTGCTGCAAAAAAGATGAAAAATGGCGTTTTCAATATCAATAAGTGATGAAAGGAATCTCTTTTATTAATAAAAGTGAACGAAAACGGCATTTTCGCCCGGCTAGATACGCAATCCATCTATTTTATAGATTGAAAGTATATTTTCGATATATTGAACATATAGGACCAACACTGTTAACCTTTTTGCAACAGTAAAGAACCACGGATAAACAAGATGCTCCCCATTAGGCCGCTCAACACCAAGTGGTAGACAAGCAATATCTACCACTAAGAATCAAAAGCTGAACTGGGACATCTTTTGCTGAAATAAAAGGAATAACCATGACACTAAGCATCAAAGACAGCGTAAATTCAGAACTACAAGGCATCACCGTTAACCCACATCCGGTAAATGGCCGTTTGCAGGTGATTACTCTTGGAAAGGACTTATTAGAGAAGTTTAATGATCTGACTTGTGAGTGGGATCTTCAAGCCATTGAGTACAAGCCATTTCTTCGCTTTGCTGTAGCGGAAGCACTGGATAAAGCATCCGACTATCAACTCGGTAAGCTGCTTGTTCAGATTATGGATGATCGTAATCAAGGCGCATTTCTTCTCGAAGCTTGTGATGAAGTACGAGCAGAATATGAAGACACCGAGATCCAACGTCGTTACTTCGTCAAACTCTCTACGGCAATTTCGCACATGATTGGTCTGCCAAACTTTGATGCCATGTACGGTAAATATTATGCCCGTTTTACTGTGCGTAATGTTGACGACAGTGACAGCTACCTACGTCAGGCTCACCGCCGTATGGAAATGCACAACGACGGTACCTACGTCGATGAACGCACGGATTTCGTATTGATGATGAAAATGGAAGAGAGCAACATGCAAGGCGGCGATTCGCTGTTACTGCATCTTGATGACTGGCAGGACCTAGACAAATTCTATAATCATCCAATGGCGAAGCAAGACATTACTTGGGGCGCGCCACCAAGCAAAAATACCGGTTATGACATTGAGCACCCTGTATTTTTTGAAGAAGATGCAGAAGGTAAACCACACTTCCTGTTCATTGACCAATTTGCGAAACCTAAAAATCGACGTGAAGGTTTGTACCTGTATGAAATTGGTGAGTCTCTTGAAAATGATCCGAACTGTTTCAATGTACGTGTCAACGTCGGTTCTATGCTGGTTGTTCACAACCATCGTTGGCTACACGGACGAGATAAATTTGTCCCGCACCCAGATCTAAGTCGTGAACTACTTCGCCAGAGAGGTTCATTTTCACGCTAAATGTTACTGAGCCAGGGAACGGTCTGGCACCACCAAACTAAATAACAATAATTAGCCCGTGTGCAATAACACGGGCACTACTATTTTGGAGATTTCAATGGAAAAGCCGTACGACTATGTGATTCTCGGAGGCGGAATTGTCGGAATATCAACAGCATGGCAACTGAAGCAGCGCTACCCAACCGCACGTGTTTTGGTATTAGAAAAAGAATCAGAAGTATCCATGCATCAGACCGGACATAACAGTGGTGTTATTCACGCTGGTGTTTACTACCAACCTGGCAGCCTGAAGGCCCAGTTCTGTCGAGAAGGGGTTGAAAAGACGATCAGTTTTTGTGAAAAGCATGACATACCTTACGATCAATGCGGCAAATTGTTGGTTTCAACAAACCAGACAGAATATGAGCGAATGCAAGCCCTGTATGAACGCTGTGCGCAAAATGGAATTGAAGCAGAGCTGCTTGATGAAGCTGAACTGCGAAAACGAGAGCCGAATATTACCGGCAACGGCGCTATTTACGTCAAATCGACTGCCATTGTTAACTATCGTCTGGTCACGAAGAAAATGGCGGAAGAGTTTAAAGCCTGTGGGGGCGAACTGAAACTGGGAACGGAAGTTCAGGATATTGAAGAAACCGCCGACAGTATTATTCTGCACTGTCGAAATGGTAACACTTCCCACACTTACCATGCCCAATTTCTAATCACTTGCGCTGGACTGATGGCCGATCGCATCACGCGCATGCTCAATATAGACACCGATTTTCAAATCGTCCCTTATCGCGGAGAGTACTATCGCTTGCCAGCGAAATACAACCAGATCGTCAACCACCTCATCTATCCAATTCCAGATCCAGACTTACCTTTCCTTGGTGTGCATCTGACGCGGATGATTGATGGCAGCGTAACTGTTGGTCCTAATGCCGTACAAGGATGGAAAAGAGAAGGATATGGAAAGTTCAATGTATCCCTGCGTGATATCAGAGATATGGTGACCTTTGCTGGTTTCTGGAAAGTGAGCTTTAAGCACTTAAAAACGGGGTTAGCAGAAACCTGGAACTCTTGGTGGAAACCTGGTTACCTGAAAATGGTGCAGAAATATTGTCCGATGCTAGAAGTCAGCGATCTCCAGCCTTATCCCGCAGGTATCCGTGCTCAGGCCGTTCTTAAAGATGGTTCTTTAGTGCACGACTTCCTATTTGCTGAAAGCCCGCGCTCACTGCATGTCTGTAATGCGCCTTCTCCAGCCGCGACTTCCGCAATTCCTATCGGCAACTACATCTGCGATAAAGTGGCTGAAAAAACGGCCACGACTCTCTCGGACGCGGCTTAAAATTCATCACGCCCGTTACCGATTGGTAGCGGGTCGATCTTCAACAACTGACACTTATGACTAATCACAATGCATTTGTCGATGCCCGCAATCGAGCAATAAAAATCAGTCAGAACTCACTGCTGTTTCACTCAACCTACTGTGAAGGTACTCCACCAGCACTTTTAACTGACGAGGAATGAATCTGGATTGAGGATACTGAGCGACTATCTTTCCCTGATAACTTCCCTTTACTTCCCATTCTGGAAATAGCGCCTCAACGTCCCCGGACTGTATCAACGCATCAATGGAAAACTCAGGGAAAATCGAAATACCCATCCCTCGTAAAACAGCTTCTTTACGGATTTCGGTATGATTGACCGCAAGTCGCCCATCGATATTAACGGTACGAATCACGCCTTGTTGACCAAAGACCCATTTCCTGTCGACAGGACTTTCACCCAAACGAATACATTGATGGGCAGACAACTCTTCAGGGCTCCTAGGGTAGCCAAATTTTTCCAGATAGCTCTTGCTAGCACAAATGAGTAATCGATTCGTCCCTAATTCTTTGGCAACTAAGCCTTCGACTGGTTTATCGGTAATATGTATCACCATATCGACTTCATGCCCAATAGGATCAATAAAGTGGTCTTCAACAACAAAATGTACCGAGACGTTGGGATATTCTTGTAAGAAGTCCAGAATTAACGGCGAAAGTACTTGGCTGGCCAAGGCTCTGGGGGCGGCAATTCTAATTTCACCAGCAACCTCGCTTTGAGAGGAAAAAGCAGCATCTGTCGCTAATCTCGCAGATTTAAGCATATCCATACATAATCCGTGAACTTCTTCTCCCGCAATGCTTAACCGCATATTTCGGGTAGTACGCTCAAGGAGCTTTTGGCACAAAGCATTCTCCAGCTTAGAGATGGAACGGCTCACAGATGAAGGCGCAACACCGAGCTTTTCCGCTGCTTTAGAAAAACTCCCTTCTTCAATAACGACAACAAAAACGGCCATTTCCGGCAGTAAAGCGATGAGCTTATTTGTGTCCACAGCGCAACAGTCCTTTCCAAATCTATCCATTGTTTCACATAACGTACTAGTGGATATTGTTCGAGTCAATTCATACAAGGTTTATAAGGAAAAGATGTGTCTAGCTTAGCGATAAGAGAAAGGCTTTCATTGTTCAATATCCCCGAACTACTGCTTCTGTTAGTCGCCATTGTTTGGGGGACAAGTTATGGCCTAACAAAAAGTGCCATTACCTATACAACGGTGTCCATTTTTATTGCGATTCGCTTTGGGTGGACGTTTTTACTGCTACTCCCAATGATGATCGGGGACTTTGTTCATAGCAAAAACAGAGATTGGCCAGTCGCCCTACCGACTGGAGCCATCCTTGCGGCGATCTTCTTCTTTGAAGTCTATGGAGTTAGTCAGACAACCGCTTCTAACGCAGCATTTCTAATCAGCCTGAATGTCATATTTACCCTGCTTCTGGAAACCTTAACAGGAAGAAGAAAACCAAATCGAACACTGATGTGGCTGTGCTTATTCAGTACAGCAGGTGTACTCATGTTAACCAATAACCACGGTTTCAAAATTACATTCAATCAGGGGGATATCTATATTCTGTGTGCGGCGGCATTGAGGGCAGTTATGGTCATCATGACAAAGAAACTGACTCATGGAAAACAGATAACCAATACCACTCTAACGTGTATTCAGTCATTCATTGTTGCATTTAATGCCTACTTAATCAGTATTGTATCTCATGAGCCCACCACTCAAGCCCTCCTCCCACAGGCTCCGGAATTTTGGCTTACGACTTCTTTTCTGGTTCTGTTTTGTACATTGTTTGCCTTCTATGCACAAAATTATGCGGTACGGAAAATATCTCCGACCAAAGCGTCACTGCTTATGGGAAGTGAACCTCTGTTTGGCGCTATTTTCTCCCTACTATGGCTGAATGAAGTGTTAACCAGCGTTCAATGGTTAGGTGCAGCGATTCTCCTTATTACGGTACTGAGCGCTTCGTTGAGTAAACTAGGCTCGGAGCATTAGGTCACAGGGTTCGTATCAACTAAAGTGACGAATGTTTGGAAGCCATCATTTAAAATTAAGTGGATGTTAAGAGAAAGGGTATTCCATATGGCCTAAATAAGCTCTAAAAATAACTATGTAAAATACCCTTTAATCTGCATATGTTGTTGAGGATTTTAGTCACTCCGATTATCAAGCTTAGTTTTGATATTCAGATAGGTTTTGGAAAGAGTACATCAAATCCTTTTCCAGTTCCCATTGGGATTGATAACCATAATGCCTCCAGAGAAAATCTCGAGGAATACGATATCCGTATACCATTTCTTTTATCCATAATTTGCGGTTGGCCGCAATCATTTTTTTAATTTTGTTTGAAATTACCATAATGAAGTACCCTTACGTTGATTGGATAACGACATTTTAGTAGTCAGAGATTTTTAGTAGGAGTGCGATTCGTTCAACTATAAGTACTTTCCGCTTAGATTTTGTTATTGTTCTTGAAGTAAGTGATTAATAAATATTTTTTGAATATATTATGAAACGTAAATTAGAGCGTGTTCCACAGCGAATAGGTGCTTCTTGGCGCTACTTAAAAATTGTCGAGCCTCAAAAGAGTTACGACTGGCATTGCCATGAGGAATATGAAATTGCAATTCACCGCAATTTTTTAGGTAGTTGTTTTGTAGGAAATTATAATAGTGCAATACAGAATAACCACACGATTCTTATCGGCCCTGGGTTACCTCACGCCATCTATTCAGACTCAGTGATTAACGATGGTCAGTGTGAAACTCATGTTATTTGGTTTCAAAAATCCTGGATCGAACAACTGATTCACCATTGCCAAGAGTTAACCCCACTAAAAGAAATACTGGAAAAGGCTAACCAAGGTTTACAATTTTCCACACAAACGGGAGACAAAGTTGTCAAATTGCTTTCGAATGTACTTGAACTTCCTCCCCCAAACCAATTTGCAATTTTAATTGAAATTTTTTGCCTATTAATCGCGGATAATAATACCGTGCGATTAATAAACCCTATCATCAATGCAACAAACGATGAGAAAAAACGAGTCGATGATAAGATTGAAAGAGCAGAATCTTACTTATTAACTCATTTTAACGAGAATATTTCACTTCAAGATCTGGCCAACCATTTATTTTTAAGCGAAAGCAGTGTGCGAAGACTGTTTGCACAACACTTTAACGAAAGCTTTAGCCAAAGATTAAAGAAAATTCGCTTAAATATAGCTTGTGATATGCTCGCTTACACCGACTATCCAATACGAGTAATCCTAGAAAAAGTAGGATACATCAATCAAGCGAACTTCAATCGTCAGTTTAAAAACTATAAAAACGTTACGCCAAAAGAATATCGATTAGCTATGAAACGCTATCAAAAATCCAGTAAATAATATTTAAAGACATTATTTATAGCTTTGGTGGTTATAATTAGCGGCTTAATCTGACTAACCAGCGAAACAACTTAAACTGACTAGGTAGGTAAAACATATACTCGGGATGCCACTGAACACCCCTGATAGGCCGGGAATGCGTGCTCTCGATCGCTTGAATAAAACCGTCCAGATCTCGCCCCGCAACACGTAAGCCATCCCCAACATCTTTTACAGCTTGATGGTGCAAGCTATTTACCCTCAACTTAGGCTTGCCACACAAAGAAAACAGATCTGACTCTCTATCGACGAACACTTGCTTAGTAGGTAGCAAGCCCGGACGATTATAGGTCCGCTTACGTAGCGTCGAGATATCCGCATACAGGTTGCCACCATGCACAACATTCACCAGTTGTGCGCCGCGACATATCCCCAAAATGGGAACCTCGTTTTCTAGCGCCCATTTTATCCACTCTATCTCTAGCTTATCGCGTTCAGGATCAAATTCATCCCGCTCACTGGCTTCGCCACCATAGTGTTCAGGGTCAATGTCATCACCGCCGCCAATGATCAGACCATCGAGTGGTTTCCCTGATCTCTGGTGCTTAACGCTGATTCTCTCAGGTTTTGCGCCTGCTAGTATGAGCGCGAGTTTTGTACACCACCACGATGGAGACCAACTACGATGGTTACCTGTTACCCCAATTCTCGGCTTTTTATCCACTGACTGACTTCCTTAACCCAATCACTACGTTTTACACCGATAAGCGGCAGAGACATTTCTTTAAAACGACGAGATAAAAAGTCCAGTGCCTTCGTATCGGCAGCTAAAGCCTCGACCAGATACCATATATTCCAGGACATCGCGAAGCTCCAATTTGTATTTTCAATCAAACAATCGGGTAAGCGGTAATGAAATGTAGGCCTTTGATTTACTTTGCTATCCTTCACAGCATTATTCACTTTTTCTTCATCAATAAAGGCAAATAGTGGAAGCATATCTAATGCACGGTTCCGGCTCGGATTATGAAGAAGATAATCATCGATCAACGCATCCATATCCGTATAGGTCTTGTCGAGAAGTAGTTCAACATAATCTTCAGAATATAACTGGATGTAAGGGCTGATTTTTCGCGCCAAATTAACGTCGTGCGCTTCATTTAGCCACCATTGAAGTAACCCATATGCTTGCAAATAGGAGTGGACCGTCTGAACATCTAGCGATGGTAGTTCTGGGTTAATATGGACGCCAAAAGCCGCAACAACTGAATCATCGGTTCCTTTAGCACCAGCATCACGCAATGCTGGAATAAGCGCATCCAATTTTTCCAGCTCATCAAGTGGGAATGGAGGAGATACGATTTCCAATGGAACCACGGATAACGCCAGTTGATGTAAAAAATCCACCCACTCGTGTCCATCATCTTTGACTTTCGCCTCCAGCGCCGTGTTTTTAAGAAACTCCCAGTCTAATTCAACTTTAAACTTACCGTATTCAGGCGTATGTAAAACGTATTCTACCGCGGACTTTTGCTCTAGCTCACCACCAAAAACCTTTTGCAGTATTTGGGTGGCGTCCCCTATGGTTAAACCGGTAAATTCGATCTCAAACCCAACACGGCGAACTTCTTTAGCTTCTGTCGTCGTTAAAGGCGGAGTTTTAAATGCCATAATTGCCTCCACTTATGATGATTACAGATTCGAAAATCGTTTATTCAACAGTACTATTCGTAACATAAAATGCCACTGCAAAAAACCTCAGATCTTTTTTCACCTAGAACAATCAAACAGAATGGCAAGGCTTCTTACCTTTCTACCCCTTCGTTTAACCAACTGAAATTAAGTTATTTTTATGTTAGACAGTGACAGCGCTGACATCACTCTACTCTTGGATCCTGTGCATATCATTTAACATTTTTATGTCTTCGCTGATATCACAAAATCAATGTCGGTATTGTTTTCCATGTGCGCACGATTGGTTGTTTTAGATAATGGTAATCCTAAAATCGGTCTTCAATACCGACATGAGGCAATGGTTGAAGGCTATGAATGATCATAAGATTAAGATAGTCCAGATCCGTGATATTTAGAGATACGTTAAAAACTTCAAACACTTCTTTATAAGATGAACAATCCATTCCATGAATTGCTCATCAATTGTATGACCTAAAGTAAGCCATTATTTATCTGACGTAACTATCAATGTCAGATATTAGTTTGCTGCCTTTGTGTATCAACACCATCACGTATTTCACTGTGACTGTGTGTTTCGTCATTGGTATTTTGCAACTGAGCAATGGAAAAACCGGTCAACGCAAAGATGATGGATATTATGGGAACCACAAAATTAAGTATTGCATAGGGAGCGTATTCAAAGGCACCAACCCCAAGAGTGGCAAGGATAAAGACGCCACAGGTATTCCAGGGAATAAACACGGAGGTCAGGGTACCGCCATCTTCCAGTGCCCTGGACAGATTCTTAGAGTGCAGCCCCTTTTCCTGATAGGTACTGGCAAACATTCTTGCAGGCACAACGACAGAGATATACTGCTCTGAACAGGTTGCGTTGGTCAGAAAACAGGAAGAAATAGTGGTTGGGATCAGGCTTTTTGCCGACTTAGATGAGCTGATTATTTTTTCAACAATAGATTTCAGCATTCCTGTGTTTTCAAGTATCCCTCCCAGAGTCATGGCGACAATGGTCATGGAGACCGTATACATCATAGATTCCAAGCCGCCCCGATTGAACAGGCCGTCGACCATGTCGTTACCAGTTTCAATGCTGAAGCCGACTTGTAGTGCTTTCACTGCTTCCGCCACAGAGCCACCCTGAATGAAGATCTGGCTCAGAAAACCTAACAAAATACCCGCGAATAAGGCTGGCAGGGCTGGAACCTTCCGAGTGACGAGAAAAATCACGAAGACTGGGATTAACAATAGCCAAGGAGAAATAACAAAGTTGTCCTGCAATATGGCCATTGTCGTGCTGATTTGTTCAAACTCGGCGTCGCCAGCAGATAAGCTCTGGCCCAGATACCAGTATACGGTTAGGGCAATCAACAGGCCGGGTACGGTAGTGTAGAACATATGTTTAATATGCTCAAAAAGATCGGTGCCGGTTAGTCCCGCGGCCAGGTTGGTGGTATCGGACAAGGGAGACATCTTGTCCCCAAAATAGGCACCGGATATCACGGCTCCTGCAACCATAGGGGAGGGAATACCCATACTGACACCAATGCCCATACCAGCAACACCAATGGTGCCCATGGTGGACCACGAACTACCGATGGCAATAGACACTATGGCACAGATAAGAGTAATGGAAACAAGAAACAGAGATGGAGACAGTATTTGCAACCCGTAGTAAATCATGCTTGCTACAACGCCACCACCAATCCAAGCACCTATGGCCATACCAACCAGCAGAATGATTACGACGGCGGGGAGAGCCAGTTTGATGCCACTGTAGATGCTATCTTCTATATGCTGCCACTTATAACCATGCATCCAGGCGACCAGCGCTGCGGTCATGGTGCCAAATACAAGAGGTATATGTGGACTACCTTCAAATATGACAATAGTTACTAACATGGCACCAACCATCAGGATGATCGGAAAAATTGCCATGGTGAAGGGTATTTTTGGAGTATCGTTATTCATAATCCCTCTTACTCTTAATTATTGAGTATAAATTTCACAAAGAATTGAATTGTGAAATTAGTAAAATCCATGTAAAAATTAAATTATCAAACAACATTTAGTAACTATCTTATTGTCCGATAAAAAATAGCATCGATATTATTTTTCTTGAAGTTTCACTGGTCTTCCATTTATTAATTATACGAATACTTCCTATCTAGCTCGTTAATTAATAACAATTTACAATGGACCCAAGAAATAACTCCCCGGGCCCACTTGTATTCAATATCCAATAAGAGCGAAGCTAAGTTGGGTTTTGGTGTCCAGCTAAATATGTCTTAATATTTTCATTAAACAGCCTGCATTAATTCAACATTCTCATCCTGATATAACAATGCATAAAGATCTTTTGAGTTGTCAGGTTTCGGAACCAAATCGATTAACTCACCCAAATTGTTTTGTTGGGAAATATCAAGTAGCAAGCGCAGCGCTGAGTAATCTTCTAATGCAAAACCAACCGAATCAAAGATTGTAATTTCCTCATCGGACGTTCTTCCTGGCTTAGTGCCACTAAGTACTTCCCAAAACTCGGTCACCTGGTGCTCTGCCGGCAGTTGCTGAATATCGCCCTCAATACGGCTTTGAGGCTCAAACTCAACAAATATTCTACCTTGTGTAAGAACGTCCATGTGTAGCTCGGTTTTTCCGGGGCAGTCTCCCCCCACGGCGTTGATATGCACACCGGGCGCCACCATGTCCGGGGTCAAAATGGTAGCTAGACGTTTATCTGCGGTAACAGTAGTGATGATATCGACATTTTTGACCGCTTCTTTCGCCGAATTACAGATGGTGATGGTTAGACCTTCCACTTTGCGAAGGTTACGCTTGAGTTTTTCACTTGCCAGCGGATCAACGTCAAAACAGCGTATTTCACTGATCCCTAGCAGCTTATGGAAGGCCAGAGCCTGAAACTCGCTTTGAGAGCCATTGCCAATCAGGGCCATGGTACGGGAGTTTTTTCTGGCCAGTTTTTTTGCGACCATCACCGAGGTGGCAGCCGTGCGTAGGGCTGTGGTCAACGTCAGTTCAGAAAGCAGAACCGGATAACCGGTGTCTACATCAGCCAGCACACCAAATGCCATGACCGTCAACATACCTTTCTCGGTGTTGGCAGGATGACCGTTCACATATTTGAAAGAATATTGCTGAGCATCGGCAACTGGCATTAGTTCTATTACACCGATGTCGCTGTGAGCTGCTAGTCTGGCCGATTTGTCAAAATCTTTCCAGCGAAGGAAATCCTGCTCGATAAACGCCACTAGTTTTTCCATGAATCTATCGGCACCTACAGCACCTACATGCCGGCTAAGGCAATCAACATCAATAAATCGGGTCATATTTTCCTCACAACAAGTACGCTTTTGATGACGTCATTATCGTGGGTCGCAACGCTAAATAATAGACACAAAATACATATAAATTGATAACTTAGTTATCAATATGATAACATTTGCTACCAGTTTGATATATTCAGGTAGGAAAAAGGATATACATGGATTCTATCGACCACATAGATCGCCAGCTGATAGGCCACCTGAGAATGAATGCTCGCTTGCCCGTCGCCTGGCTGGCAAAAACCGTTGGCGTTTCCCGTGCCACTATTCAAAACCGTATGACTCGGCTGGAAAAACGGGGAATCATCAATGGCTATACCACTCTGGTTTCAAGTGGTGTCAATGAGCAACTCGCGATGGTCAGGGCGTTGATGAGCATTGTGCTGGAAAGAGATACCTCCAGAAAGGTACGAGCAGAGCTGATGAGTGAGCCCTGCGTGTGCGCTATTCACTCAACGAACGGGCGTTGGGATATGGTATTGGAGTTGCAAGCACGCTCGCTGGAAGAGTTTGACAGTGTGCTGTGCCGGATCAGAGAGATTAACGGTATTTCTACCTCAGAAACCAGTATATTGCTGTCTTCTCACCGCATCGGCAATCAGCACATATGATATTTGGCACGCTTAGTCTCTCGATCAATCAGCAGAGATTAAGTGTGCCATCACTACTCTAGCCACGGTATATATTCCAACACCGGCAACGCTTTGAACTTTTTCAGCAAACTGTTTGACTGCTTCACCTTTGAATTCTTCTGAGTATGGTGGTCAATCCTCATACTCAATTTACCTATCTCCAAAATGAAAAAAGCCCAGTCTGACGACGAGACTTTCGAACGTGGAGGATAGATAGGGACTTGAAGCCAGGTATTTACTAAAAACCCAATACAAGTCATTGATTAAAAACGACTTTAACACGTAAACATGCAAATAAAGTACAAATATCAAAGCCAATTGTCTTAGACACAATACTACAGACCACGTACAAAAAGTCAGCATAGTGATAATCAACTCTGCATTTCAACTCACACGGACCGATTTGACGCTATTGCACTCTTTGGGGCAGAAACAATTTAGAAATATAGATCTAAGCCGTTTCCACCAGATTAGAGAAAGTAAAATGACATCTTATTTGCTTAAAATAGGCGAAAATGTCAGCTAGAGTCTCAGCAGTCCTCATCACAACAAGTTTTATTTCTGCTCTTGTTCTGACACTTAAGGACAAAATTTTTCAGTGTATCGCACCTTTGGTCTTTGCCGCTAATAAAAACACACCTTTCTTAACTCCTCTACTGGTACAACTCTAGTGTGGGCAGACCGCCAAAACGTTTGCTGAAGCCCGCCCCTCCGGACGCTTTTACTCTTTCGGAGGGGCGAGTACTTATTCGATCAATAACCCATATAGGAGGCCGCCACCATCATCACCCAGCATATGACGTACATGGGAACTATGATCGGCAGAATGACAGGTAGCCAGCGAGCGTAGGATACACGCCCCAGAGCCAACATAGCCAAGATACCGCCAGCCGTAGGGATGAACAGATTGGTTAGGCCGTCGCCAATTTGGAACGCGGTGACCATCAACTGGCGACTCATGCCGATCAAATCAGCCACCGGAATAAGGATCGGCATAGTAACCAGTGCTTGGGCAGAGCCACTAGGAATGAATAGGTTGATCACCCCCTGAATGACGCTGGTCATAACGGCAGCCAGAGCCACAGGTGTCCCTTCAAGAATAGAGCTCAGGGAGCTTACGATAGTATCGACAATATAAGCATCGTTAAGAATGACCTGTATCGATGCCGCTAGGCCAATCACTAGTGCTCCCGAGGTCACAGATGCCGCACCATCCATCATTTGACGGACCAGTTGATTGGCGTTCAGGCCTGAAGCGAGACCGATGACAATCGCCATCATCAAGAAAATTGCAGTGATTTCCTTAATATACCAGCCAAGCGAGAATACCCCGGTTAGCATGATCGCCAGCCCGGCCAAGAAAATTACCAGAATGATCACATCCTGACGTGATATTCGGTACTCATGCAGTGCCTTGCTCATTTCTACCGGTTGATCATCATCGAACTCCATCTTGACCACACGGAAACAAATATAGGCCGATAGGATTGCCAGACAGGTCACGACCATCAACAAACGTAGTTCCCAGCCTGAGAAAAGCGGCAATTCACCTATGCTCTGGGCTACACCCACGGTATAAGGACTGATTGGCGACAGGGCAAATCCCACTCCGATCCCACCAACTGCCATGGTGACCCCAACCAGTCGTGAACAGCCAATGGCGGAAGCAATCAGCGCTCCTATAGGTACGAGAGCGATATTATTTTCACCGCCTACCGCAACACCGAAAAAACCGTAAATGAAGGTCCCCAGTGTGAGAATTAAGTTACGGCTTTTGATACTGTCGTTTGCCCCAAGATTATTGGCGATAACACCAATCATATTTTCCAGTGCACCGGTACCCTTGAGAACATGGAACATACCGCCGGCGATAAACACGATGAACAGAAACTGGGCTGCATTAATCATCCCTTGAGGAATAGCCAGGAACAATTGGAAAAAACTCAGCGTTGCAACACCCTCCAAATACTCAAAAGAACCGGGAACTACACGGTTGTAGCCATCCACTAGCTCCCGTGTGAATTGACCCGCCGGAATGATAAAAGTCAGTAGGTACACGCCGACCAACACAAGAAAGATAAGCACCATGGGGTCAGGAAACTCGCTGAACCAACGGCGTTTTTTTACGTATCCACCGTTGAGCGGCTGGGGTGATTTTGGATTCATGGTGACCTCCTGATTGTCGGGTATAATCTTCATATTATTAATTTACGCTTCAGCGTGGGGGCTTTCGCTAAAATAGCGAGATACAAGGCCGACCAAGAAATTGGCCGCGGCTGGCATGCAGTCGTCGTTGAAATCATAATGCGGATTGTGCACGCAGCATGGTCCCGTCCTGACGCCGGCGTTGTGACCGTTGTCGCCGTTACCGACCAGGAAATAACAACCGGGCACCCGCTCCAGTAGATAGGCGCAGTCCTCGCTACCGGTTAGGGGTTGTATGGATGCATCGACGCAGTCGTCACCGAATAACTTCCTGGCTGTATCGATGGCCAACCGGGTCATCTCTGGATCATTTTTCAACACAGGGTAGCCACGGTCATATTCAACCTCACATTGGCAATCGAAGGCTTCAGCCTGTGACTGGGCTAGAGTATGAATTCGGCGTTCGAGGGCATCGCGAACCTCAGGGGCCAAGGTACGGATACTGAGCTCCAGCTCAGCCGTGTTGGGAATTACATTGGCCGAGGTCCCGGCTTGAATTCGACCCACACTAATCAGCGCCATCTGATTGGGATCTACATTGCGCCCAACAATACTCTGAAGCGCCAAAAGCGTAGCTGCAGCTGGCAAGGTTGGATCCTGCGCTAGATGCGGCAGAGCAGCGTGGCCCCCTTTTCCGGTAAAGGTCAATTTAGCCGTGTCTGATGAAGCCATAAAGGCTCCTTCACGAAAACAGAGTTTGCCCGTGGGGATACCAGGGAAGTTGTGCAGTGCAAAGAGTCCATCACAGGGGAAACGTTCGAACAGGCCGTCCTCTATCATTCGCTCAGCCCCACCATTAAACCCCATCTCCTCAGCAGGTTGGAAGATTAAATGGAGGGTGCCACTGCCAGGCAACTGCTTGGTACGGTGTAAGCGTGCGATCGTCTCGGCAACCCCCAACAAGATGGCGGTGTGGCCATCATGACCGCAAGCATGCATTTTGCCCGCGACTTGGCTGGCCCAAGGCAGTCCGGTGGCTTCCTGAATAGGCAGCGCATCCATGTCGGCACGCAGTCCCAAGCTTAGTCCCGGCTCCTCTCCCCAGCGCAATACACCAACGACTCCAGTACCCGCTATACGGGTATGGACCTCATAACCCCAGTCCTTAAGCAGCTCAGCCACCAGCTGACTGGTTGCGAACTCTTCAAACCCCAGCTCCGGATACTGATGAATTTGGCGGCGCCAATCCCTCATCTGCTCATTATCTGGTGTAATCTTTGAGTGAATTATCATAATAACCACCTGTAAATATAGACTTTCATGATCATGGCGTAATAGTATCCGTCTATAGTGATAGTAAAAAGGCAGAAAATTTTGCCTGGTGACAACCTATGGTGTTCACATAAAATGAAAGATCATCAGCTCAAAGCTTTATTGAAAGTCGCTGAAGAGGGCTCGATTCGCGCAGCTGCAAAAGCGCTTCATCTCAGCCAGAGCGCGCTAACTAAGGCCTTACGTGAATTAGAAGCCGATCTGGGTGCACAGTTGCTGATTCGCAGTTATCGCGGTGTCGACTTCACCCCAGCGGGAAAAACCTTATTGACTCGGGCGCGCCTAGCGATATCAACCCTAGATAAAGCACGAGATGAGATACGCTGGTTACAGGGCGGGATTGGAATGCGGGTAAACGTAGCTGTGACCTCTTCCGTTGCCACAACCGCACTGGCAACGGTGCTTAATGAGTTTGAGAAAGAGTTACCCGATGTCAGCCTTAGATTTGTCGAGGGTATGCTGCCTACAGTGCTACCCGGCTTGATGGAAGGCGACCTTGACTTTGCCATTGCCGTCGCCGAGCCGGAGCAGTTACCATACGAGATCGTCTTCGAACCCTTGACCCAAATTTTATCTGAACCTGTGGCGCGGGAGGGGCACCCTCTACTAGGAGCCTCTGACTGGTCGCAGATGTTATCTGCCCGGTGGGTACTCAGCCTCGCAACAGGCAGCTCGGCCCAGCAGTTAGTGAGCTGGCTTGAATCTGCAGGTGTGCCTTTATCACAGCGTATTGTCCACTGTGACTCTCCTTTCCTGATGACTGAACTTATCCGCCGCACAGATCTGGTGGGTTTTGGTCCCCGTATCTTCTTTACCGACCCCCTCTCCGGTTGTGGTTTAGCGGGTTTTGACGGATTGCCTACCTTTCCGTCACATGCTTTGGGCTTGCTCAAGCTCAAGGGGACACCCCTGAGTCCGGGGGCACAGAAACTTGCCAACTTGTTCCGGCGTCATATTAGCCAGTAGGCACTGAAAATTTGAATGTCATTTATTCTAAAGGACATATTAAATTGGAAGTCCAATTTATAACCTGAGTCCCTAAATGTATATCGCCGCTCCGTACTATCACGTCAGTATCTGATTCAGGTAGCTCCACTGAACTGAATTCCAAGTGGATAATCACCATTATCCAACTAAAAATCCCGGCACATGCGTGCCGGGTTAATGTATTTCTAATTAAGCCTCTACGGAAAGTGGCTTACTACTAAAGTTACGATCGACTAAAATCATAGAAATAGTAGCGATGATCCCAGGAACAGCAAGGACCAGGAAGTTCACTTGGTGAGGAAGAGCCATAGCTAAAAGTGTGCCGCCCACCATAGGACCAAAAATAGCACCATTACGACCAACTCCAGATGCCCAACCTAAGCCTGTAGAGCGGATGTTTGTTGGGTAGTATTGAGCGACATACGCATACAACAAAATCTGCGAACCGATGGTCGCGGCTCCAGCGATACCTACGAGAGTATAAAGCACCCAAGTTGGGTTATTGTAGCCAAGCATGACCAGCGAAATAGAGCCAAGAATAAAGAAACATACCAGTACAGAACGTAAAGAGAACCTATCCGCAAGCCATCCACCACCGACAGCCCCGATAATCGCACCAACATTGAGGATCATTAAGAACATCAGGCTTGAACTTAATCCATAGCCAGCCACGGACATAAGTTTTGGCAGCCAAGAACCTAGTGCGTAAACCATCAGTAAACAACAGAAAAATGCCGTCCAAAACATCAGGGTGCTAAACATTCGTCCGTCACGAAATAGTTCTAATACCGGTGCTTGTGCCTTTTCAGCTGATGAGACAACGAGTACTGAGTCCTGATTAATATCGCAGCTAGGCTCTACCTTAGCGAGTAGCTCTCGGGCTTCTTGCTCACGATTCTGCGTAATTAGGAATGTCAGCGATTCCGGTAAATATTTAATCATCAGAGGAAGCAGTGCTAGAGGGACCGCTGCAAGGAAGAACATTATTTCCCAGCCGAAGCGAGGTACAATCCAAATCCCCAACCCTGCTGACATCATCCCGCCGACAGCATAACCAGAAAACATCAACGCCACTAATGTACTTCGGCTTTTTTTCGGTGAGTATTCTGTCATGAGTGAAACGACGTTAGGCATCACGCCACCTATACCCAACCCAGCAATAAAACGCAGAATACCGAACTGCCATGGTGTGCTAGCTAAGCCATTAATCGCGCTAACGGCACTAAACAGTACCACACACATCAGTATGGTCTTTTTCCTGCCAAGCTTGTCCGATAACATGCCGAAACCCATTGCGCCGAACATCATACCAAACAATGCGGCGCTTCCCAGCATGCCTGCAACATAAGGGTCGAGGTTCCACTGGCTCATTAATTTAGGCAAAACAACGCCATAGATAACAAGATCATAACCATCAAAAATGATAATCAAAGTACACCAAAAGAGTACTTTCCAATGAAATTGGTTAAATTTCGCGTTGTCGACAGCTTCATTGACATTAATGTTACTCATACGCAGCTACCCCTTTTGAGTTGGTAAGATGCTGTAATTCGTTGTTCATTGTGCTCTCCTTGCATGTTCTTTATTTTGTGTTTTTACGTTATTAAAACCTGTTCCTTTTATTTACTAACCTAAATCTCCTCCTGCCACAGGAAGCACTGTTCCAGTGATGTAACCAGCTGCATCAGATGCCAAAAACAGGATTGGTTCAGCCTGCTCATCGAGCGTTCCATAACGATGCATAAAGCTGGTGTCATTCGTCTGGTCGATAAGGGTTTGATACCACCCTTTTTCCCTTTCCTGCTGGGGTTCACGGTTGCGTGGAGTTAACCTTGCTGGCGCTTCTGTGCCTCCGGGTGCTGTGGCGTTTATTCGGATCCCGCGCTCGGCGTATTCGAATGCCATATTCACTGTCAGAGCATTGACGCCTCCCTTAGAAGCGCCATAGGGAACACGCATCAATCCTCGGGTAGCGACGGATGAGACATTGACGATAGCCCCACCCTTTTGCTCCAACATGTAAGGAATCACAGCCCGGCAACACCAAAGCGTAGGAAACAGTGACCGTTGCACTTCCTTCTCTATTTGCTCTGGTTGGTAATATTCGAATGGCTGAGCCCAAATGGTTCCGCCCACATTGTTGATGAGAATATCGATACGACCATATTGTGCGTACGCTTTCTCCATAACGGATTGTGCTCCTTGCCATGTTTCCAAGTCAGCTTGAAGCGCCAGTACTTCCGTTCCTTGCTCTTGCAGTTGAGAAGCCACGCCATGCACATAGTCGGCGATATCGACCAGAACCAGCGTTGCACCTTCGCTCGCGGCCAGTTCGGCTACTCGTTTACCAATACCTTGCGCAGCCCCGGTGACAATCATGACCTTATTAATAAAACGGGCACTCATGCAGCCTCCTCAGAAGCGGGAGTGACGCTCGCAGTGAATTTCTCGTAATGGAAAGAATTCGGTTTGATTCCCTGAGATTCGAAGTGTCCTAATACCGCATTCACCATTGGTGGTGGCCCGCAAAGGTAGACGTCAACATCACCATCATTGAAAGGCGCGTCTTCCATATGATTGGTCACGTATCCTTTGCGCGGGTGATCGCTTTCTTCACTCGCGACAACCGTTTTAAAACTGAAGTTAGGGATACTGGCGGCAAAGGATTCCAAAGCGGATAAGCACACCAGATCATCGTCGTTTGTTACGCCGTAGATCAAATGTACCGGTTGGTCGCACCCTTTCTCCTTTAGATATTCCAGCATAGAAAGGAATGGAGCTAATCCCGTACCACCAGCGAGCATAACAACGGGACGCTCAACCGGACGTAAATAGAACACGCCCATTGGACCAGTTAACGTGACTGTATCGTTGGACTTGGCTTTGCCGACCAACCAAGAGCTCATCAGACCGCCTGGGACATTTCGGATTAAGAAACTCAATTCTCGACTTCCAGGTAGTGAGCTGAATGAATAGGCTCTGGTTTCATTACTGCCCGGGACCTGTATATTCACGTATTGCCCAGGAAGGAAGCCGATATCACTTTGAGCGGATATTTTTAGCTCGATGGCAGTCGGCGAAATGAGATTGACCACATCGACGGTTCCCGCAACTGTGCTGTTTGCAGCCTTGCTACACATTGAAGAAACCGCTGGGATTTCAACGACACAATCGCTGGACGGCACCATTTGACAGGTTAGGATAAGCCCTTTTTCAGCTTCTTCATCCGTTAGCGCTTCGTCGATATACTCTTCGCCTAAATCGTATTGTCCTTGACGGCAAGTGCCCTTACACGTACCGCAAACTCCGTCTGAACAGTCCATAGGTAAGTTCAATTGTGCGCGGTATGCCGCATCGAGAACCGTCTCGCCGTCGTTACAGTTAATGACACGGGTGACGCCATCTTCGAAATTGAGTGCAATGTTATAAGTCATATTGATACTCCCGCAATCCATTACAAGTGGTAAACATCAACTGCCTGATTGATGCAGTCGTTAGTCAGCACGATTTTTTTGAATGTGATCAGAGGGGTATCGGTGCTGATATCTAAGGTGTAAAAAGAAGTACCGTAGTATTCCTGTGTCTTCTTATAGCGATAAGACTTAGTCAGCCAGTTGAAACGCAGCTGCAACTCATTCCCTTCATGTGACAAGATCTCCAACCCGCTGATGAAGTGTTTAGTGCGAGGTTCTGGCAATGAGCTTGCACCAGAACGTTCCGTTTTCAATCGGTAAACTCGGTCTTCTAAACCATCTCGGTTCGGGTAATAAATCAGTGATATTTCGGTCTGAGGATCCTCAGTCAACTGATCGTCGTCATCCCATGCTGGCATCCAGTAAGTCACATCTTTGTGATAACACTCTAGCCAGTTATCCCACTCTTTATCATCGAGGTAGCGGGCTTCACGGTTGATAAACTGCTCTATATCTTGGAAATTCAAGCTCATGCGTCAGCCTCCTTGTTAAGTACCGGAATAATTTGGTCAGATTCAGCTTCAATAGCCCTTAGCATTTCGTCCTGCCAGTGGCGGTGATGATTAACATACAAACCTTCGTCTTCTGGTTTAGTCCCGCTCATTAAAGGCTTCATATCTAACTGGTTAGCATGGTCATCAGGCCCATTCATCCAATGAGAGGCACCACGGCTCATGTCATTCCAACGTGCTCCTCTTGCCTCATATCCGTCCTGGCATGCGCGGAATTCTTCCAGATCATCAGGGGTCCCCATGCCAGATACATTGAAGAAATCTTCGTACTGGCGGATACGCTTGGCACGTAATTCTGCTGGTTCATTCTTTGGTGCGAAGGCATAAATAGTGACTTCAGTTTTGTTCACATCAATAGGACGACTCACCCGGATTTGGGTCGAGAACTGATCCATCAGGTAAACATTCGGATATAGACAGAGGTTTTTGGTTGTGCGGACGATAGAGTCGGCTCTTGCCTCACCAAAGGTCTTTTCCAATCTCTCTAGTTGGCTGAACACCGGACGGACCTCAGGATTTAATAAGCGGGTCCAGAGCATCATGTGGCCGTTTTCAAATGAGTAGAAACCGCCTTCAGCTGACCAGCTTTTCGCATCTACTGCCTCAGTGCCGCCTTTTTCATAGTTTCTCTGACCCATGGTCGATAAGTAGTTCCAGTGCACTGAACTCACGTGGTAGCCATCAGCGCCATTCTCTGCCGTTAACTTCCAGTTGCCTTCGTAGGTGTAAGTTGAACTGCCGCGCAGTATTTCCAACCCATCTTCTGCCTGATCAACAATGTTATCGATGATTTTGGTCGTTTCACCCAGGTGCTCTTCTAACGGGAGTACATCGGCGCTCAAACTACCGAATAGAAATCCGCGATAGTTGCCGAACTTCGCCATCTGCTTCAAATCGTGGGAACCGTCAGTATTGAACTGCTCCGGATAACCACCCTTTTTCTGGTCTTTGGCCTTGAGAAGTTTTCCGTCATTGCGGAACGTCCAGCCGTGAAACGGACAAGTAAAAGAAGCCTTGTTACCGCGCTTCTTACGGCACAGAGTGGCACCACGGTGGGAACAGGTGTTTAGGATGGCTTTTAATTCACCGTCTTTGGTGCGAGTGATGATAACAGGCTGTCTGCCGACAGTGACAGAGTAGTAGTCACCTGGATTTGGAATTTGGCTTTCGTGAGCAAGATAAACCCAGTTGCCTTCAAAGATGTACTTCATCTCCAGATCAAACAGTTCGCGGTCGGTAAAAATGCCACGGTCACACTGGTAACGTCCGGTGTCTGGGTCGGCAACAACGGCGTTTCGTACGTTGTCTGCTAGTTGCTTAAGTTTGCTATTCATTATATTTATTCCTTTTGCATCCTGGGTTTCGGGTACAGGGGTGCTGTAACCACCTCCACATCAAGGTGGTTAGCACAGGGCAATAAGTAGGGGAAATTTGTTAAGCCTGTTGACCCTCAAGAGCGCGAAGGCGGGAGTGGCGAACTTGAAGCTCTGACTTTTCTGTACTGACCAGCTGGATATCAAATTCAACCTGAGTGAATGGACCTTCCAAGCCTAGTGCGTCAGCCTTAGCTGGATCTTCGATGCGTTGCGCTTCAACAACCAACTCTTCCAGGGTTGCAAAAGCGAAATCATCGTATGTGTATTCATCGCCAGCAAGGTTTATCTGAGTCGTTAGGTGCTTGTAACCCGGCTTAGAAATAAAGAAATGAATATGTGCAGGTCGGTTACCATGACGTCCTAACTGGTTAAGCAGTTGCTGAGTTGAGCCTTCAGGAGGGCAACCGTAACCTGCCGGAATAATTGAGCGAGCGGTGTAGCGGCCATTTTCATCCGTCTCGATTCGGCGGCGCAGATTGTAGTCACTTTGGGATTGATCAAAGTAAGAGTACGCTCCCATACTATTTGCATGCCAAATATCGACTACTGCATTGCGAATCGGGTTGCCTTCTTGATCCGTAACCTGTCCGGTCAGTAGCATCACTTCTGAATCTGTGTCGGTGCCATCATCCATGCGAGCAAAACCTTCACTCTTCGGCGCACCTGCTACATATAGCGGGCCTTCAATCGTTCTTGGTGTTCCGCCGTAGAGACCAGCTTGCTTATCTGCCTCGTCCAAACGAATATCTAAGTACTTGTCGATACCAAGACCCGGAGCTAACAAAGCTGCCTCGCCATTCGCACCAAGTTGGTTGATGTAATACACCGCTGACCATAATTCATCCGGTGTAATATCCAGATCTTCTATAATCTGGTAAACATCGTGCATTAGGCGATGCAGGATGGTTTTAACCCTTTCATTACCGTCAGAGTTATTGAAACCCGCCACTTTTTCTAGTAGCTCCTGGACTTCTGGTGTGTGCATAGTCTTAACGTTCATGATTGCTTCTCCTTGCTTTATTTTCTTTTTTCTTCAGTGAGTTAACATTGCTTGATTAACTTATCGGTCATCTTCGTGAATGGACGAAGGGTGACGGCATAATGGGGAAACACTGATATCCATGTAGGGGAACAGTGGTAACTGGCTTATTAGGTCCTGCAGTTCAGCGTTATCTTTTACGTCAAAAATGCTGACGTTGGCGTAGCTGCCTGCCACGCGCCACAAGTGTCGCCACTTGCCAGATTGCTGAAGTTGTTGTGCGTAAGCCTTCTCTTTTGCTTTGATTTCAGCGACCGTATCTTCCGGCAGTGAGTGTGGAATTTTCACGATCATTTCTACTTTGAATAACATGAGGGGTTCTCCGTAAAATTAGCTTCGGCGGTAATAGGCAAATTTATCTTCGTCAATCTCGATACCGAGGCCCGGGCCTGTAGGTAAATCGACGCCGTTATGATGGAAGTTGAGTGGATTCGTCACGATGTCATCCTTCATCAGTAACGGGCCAAACATCTCCGTTCCCCAATGCAAGGTTTCTAGTGTTGACCAAGCGTGCAAAGAAGCAGCTGTGCCAATCGTGCCTTCTAGAAGTGTGCCACCGTATAATCCGATGCCTGCAGCTTGAGCAACATGTGCTTGTTGTAGGGCTTGGATTGGGCCACCGGCTTTCGCGATTTTTAAAGCAACTGCACCTGCGAATCCGCCTTTCGCTAGGTGATACATATCCTTAGCGTCTGCGACTGATTCATCGGCTAGAATCGGTAGGGAAAATTTCTGAGACAAGCGAATCAAAGCATCAAAGTCTTTCATTGGTGTTGGCTGTTCGACCAAATCAACCCCCGCTTCAGTGAATTTCGCCATAGCAATAGCTGCGCTGGATTCATCCCAAGCCTGATTGACATCGACACGAATACTCGCCGAATCGCCCACGGCCTGTTTAATAGCAATGACGTGGTTAACGTCATCTTTTAATGCTCCAGAACCAATTTTGAGTTTGAAATCACAATGGCGCTGAGCGTCTATTAAACTCAGTGCTTCATCGATATCTTGGTTGGTATTACCACTGGCTAACGTCCACAGAACTGGGAGATGTTGATGGACTGCCCCGCCAAGTAATTCAGATACCGAGAGGTTTAAGCGCTTCCCTTGTAAATCCAACAAAGCGGTTTCTATCGCCGACTTCGCAAGGTTGTTACCCCGGATGGCAGAATTGAGCCTTACCTTTAAGGTATTGATGTTGTGAGACGGCTGCCCAATGAGGTGAGGTGCAAAGTAAGTATCAATGGTCAGTTTGACACTCTCAGGGCTTTCAGGGCCATAAGCTAAGCCGCCAATGGTAGTCGCTTCGCCGATCCCCTCGAATCCGTCAGAATCTTTAATCCGCACAATCACCATCGTTTGTACGCCCATGGTTGTAACTGAAAGCTTGTGCGGACGTATTGTTGGGATATCAATCAGACTCGCCTCAATAGAATGAATGGTTGCTGACATATAGGCTCCAAGTAACTTTGTTAAACAATATGTAAATGAGATGTGAATCGTTTGTTTGATGAAGGTTATGTGTAATAGTGGGCTGATACAAATATCAAATAAGTAGTGAGCAATACCCAGGAGGTATGATGGAGTTAAGACACCTGCGATACTTTGTCGCTGTCGCTGAGGAAGGTAATCTCACCAGAGCCGCAGAAAAGCTATGTATTGCCCAGCCGCCGCTAACTAGGCAGATAAAGCAACTTGAGGAAATAGTTGGTGTTCAGTTGTTTATTCGTAAGCCCCGGGGGCTGGAGTTGACGGACGGCGGCGCGTACTTTTTAGTTCATGCAAAACAAATTCTCGACAAAGTGATGGTGACGATTGAAGGAACGCAGCAGATAACGAAAAAACGCAAAACATTATTTTCTATCGGCTTTGTTCCTTCGGTTTTTTACGGCCAGCTACCACTGATGGTAAGACGACTAAGGAAAAACAAAAATTTAGAAATCGTGTTACATGAATTAACAACTCGTGACCAAATTGAAGCGTTGAAAACAGGAAAAATTGATATCGGCTTCGGCCGAGTCCATATCGATGACCCTGAAATAGAACAGGAACTGCTGTTTGAGGAACCGTTAATAGCTGCAATTCCTAGTGGTCATGAGTTAGGGAAAAGTAACCCTTCCTTACAAGAATTGGCCGAAATTCCAATGATCACGTTCCCCACTGGTCCCGGCGCACAATTTGCTCATTTTACTCAGGGACTATTTTATAACCGTGGTTTAAGAAGCAATGTCAGCCAACAAGTCAATGACTTACAAACCGCACTTTCCTTGGTTGCTTCTGAGATGGGTTTTACATTGGTTCCGGAACAGGTACGTAAACTAAACCGAGAAGGTATTGAGTACGTCCGGCTCCAAGATACCAGTATCAAAACACAAGTCATCGCCTCTCGCCGACGAGGAGAAAACATCAACGCGGTAATGCGACTAGTGAACACAATCTTGGAAGAGCTAGTTGAAAACCGCAGAACGGGCCGATACTCCTAACCCTTAAATGGGTTAGGTACCTTTTGCCCGATTCATCAAACGTTTATGTGGCTTAAATGCCACTTTCTACACACTTCACCTCACAAATACTTCTGTTTTTAAACCACTCTATACCCCTAGTTTTCTGGGTGAATTCACTCACCAAAAGTTCGATATACGCACAATATAAACTATATTCGAACTTTTTATTCTTTTCGCTTGACGACGGCTGATATTTTGAGCAAACATTGCGTACGAATAGTGAATATTAGTGCGTATATCGCACAACAACGTGAAGCACATAATCAGTAAGGAGACATTGTTATGGCTGAGTTCCTTTCTCTCAAAGAAGCGATAAGCAAGCATATTTTCCACGGCGACACTGTCGCGATGGAAGGTTTTACCCACCTCATCCCGTTCGCAGCTGGGCATGAAATCATCCGTCAGGAAAAAAGGGATTTAACGTTAATTCGTATGACGCCTGATTTGGTCTATGACCAGTTAATTGGCGCAGGATGTGTGAAAAAGTTGATCTTTTCTTGGGGAGGAAACCCTGGAGTAGGATCTTTGCACCGACTACGAGACGCTGTAGAAAAAGGCTGGCCACATCAATTGGAACTCTTTGAGCATAGCCATGCGGCAATGGCATGCGCTTATGAAGCTGGTGCAGCTGGATTGCCCCTCGCAGTTCTACGTGGATATGTCGGCAGTGATCTGCCAAAAGTTAATGAACAGATCAAATTCATTACCTGCCCTTTTAGCAACGAACAGTTGGCTGCCGTGCCTTCGATTAGACCTGACGTGACGGTCATTCACGCTCAAAAAGCCGATAAAAAAGGCAATGTACTGATCGAAGGCATACTCGGTGTGCAAAAAGAAGCGGCCCTGGCTGCTAAACGTAGCATCGTCACGGTCGAAGAAATTGTTGATGATCTTGAGGCTTCAGTGAACGCGTGCGTTCTTCCCTCTTGGGCAATCACGGCTATTTCACACGTTCCTTTAGGTGCGAAGCCTTCCTATGCCTTGGGCTACTATGAACGCGACAACAGCTTCTACAAACAATGGGATGGCATATCACGCGATCGAGCAAGCTTCCAAGCTTGGGTACAGGAAAACATTTTCGAACAGGGAGAAGCATAATGAGTTTTGAATACACGTCTTCAGAGATGATGAGCATCACCGCAGCTCGTGCACTAACGGATAACATGACTTGTTTTGTCGGCATCGGCCTGCCAAGTGAAGCTGCGAATCTAGCCCGACTGACTCATGCGCCGAATATTACCCTTATTTATGAATCGGGTACGTTGCAGACCAAGCCAAACGTTTTGCCATTGTCGATAGGTGACGGCGAATTGTGTCACTCGGCATTGAGCACCGTATCTGTTCCTGAAATGTTTCGTTATTGGTTACAAGGTGGTCATGTCAGCGTAGGATTTTTAGGTACGGCACAAATCGATCGTTTTGCAAACCTGAATACGACTCTGGTTGGTGATTACCGCGAACCAAAAGTGCGTTTACCAGGCGGTGGTGGTGCCCCAGAAATTGCCACCAATGCAAAAGAAGTCTTTATCACAGTGAAGCATTCAAAACGTACCTTTGTAAAAGATGTTGATTTCATCACCACTGTAGGCTTCGGTCGCGATGGAAAGGCAAGAGACAACGTCCCTAATCTCGGCAAAGGCCCGACGGTTGTCATCACAGACTTATGTATCCTTCGCCCTGACCCTGCAACCAAGGAATTGATAGTAGTGTCGCTGCACCCTGGAGTGACTCAAGAAGATGTCATAGAAGCGACTGGCTGGGAAATTCAGTTTTCCGATAACCTGGAAACAACACCAGCGCCAAATAGCTTAGAACTAAAAGTATTACGTGAGCTAAAAGAAAGAACTCAGCGCCAACATGCCAACCAAGAGTGAGTACCGCTATGACTAATGTTTACCTTTGTAACCCTCGACGTTCAGCTATCGGTCGCTTCGGTGGTACCCTTGCAAGTGTTCGCCCAGATGATCTTGCAGCCCAAATTTTTAAAGCAGTCTTAGAACAAGTACCCAATATGGATCCTGCAGCAATTGACGAAGTCATCATGGGTTCGGCTAACCAAGCAGGCGAAGACAACCGAAATGTGGCACGTATGTCAGCTCTGCTTGCAGGCTTACCGACATCCGTTCCAGGTACCACGATTAATCGCTTATGTGGCTCAGGGATGGATGCGGTCGGAACGGCTTTCCGGGCTATCAAAGCGGGAGAAATGGATTTGGTACTGGCTGGTGGTGTGGAATCGATGTCACGTGCGCCTTATGTGATGGGTAAAGCCGACAGCGCATTCACCCGAACCCAACAAATTGAAGACACAACGATTGGCTGGCGCTTCGTTAACCCATTAATGAAACAATTATACGGTGTCGACTCCATGCCAGAGACAGCGGAAAATGTTGCTGAAACCTATCATGTTTCACGTGAAGATCAGGATCTTTTTGCTTTTCGATCACAGAAAAAAGCGCAACAAGCTATTACGGACCAAATTTTTGCACAAGAAATCGTCCCGATTGAAATTCAGCGCAAACGCCAAGAACCGTTAATATTCGATACCGATGAACACCCACGACCAAGCACGTTGGAAAAGCTCGCCTCGCTGCCGACCCCATTCCGCAACGGTGGCAGTGTAACAGCAGGCAATGCCTCGGGTGTAAATGACGGTGCAGCGGCCATGCTCGTTGCCAGTGAGGATGCGGTCAGTCAACATAGCCTAACGCCAGTAGCCAAAATATTGGGTATGGCAACAGCAGGCGTGGAGCCTCGAGTAATGGGTATTGGCCCTGTGCCAGCGGTGAAAAAACTGCTGGAGAAACACAGAATAAGCATTCAAGATATCGATGTTATCGAGCTTAATGAAGCGTTTGCAGCGCAAGGGCTCGCGGTGTTAAGGGAATTAGGAATCGAAGACGATGATCCTAGGGTTAACCCGAATGGTGGCGCTATTGCATTAGGACATCCTTTAGGTATGTCAGGTGCCCGTTTACTGATGACAGCCGCACTCCAATTACAACGAACAGGTGGACGTTATGCCCTATGTACGATGTGCGTTGGAGTTGGACAAGGTATCGCGACACTTATCGAAAGAGCTTAAACAAGGAGATCGCATGGGTTTTATGAGCTATCAAGGTCGCACTATCTGCTACCATAGCCATGGAGAAGAAGGGAATCCGCTGCTGATATTGGCGCACCCTCTTGGCATGAATCAAAGTGTCTGGGACGGAGTTCTTCCCTACCTCATCCAGAACTTTAAAGTTGTGACCTGGGATCTTCCCGGTCATGGGAAAAGTGAGGCGTTGGCAGAAGATGCTACAGAAATCTTGCCTGATGACTTGGCAGGAGAAGTGCTCGCGCTCGCCGACCAAGTCGGAGAAGAGCGTTTTCATTTTGTGGGTACATCCATTGGTGGAGTTATTGGACAGCAACTGCTGATCAACCATAGTGAGAGAGTAATTTCTGCCGTGCTAACCAACACAGGCGCGGTGATTGGTACACCGGAAAACTGGCAGGCCCGCTCCATAGATGTACGCGACAAAGGGCTAGGCTTGATGGCGGAACAAATAGTACCGCGCTGGTTTGGCCAACTGGCTTGTCAACAACAACCAGATCTGATTGAGGTCTGGAAACATCAACTCACTGAGTGCGAGAACCGCAGTTATGCGCTGCTATGTGAAATGCTTGGAAAAACCGATTTTCGTCAGAAATCGTTGAACAAAGCTGTTCATTTAGTCTTGGTTGGAGGCGCTGATGATGTCGCGACTCCTCCTCAGGTACTTCAGCAACTGGCAGACCTGAGTGAAGCAAATGCACCTATTATTCTCGATGAGATCGGTCACGTCCCATCGGTAGAAAATCCTGCATTGTTTAGCAAAATACTCCTATCGAACATGTGTTGATTTGAAATATTCAGGCACGCCACGATCATGGCGAGGCCTGATTTTTTCATTGATACGACAACCATTCTTCCTTCTTTACAGACATTGATTGTCTTTTTCTATAGTGCGATAATCGCACAATTATTCGGTTTTGGATCTATTACGATGGAACATAGTACTTCTGATAAAGATTTTCTGACTACGTTTGCTAAAGGACTCAATGTAATCCGTTCATTCGAGCCTAATTCGATGAGTATGACCCTCACAGAGGTCGCCAAAAAAAACGATCTGTCCAGAGCATCAGCAAGACGCTTCTTACTGACCATGCTAAAACTCGGCTACGTTGAAACCGACGGCAATCGATTCTCCCTGACAGCGAAGGTGCTTGAACTTGGGTATTCCTACCTGTCGACATTGGATGTCGGAGGCACAGTCTCAACCCAATTAGAATTGGTCACTCAACAGCTTGGTGAGTCTAGCTCGGCAGCTGTACTTGAAGGAGAAAATATCGTTTATATCGCCCGAATCCCCGTCCGTCCTCTGATGGCTTTTAACTTACAGATCGGTGCCAGACTTCCGGCGTATGCAACGTCGATGGGACGAGTACTGCTTTCTGGACTTCCAGAAGAAGAGTTAGATCATCTGTTAACGCAATCCAATCTTATCCAGTTGACACCAAACACGCTGACATCGCCTAGTGAACTAAAGGCAGAGATTGCCAAGGTACGCGTACAAGGGTATGCCATCAATGACCAGGAACTAGAGCTGGGACTACGTTCCGTGGCAGTTCCCGTATTCAACCGCAACGGAAAGCTTCGATTAACCCTGAATGTAAGCTGTCACTCCAGTAAGACCACCGTAGATAGGATGATCAGTGAGTTTGTTCCAGTCCTGAAAGATACAGCTCAGCGCATCTCTATGTCCCTGCCATAGTAAGCTTAGCCACCAACCCACAGTCACAACTATAACAAAGTAGCACCAAATCCTAGTATTACACTTGACGTAAACGTTGAATATCTTTCTGAGGAGGCAGCCCAAACAATCGACTGTATTCGCGACTGAACTGCGAAGCACTCTCATATCCTACAAAACCACTAGCTTGGCTTGCATCTAAACCGTTTAATAACATTTGGTCTCTAGCTTCTTGCAAGCGTAAGTTTTTCAAATATTGAAGAGGGCTTGTTCCTGTTAAAGCTTTAAAGTGTTGTCGAAACGAAGAAGCACTCATATGTGCTCGTTGAGCTAGCTCGTTAATTTCCATACTATTCGTTAAATTTGTCTTCATCCAAGTGACAACATTTAGTATTTGCGAACTAGGCGTACCCGCTGAAGCTAAGTGTCGCAGGTGTGTACCATGAGGCCCTAACAAAAGACGTGTTAGTATTTCCTTCTTAATCAGGGGAGTTAAGCTATCAAGATAAATGGGTTCTTTCTGCAAATCTATAAGACGAGTCATTGCATTGCTAAGTCCCGCGTCAATATCATGGATTGATATTGATTTATACTTCACATCACGTGCAGGTTTATCAAGATCAAGTTCAACACAGGTATGCATGATCAATTCATAATCGAGTTTTAGTACAACAGCAACAAATGGATTATATCTGGTTGCTTCAGTTACATGTGAAACGACAGGCAAATCAAACGTTGTTAACATTGATTGTCCCGCAACACATGGTAATACTTCTTTTTCAATCGCTAATTGTTTCGCCCCTTGTAAGATCATGGACAAGCTCAAAGTGTAAATGCAGTGCAAAGGTGTCGTTGGATTGTTTCTGATATGCACTGTTAAACCTTGGATACTAGTGTTGTGATCGCCTTCGATTTTTCCGTAAGCGAACGCTTTGTCAGCCAAGCTTTGGATATTGTCATTCCCGCGAGTCGTTAGCATAACCTTTCCCTATACCATCACTGTTTCTGATCAAAAATCTTAAGCATTTGCTCAGTAGAAATCTGGCTACCCATCCTTCCACGCTTAACATATTGATGAGAGAAACTCACTGCACCGTTAGACCGAACTAACGCCTCAAATTCATCAATGAAATGCTGCTCGAATTTGCTGTTGAAAGTATTAAACAACACGACGTGTTTATTCGTGAAATCGTTATCTTTTGCAAATTGCCAAATAGGTGGTGCCGGACTGTATAACCAAATAGGTGAGCCTAAATAAACAGTATCATACGATGAAAGGTCGATACGCGTAGGCATAATATCTGCCACGTTGCTCCGCGCGTCCTTTAATGCACTGATCAATCCAGGGACGCCAAGTTCATAGTTGTTCGCAGTGATTTCATAAATATTAGCGTTAGTTTTATTTGCAATATGGTTGGCAAGGATTCCAGTGTTGCCAGACCGGGAAAACACCACAACCGCTGTTGTAGCCTGTTTATCGCTAGCTGTTGCCTGGCGCTCTTGTAGTTGCTGGTTTGCAGAATGTTGTGCATTTTCGACACGAGTGACCACGAACGCAACCAAAAATACCACTACTACAGCTATTAACAGTACAATGCCTATCCATCGGATCATAGTCACTCACCTATATACTTAAACAGAGATAACTTTCTGAAAGAGAATGATTAAAACAGAAACAGAAGCGCTCACCTGTTGTGGAAAAACGCTTCTTAATTTCAATTTACTTGAGATGTGTAGCAAGGAAAGGAGCAACCTTATCCATTGCCATTCCGACCGCTTCTGGATGGTCGTACAGCTCGTAGTGTGACCAGTTTTTCAAATCCACTAGTTGGCGATCTTTCGATGCAACCGCTCGACCAAAGATTTCCTGTCCATCTCGAAATGCACCGAATGCACCGACTTTTTGACCAACAACAGCCATCATTGGTTGAGTCATCAACGCTTCCGCAAAGGCAAACGCATCCCAACTCAAAGTTTTTTGTGCGTGAGAGAACAACATACGTGTTGCCCCACCCTCAGATTGTCCACGTGGCGTTTTGTAATAATCCGTCGCTTCGAATACGTCACGTTCTGTTAGTCCGTTCTCTTTCGCAAACTCAGGACTTGGTGGAAGAAGTTCATTGACTTGCAACTCTGCGCCGCGAGCTTCGGCCGTACGCTGAGCGGCCATCGCTTCAAGCGCACCAATTGGGTTATACAAGCTGAATCCTTCGCGGAACAAGCGCCCTACGTTCACCGGTGTTATACCAACAACCGCTTTCAAGCGTTTTTCAGTCAGCGCTGAGCTTAAGATGTAGCCGCCTCCACCACAGATACCAAGGCCACCAATGCGCTCATCGTCGACATAAGGTAAGGTTACTGCATAATCGATAACACGACTGATATCTTCAACACGTTGGCTTGGGTCTTCAACATAGCGAGGAAGTCCACCAGATTCCCCCTGGAAACTCGCATCAAAAGCGATCACTACGTAACCTAATTCAGCCAACGCTTTGCCATATACCGCACTGGATGTTTGCTCTTTACAGCTACCAAAAGGATGGACACTGATCATCGTTGGGTAACGTTTTGATTCATCGAACCCTTCAGGTAACAGAATTAACGCTGACATATCCCACGCCATATCGGCATTTTTAAAGGTGATTTTTTTAGTATTCATAATCATCAATTTCCATTTAATCTAAACATAGGCTCAAGCTAGTTGAGCCTAATATCGAGAATTAACTTAGATTTGTTTACAGTGTGCGTTGGAAGAAAGGCGCTAACACACCGATAGCTTCCGCAATTGGAGATTCACCATCATAAAGATCCATGTGATTTGCCCCGTTAACGACATGCATTTGTTTGTCAGCACTTGCTGCTCGCGCCATCAGGTCATCACTCATCCATTTACTACCCGCATCGCTGCCCACAACAGTTAAAAGTGGCTGCGTTAAAAATGCCTCCGCTTTGAAGAACGCATCGTAGGTAATGATTTGGGTCAAGCTGCGTGCTGTTGCAAAGCCTGGTGCGGTGCAATAAGCCGCGCGGTCAGTGTGGTAGTATTCCCACGCTTGACGCAGTTCTTCGTTTGGTGCGTCTTCTTCTTTCATTGGTGCCATTGGAATGGTCGCGATTTCTGCACCACTTGCATCTGATGTTCTGGCACCTGAACCGGCTTCGATATAAGGAAGCGCATCACTATCCTTAACATTGTTATCCCAACCATTGCGGAACATCTGACCAATGTTCACCATGCTCACCGTACCCACCGCTTTGATTCGGCGGTCGTTTATCGCTGCATTCGCTGTGTAACCAGCACCAGCACAAATACCCATCGCACCAATACGATCGTTGTCGACGTAATCCAGTGTGGTTAGGTAATCGATCACAGCGCTTACATCTTCAGTTCGGACGTGTGGGTTTTCTAGTTGACGAGGCTCACCAGTACTTTCACCTTGATAAGAGGCATCGTAGGCGATAGCTATAAAACCGTGTTCAGCCAGTTTTTTAGCGTAGGTACCAGCGGTCTGTTCTTTAACACCGCCGCCCGGATGAGAAACCACAACCGCTGGATAGCGTTGACTCTTGTCGAAGTCAGCAGGAAAGTTAATCAAACCGGCTAGCGTAATATCCAGGCCATTGGTGTTTGGGAAGTTGACTTTGTTCATGTGCATTGCTCCTAACTAGAGTTCATTGTTATCAAGAGAAGCTGGGTATCCAGCGGTTGTCTGTGCTCTTGACTTACGAATGAGTATAGGAAGCAACGCAATTGATTGTTTGCACAAAATGAGACGATGATTGCCTAAAATGACAAAACATCATTAGCACTCACATCAAACTCTAAACTACTCCGACTTAACTTGATGAAAATTAAGATAAAAAACTTACCATCATGAAGATTTAACATTGTTTATTTTGCTATTGCATTGATAGTTACACTGTTTCTTTGTGTCTGTAGTGCCAATCTAAAAGTGCAAGACAGGTTAGTACCAACCCAACAATAAAAATGACAGCATATGGTGGCAACCACAGAATCAAAAAACCAGATAACCCTGTAATAATCCCACCAACCCAGTGTAAGAGCGACTTTATGTTCAACATGGTTTTTAAAAACAATCCTTGCATCATCAGAAAGACTCCAGGCGCTAGTGAAATCATAAGCCCTGTTGATAAAGAAGCATGCTCGATTGGATGATGGATGGTTTTTTCGTTACCTACCGCTAAAACAATGAGACTCGCGACCATAACCATTAAGGCGTTCATCGCATAGTGGCTTATCCCAACCGGATTTATTGTGACTTTGGCGTACTCTTCTGTATGTTTTTGTATCGACCCAAAGGCGAGCGCCCATAAAGACATTGTGATCATCAACGCTGAGCTTCCTGTAAAGAGAGTCATGAAATCAGTCGGATGCTCCGCGATAGATGTTCCAGCCATCAAGATCGTTTCACCAAGAGCAATGATCACAAACAAATTGTATCTTTCCAGCATATGCTCCGCATCAAAAGGAAGTTGTTCAAAATTGATACGATGCCCTGGAATAGGGTGAGCAAGATAGGAACCAATTAGGTCTACAAGGACAGCCGCCCCCCACCAAAGCAGTCGCGTCTCTGGTTCTGTTAAAGCACCTATAATCCATAGTGGCGACACTAATACTAACCAAATCAAAACCGCCTTAAAGTGTTGCTTGTATTCTGTTGTGGGTGAATTGTTGATAGTCCAAATTGTTCGGCCAACCTGAATGACAAGCATTGGTATCACAAAGCTCCAGGCCGAATCACCAAACGCTGACCCTATGGAAGCATTCATCATCAATCCCAGCAGTGTCACAACCAGCAACATAATAGTACTGGTTCCGCGATGTACTGGGATCATCGTTGCTGCCCAACTGGTGTATGACCAGACTGAAAGCACACCTATGAGTAGCGTTGCAGTTTCAGCTGCACCTCTCCAAGTTAAATGCTCTGCGAGATGGTGTGATAATTGAATTAGTGCGAAAACAAAAATCAGATCAAAAAATAACTCCAATGGCGCGACTTCATATTCTTCTTTTTTTTGCATTGATGAGTACCTAAATAATATGCGGCATTACTTTAGTCTCTTAGGGTATCGATACAGTTTTTCCCTAAGTTTCTAAGGGGTTCACGTAATTGGGTGAATTTAAAGGATAGGTGCTACCTCGGCTATTTTCCAAGGCATCAGATTATTGAACTAGCCTAAATTCCTTTCGAATCAGACATAATTCATATACTTACTCTTTCAAGTGTTTGGGAACACAATTTCAACTGAATACATACAAAAACGACCCTAAATTAGGATCGTTTAATGATGGGATTAAATGCATGCGTGAACAATTCAACACCTAACGGTGAGCTATGCGTTTACAGGAAACCACCCTGGCGTAGCGTTAATTACCTCCCATAATTTAGTTGGGATCTGTAACGCTTTAGCACTACTGGATGAATCTAACTGCATCTTGATTTCTGATTCCTGTCCAGTCTGAGCCATTTCAACCCAGTTAGGGTTCATCACCAGACTACGGCCAACCACTACCATCGGCAAATCCATTTTCACAACCTCACGAGCTTCATCTGGCGTACGAATTTCTCCCGCTGCCATCAAAGGGATTCGTCCAGCAATCACTTCGACAAAACGCTCTGCGGTAGTTTTACCCGTGGTGTCTTCTTGAGATCTCCCTGAAAGGATATTGTATAAAGACGTGTGGAGGTAATCGATGTGACCTTCATTCGCTAACTGATCTGCAAGGGCTAATGCATCGTCAATGCGAAGCGCGCCTTCTCCAGGTTCTTCTGGCGAGATACGATAGCCGAGCAGGAAAGGACGATCAGCATATTCCGAAATAACACGACGAACCTCACGAACCACCTCCAGAGGAAAACGCATTCGATTTTCGAGTGTACCACCCCATTTGTCCGTTCGTTGGTTGAATAATGGTGACAGGAAGTTCTGGATCAAAAAGCCGTGCGCACCGTGCAGCTCGATACCATCAAAACCTGCCTCAATAGCACGGCGCGTGGCTTCACCAAAGTCACGAATTACATCAAGTATTTCTTGCTCCGTTAATGCACGACTCGCCAGCTTCCCATCATTAAATGGCCCTTTCGGTGCAGCAACGGCACTCGCACTAACGAGCTCACCGTTTGGGATCAACTCTGGGACTGCTTTATTACCTGCGTGGAACAGTTGCAATACCGCTGTTGCACCACCACTTTTTGCAGCGTGAGCGAGTTTACGCAAGCTTGGAATAAAGCGATCATCATACGCGGCAAATTCATGAGTAAACCCAATACCGCTTGGTTGTACATGGGTACACCCCGTCAACATCAAGCCGACCCCATGAGCACGCGATCGATAATACGCCAGTTCTTCATCAGAAATAGTTTCATCTTCATTAGATGACCAAGTGGTCATCGGTGCCATCACAACACGGTTTTTTAAGGTGATACCGTTAGCAAAAGTAAAAGGTTGAAATATTGGGTCAATCATTAGTAACTAAAACCTCTAATTACATCGTTAATCATTAAGACATTCATCAGCAATGGTATTAAAAATATTTTTCAGTGAGTGAGTCATTCTGTCTCGGATAACGTCACTACTTTCAAACAGACTTGTTCTTAAAAATCTGTGGATTGAGTTAAGCTTGCGAATTGCGACGTTTCAGCCAAGCGAGACACCAACGTTGGCGTCACAAAATCAATGGCATCATTGCCAATCAAAAGCTGTTTCGGTTGCTTTTCTAAGTTTGCGACTCTCATGATTACGTTGGCTAATTTCGCTGGATCTCCTTGCTGCTGACCGTCCGCAGCGCTTAACAACTCTCGTGCGTGGCCGTAAGGTAAGTAATCCTCAATTTGGTTTTCACCGTAACTCGCTGATGAATCATTGAGAAATTCTGTACGGAAAAAGCCAGGTTCAATCGCCGTAACTTGTATGCCAAATGGGGCAACTTCATCCGCTAAAGCGAGCGTCATCCCTTCAACAGCAAATTTTGATGCCGAGTAGAAGGTTGCATTTGCCACTGCTTTCACCCCTGCAATTGAAGACGTATTAAAAATGCGCCCACTGCCTTGAGAACGCATGACTGGTAGTACAGCACGCAAGACATTGGCCATGCCAAATACGTTAGTGCCAAACTGCGCTTCTATTTGTTCTGAAGTTGCCTCTTCAAATCGTCCCAGTAAACAGTAACCGGCGTTGTTAACCAGCACATCAATCCGTCCAAAACGTTTGACTGCTTCACTTACTGCTTGTTGTGCCTGAGACTCGCTCGTAACGTCTAATTCCAATAGCTGAATTCTATCTGCTGGGGCGTCAGCAAACACTTCTCTCAATCGGTTCAAACTGCGGCCTGTCGCCACAACTTTATCGCCTTGTTCCAATGCGGCTTTAACAATGTCTGTTCCCATACCACGGGAAGTACCCGTTACAAACCAAATGCGGCTCATGATGGCTCCTATTTGTTGCGTATGATTAGTTCCCGCGTACAAGTGTCTCGCCTGCTATTGCGGTTGCTAATGTAATAATCCTCTCGAAAGTCACTCATATTGCCATTCTGGGTAATGAGGAGTGACTCAGAAGCATGTTTTGATTTACATGAAATACGGCTTATCTGCGTCAGTATTCGGTTTATTTACACCTAGGTTCGCGCCAATGTGCAGATCTGGATTGACGATGACTTTAGCAATCAAATCACCGACACTCTTACGTGAGACGACAGTGCCTTTAAAAGGCTGCCCCTTCTCTGTGATTTCATAATCCACTTCGTCGTCGTCCATCAGCCAAGCAGGTCGCAAAATGGTGTAATCTAAACCAGAGGCTTCAATGGCATCAGCAGCGCGGCGATAATACTTCAGCGGCTCACCGATAATGTTGTCGTTCCACTCACCAAACTTACCGGGGATTTCATCATAGATACCCAGAGACAGAACAAATATAAGTCGTTTCACGCCAGTTTCTTGCATCGCATCGATAACAGCTTCTGCTTGTTTATCTAGGTCATCACCGATTAGGTTGGCATAGACAATATCTTGGCCTGACATTGACGATTTAAGTAATTCACGATCGAGCACGTTACCCACTACGATCTGAGCTTGGGCCGGGTCAAATTCGGCTAATTTTTTAGGGTTTCGTAAGAACAACGTTTGATTAATTTCTGGTTGGTTAGTCAAAAATTTCACCACCCATTGCGCTATCTGTCCACTGGCACCAAGAACAAGAACATTACTCATATTTAATTTCCTTTAATTTCTAAATAGGATTTAATATTTGCTTATTGCCTGAATTAAATTTGAGTTATGGAGATATTAATTGCTATCAACCATAACAACTCGGTATCGAGCTCCCTGAAATCTATACTTCACAACGTCCGCGTAATCTGGACTGTGATACCAGGCTAACGCATCCGACTTTGATGGAAACTCTAAAAGGACGACACCTTCCGGCCCTTGTCCTTCTAATGCTTGTTGACTTCCGTAAGCAGAAAGCACTTTTACAGAATGGCCATCAAGGGTAGGACGCACATTCTCCATGTACTTGTCCAAAGAACTCTGGTCCGTCGTACTCTCACGAGTAAAAATAACGTAAGTTGGCATAATGACGCCTCTCTGAAAAAAGATAGAGTGGTTAACACACAGATTCTTTGCTAGAAGAAACCTCGTTTGAGGAAGACGACCTAGCTTTTGTTCATAGCACCGACACAGAATTATCAGTGTCAGTGCCTAATCCATTTATCGATGATGACTATTTCAGCGCATCTTTGAAGAATGGGACCAGTTGAGATACGGCTTCGTCGACATACTTTGGTACGTCATACAGCGACATGTGGTTCGCACCTTCAATCACATACAATGTTTTATCTGCACTCGCCGCACGTTCAATCAAGTCGTCACTCATCCATTTACTGCCTGCAACACTGCCTGCAATCGCGAGAATTGGTTGAGTCAGAAACGCTTCTGCTTTGTGGTATGCGTCATAAGTAATGATTTGGTTTAGGTTACGTGTTAAAGCAAAACCTGGTGCATTCGGATGCGCGCAACGTGGTGTGTGGTAGTATTCCCATGCTTCACGGAGCTCTTCATTTGGCGCATCTTCTTCACGCATCGGCGCAAGAGGAATAATGGCGAACTCACCGCTGCTGGCGTCCGTGGTCCGAGCGTTAGAGCCGAACTCTAAATAGCCCACCGCATCAGCGTCTTGGACATTGTTTTCCCAACCGTTACGGAACATTTGGCCGATGTTAACTGCGCTTACCATGCCGAGAGCTTTAATTCGACGGTCATTAATGGCTGCATTTGCACTATATCCAGCACCTGCACAAATACCCATCGCGCCAATTTTGTCATTGTCGACATAAGCCAGAGTGGTTAGGTAGTCAACGACCGCACTAACATCTTCCGTGCTCGTATAAGGATTTTCCATCTGACGAGGCTCACCCGTGCTTTCACCTTGGTATGAGCGGTCGAACGCTACAGTGATTAGACCGTTTTCAGCCAGTTTTTTTGCATACAAACCCGCTGTTTGTTCTTTCACACCGCCGCCTGGGTGTGACACAACGACTGCTGCATATTGCTTGCTTTCATCAAAGTCTTTCGGGAAATTGATGACGGCAGAAATTTCTATACCTTGACCATTTAGATTTTTGAAAGTGACTTTAGACATAACGGAATTCTCCTGTAGGGGTTAACTGTTCGTCATGGGATGACGTAAGCTTCGAGGTAATCTTAATGAATGGACTGTGTTTGATAAATATCGTTTTACCTACATGACTGTTTAGCTATACTTTACAAACGTTATTTTGTTAGGCTCTGAATATGCCAATTGAACCCTCTCTTGTTTCTTCGTTGACGTGGTTTGCACATGTTGCTCGTCATCGCAGTTTTACCAAAGCAGCCTCTGAAATGGGGGTAACGCGCGCAGCCCTATCACAACATGTCAAAGGGTTAGAGCAGCAGCTACAAGTCCGTTTGTTAAATCGCACCACACGTAACATGTCGCTGACAGAGGAAGGCCAGCGTTTACTAGACATCTTGCACCCATCACTTATGAGTATTGAACAGGTTGTCAATGAGTTGAATGAATCTCATATTGAACCCTCAGGCTTGATACGGATAAGCGCATCTAGGACGGCAGCTAGGCTTCTTATCGAGCCACATCTCAACGAATTTTTGACGCTATATCCCAAGATACGTTTAGAGCTGATTATGGAAGATGGATTTACGAATATCGTCGCGGAAGGTGTCGATGTGGGTATTCGTTTGGGGGTCAGTTTAGAGGAACATATGGTTGCGGTTCCCATTACTCCCTCTTTAACGAATGCGATTGTGGGGTCCCCTGCTTACTTCAAGCAACATGGTATCCCCAAAAATCCAAATGACTTAGAAGCACACAACTGTCTCGCGTACCGATTCACCTCCAGTGGAACGATAGACCACTGGTCTCTGACATCACCGGATCAAGAGAAACACACGGTCATTTATGAACCGAAAGGGAGTGCCGTGTTTAATGACGATTACAGTATGTTACAGGCCGCTATACAAGGGGTCGGATTGGTTAAGCACATTGATTTGTGGGTATTAAAACATTTAGAAGAAGGAGCATTAACGCGAGTCCTTACTCCTTGGTGTCGGCCTTTTCCCGGATTTTATCTTTACGTTCCTTCACGAGAGAACATGCCTAAAAAAATACGTGCCCTAATGGATTTCTTGGTCGAAAAACGTGAACTTCTTAAATCGTCACTAAAGTAATCCCTATACTAGGATTGTCTCAGATGAAGTTGCTGCACTGCGTCGGCGGTGCTTTTCGTATAGCATGTTGATCTGGCTTTCCTCACTACAGAACAAATCCGCGATTTACTCTCTCTCGCAGGCCAACACGAACTAACTGACATGCTCGAAATTGTTAAGCTGTGTTTATCCACTGGTGCGCGTTGGAACGAAGCCGCACAATTAAAAGGCAGTCATTTTATGATGAACGGTGGCAACATTCTGGTTCTGCGCGACGTATTAGGCCATGCTGATATCTCGATGACAATGCGCTACGCACACTTCGCTCGCGATCATTTATCTAATGTAATTACCCGTAACCCTCTTAGCAATTTATAGCCTGTCGCCACAAAATTTTTTAGAGCTCTGTCGCCACTTTGTCGTCACTCGTCAAATTTAGGGCAAAAAAAGAGCCGCTAAATGCGGCTCTTAATTATTCGAATTTTCCGATATTCAGTCGACTTACTCTTTGCCGAATACGTTGTTCTCTTGCTCTTGTACGCGGATGAAAGTCGTACGCTTCGTTAGCTCTTTAAGCTTCGCTGCACCTACGTATGTACAGGTTGAACGCACGCCACCAAGGATGTCCTGAATAGTGCCGTGAACACTGCCGCGGTAAGGTAATAGTACGGTTTTTCCTTCAGCTGCGCGGTACTTAGCCACACCACCTGAGTGCTTGTCCATAGCCGACTGAGAAGACATGCCGTAGAATTTCATGAAGGTTTTGCCATCTTTCTCGATAACTTCACCGCCTGACTCTTCGTGACCAGCCAGCATACCACCAAGCATAACGAAGTCTGCACCGCCACCGAATGCTTTTGAAACGTCACCCGCGCAAGAACAACCACCATCACCGATGATCATACCGCCAAGACCGTGCGCCGCATCACCACATTCGATGATTGCAGAAAGCTGCGGGTAACCAACACCGGTTTTAACGCGTGTCGTACAAACTGAACCTGGGCCAATACCCACTTTGACGATGTCTGCACCAGCAAGAATTAGCTCTTCACACATGTCACCTGTAACAACGTTACCAGCAGAGATAACTTTGTCTGGGAATTCTGCGCGTACGCGTTCTACATACTCAACGAGGTGCTCTGAGTAACCATTGGCGATATCAACGCAGATGAAAATGAACTCATCAGAAAGTGCCATGATGTCCTTGGTTTTTTGGAAGTCTGCATCCGACGTACCGGTAGACACCATCACGTTGTTCAGTGTTGCTTTGTCTGCTGATTTCGCAAACTCCGCCCAATCTTCCACTGTGTAGTGCTTGTGCACTGCTGTCATTACACCATGCTCAGCTAACGCAGTAGCCATTTCAAAGCTACCAACCGAGTCCATGTTCGCTGCAATTACAGGCACACCAGACCATTGACGACCACTATGCTTGAATGTAAAATCGCGGGTTAAATTTACTTGAGAACGGCTTTTAAGGGTAGAACGTTTCGGGCGAAACAGTACATCTTTGAAACCTAACTTAAGTTCTTGTTCGATACGCATTGTGTAATTCCTTGATTCATATGTCTATGTGTCATCTCAGAGTGCGTAGTGAAGTCGTTGGCAGACGAGTTCACTGTTCTTCGGACACAAAAAAACCGGAGCGTTGGCAGACGCTCCGGTTTTCAGCATTATAGGCTGTGATTTATTTCCTACAAGTCTGATATTTGAAATTTTTTTGTGTTACCATCTTGAAAATCGCATATCAAAAACACCGCTAAAACCATCAAATTTTTTTCTTATTTAACAAATTCAACAAGTTAAAATGTCATGGCTCTCAAACGATTGCGCAAACCGTTGCGTCTCAGTGACCAGATTCAGACGTTTCATATCTCAAATCCGTCAAATTCCACGCAAGTAATACCCTAATCGGCAGCTTGAAATACAAAGATTTTCACAAAATCGGACCAAAATTTCATGGATTCATGGCAAAGCGAAGCGTTTCTACGACATCACTGGCTAACAATCCTCGCTCTCCATATTGGCTCACATTGATATCCGCCGCGTGGCTATGGATCATGACGCCTAATCTGGCAGCGATAGAGATTGGTATACCTTTCGCCAGCAACGCACCAATAACACCGGAGAGCACATCTCCCATTCCTCCGCTTGCCATACCCGGATTACCAGCCAGACAAACATACATTCGTATGCCATCATAAATGAGCGTCCCAGCGCCTTTCAGCACCACCACACCACCAAAACGTTCGTGCAACTGCCTAGCGGCTGAATACCGGTCACGTTCAACGTCTTGCGTGGTCACATTTAACAAACGCGCGGCTTCTCCCGGATGTGGGGTCATCACTCGTTGGTTATCGCATACTAACGTTCCATCATAACGCTGGCTGAGCATCGCCAATATATTCAACCCGTCGGCATCGACGACTTTGGGTTTATGCGGCTGTGACAAATATTGATACGCTTGATATGCCCACTCATCATCGCCAAATCCAGGGCCAAAAACTAATGCATCAGCCCATCTAATTCGCTTAGTCAGTTCATTTTCGGTATTCCGCAACTCATCAGCGGTAATACTTTGGCTCATCACTTCTGGGCAAGCGATTTGCAGTGGCACTAGGCTCGTTGGATGGGTTATCCCTGCAGTCAGTCCCGATCCACTGCGCACAGCAGCCGAAGCGCAGAAGCGAATCGCGCCGGACATTCCGAGATTGCCACCGACGCAAAGCAATTTACCGTTATCGCCTTTGTGAGCGGTTGGTTTTTGTGGAGGTAAAAGTCGAGGGATGACTTTGTGATCGATACCTAACGCACTCTCCTCTTCTATAGAGTCAAACTCTACATTGACGCCCAAGCCACGAAAGTGCAATTCACCCACATGACTTCTCGCCTGGGCCGTCACTAAACCTTGTTTGACACCGATAAAAGTAACCGTGTGGTTTGCGTATATTGCATCACCTAACACAGAGCCCGTGTTGGCGCATAATCCTGAGGGAATGTCGACTGAAATGACCGGACACAGAATTTGGTTAATTTGCTCAATATAGCGGCGATACTCTTTTCTCACTTCACCGCTCAACCCTGTCCCCAGTATTGCGTCGATGATGACATCCGCTTCAAGTAATGCGGTGTTCCAGTCATCCCAGCTGCTGTTTTGGCCATCAACGGTTTGCCAATCTTCGTAAGCACAGCGAGCATCGCCAGTAAGTGAAGAAGTATCTCCAAGCTGAAATACCTTCACATTGAGTTGGGCTTGCTTAGCGAGAGAAGCAAAAACATAACCATCTCCACCATTATTGCCTTTACCGCAAACGACCAATACATTCTTTGCTCTGGGGTAGAGATGCAGAAATTGCTCGTAAACGGCCATCCCAGCTCGTTGCATCAAGCTATACATTGAAACGCCAGCCATCTGCGCAGCAATCACTTCACCATTTTTGACTTGTTCTGCTGTATAAAGTTTTAAAGCAAGATTAAAGTCCATAACCACATTCTTCGTCACAAGCACACAAAATAAGTATACAAAAAAGGCACCCAATGTGGATGCCTAATACAATTATTGATGCTGTGAGGGCGCTCTATGGCACACCGTGTCCTTTAGACGCAACCCAAACACGATACCACTGTTCACGAGTCAATTCGATGTTTAATGCATCAACAGCCGTTTGAACGCGCTCAATCTTACCAGAGCCAATAATTGGGATTGGATTAGAAGGCAGACGACGAACCCAAGCGTAAATCACCTGATCAATACTGGCCGCACCGACTTCCTCACGAATGGCTTCTAGCTCATTACGTACACGAACCGCCTGTTCACTATCGCCGCTGAAAATAGAGCCACCACCTAAGCAAGACCAAGCCATTGGACGAGTGCGCAACATTTGCATCTGATCCAACGTACCATCGTGCGCAACCTCAAAGTTAAGTGGGTTGATTTCCACTTGGTTTGTCACGAGTGGTTTGCCCAAACGCGATTGCAACAACTCAAACTGACGCGGCGTAAAGTTTGAGACACCAAAGTGTTTCACTTTACCCACTTTATGCAGCTCTGAAAATGCTTCTGCCACTTCGTCAGCGTCCATCAAAACGTCTGGGCGGTGAATAAGCAGAACGTCGATTTCGTCTACATTTAAACGCTCAAGTGAGTTGTTCACCGATTGGTAAATGTGCGCAGAACTCGTGTCGTAATGGTTGATTTTACGCTCTGGCGTTTTATCACCACATAAGTTGATATCACACTTGGTTACGATCTGAATGTGTTCACGAACGCTTTTGTCCAACGTTAACGCTTCGCCAAACAGTGCTTCACACTCGTAGTTACCATAAATATCGGCGTGATCAACCGTTGTAATACCTAGCTCCACATGTTGCTTAAGGAAGGTCAAACGCTCTTGAGCCGTCATTCCCCAATCTACAGCGCGCCAGTATCCTTGAACCAGTTCTGAAAATTCTGGGCCACTTGGTGCAGTCACTACTTTTGCAACCATTGGTTCTCTCCTTTATTTAATCTGCTTTCATCCTAGTCTTGTTTTCGCGCTGTCTCAACGGGTAAACTTTCGCAATTCGAACTGGAGTACGAAATATGTCTTTTGCCCAACGATTATCGACTTTAATTGGCGAAGAAAGCATCAGCGGGTTTGCACGCCGTGTTGAAGTGTCAGAAGCCTTGATTAGAAAATATTTAAAAGGTAGTGAACCGAGCCTAACAAAAGCGAACCAAATTGCGATGCGAGCAAACTGCTCTCTTGAGTGGTTGGCTACAGGGTGCGGGTACCTTTATCGCCGTGCTGAAGTGGTGGATTTGGAGGCGTATAAACTCGCTTTTCAACACGTGATGAACGAAACACTGCCAGAAGATGAGCAAGAGATGCATCGTAAACTTATCGCTGGTTACCAATATCTGCGCTCACATAAAAAAGCGGATGGCTTTTTAGATGAGTCTGCGATGGCAACGTTTCTCTCATTACATCATGAGAACAAAAATCAGCACGAGCCTAAAAGCGCGTAACTCGAAGCGTGATCATGTCACCATCACTAATCAGCGACACCGCCAAACTTGGAGACGCTGATTGAAACTCACTTGATCTTACCCACTGAATTCTCCGATTGGCTTCTGGTGGGTAACGATTCATCATTAAGATGACTTCTTTATCTACATCGTCTGCTGACTTATTTTTCAGCGAGCTAAGCACATCCATTTCTTGATCATCAAAATGGATACTTTTTATTACCAAGCCATCTTTTCTTAAGTTAAGAATTAGGTCATTCCAGCTCTGCCATTGGAATTGCGCCAAAAAAACAAATTCTGCCGTTTCCTGACGTAAAATAATTTCACCGTACAAATGCTGGTGATAGTAGCTAAATTCGTCTAAACAAAGCGTATCAACAGACGGTTCCGAATCGTTCCATTCGGTATCACACCGATACCAAAGGCCACCTTTTTGAATGGTGCTTTTTACCTGATCCAAGGGTTGATCAGACAATACGCTGTGCCACCAATGATTATCCATCGCCAAGGTGGACTGTGGCAATAAAGCACTACAAAAGGAAATTAAGAAAAGGGATAAGAAACGCATTGGGTTTTATCAAGGCAGCAACAGTTGGCAAAACATTATCGTGGAATGAAAAATTATCAAGCAGGGTGCAACAAATAAACTCTAACAATTCAAGATGACAGACATTAAGAAGGCGCACATTTCAAGTGCGCCTCTACCTCGTTACTCAATCGTGAGTGTGCGAATCGGGAAGTCTACAGATGCATCCCAAACTTAAAACGAGGAATTACCGTAGGGTTTGAATCCATCCAAATTGTGAGTAAAACGTCACATCCCTCCTTCTGAAGCAGTCATGTTGCTTTACACTTAAAGCATGGTTCATTTTTCTCAGAAAACAAGCTTTCTCTGTAAAAAAACAACGTCAGATATGAGATCAATAGCACAACATTTGCGAATACTATCGAGTCAGAATCTTTGAGCTACCAATAGTGGAAAGCTAAATTGCAACTTTGCCGATTAGGTCTAGACTCTTCCGGGCGTATAATTTCCTCCGTCCCATCAAACAGAAGCAGGAGAAACCGTTAATGACCAAGAGAGAGAGAATTGTGAAGTCTGTGTTAGCGCACGTGCCGAAAGATGCGATTAACCAGTTTATCTCTCGAGGGTCGACACCAATATCGGTTTTGTTAATGGCCGCTATCGTAGGCATACTTGCTGGCGTTGTCGGAACTTACTTCGAACATGCCGTCCACCTCGTTTCTGAAACTCGTACCGAATGGCTAAAAAGTGAAATTGGTAGCATGTTACCGCTATGGCTGGCAGCCGTACTTATTAGCGCCATGTTGGCTTTTGTCGGCTACTTCCTTGTTCACCGTTTTGCTCCCGAGGCTGCAGGTTCCGGCATCCCTGAAATAGAAGGCGCGATGGACAATATTCGTCCAGTCCGTTGGTGGCGCGTGCTACCAGTGAAGTTTTTCGGTGGTATGGGTGCGCTAGGATCAGGCATGGTGTTAGGCCGTGAAGGTCCAACGGTACAAATGGGTGGCGCTGTCGGTCGAATGGTGACAGATATTTTCCGCGTAAAAGATGACGACACAAGACACTCTCTGCTCGCTTCAGGCGCGGCCGGTGGCTTGGCCGCGGCGTTTAACGCGCCGTTAGCAGGCATCATGTTTGTCGTTGAAGAGATGCGCCCTCAATTTCGCTATTCATTGATTTCCATTCGTGCGGTGATCATCTCCGCCATCATGGCCAACATTGTGTTTCGGGCGATTAATGGCCAAGATGCGGTGATCACTATGCCTCAGTATCAGCCACCAGCATTACAGTCTCTTTGGCTGTTCCTACTACTAGGGGCTTTGTTTGGTGTATTCGGCGTTATCTTCAATAAACTCATCACCATCGCTCAAGATAGCTTTGTGGCTATCCACAAAAACGATCGTAAGCGTTACCTTATTACGGGATCGATTCTAGGTGGTGTATTCGGTTTACTGCTTTTATACGTGCCACAATTGACGGGTGGCGGCATCGCACTCATCCCCGACGTAACCAACGGGAACTACTCCATCACACTGTTAGTTCTGCTGTTTGTTGGCCGTGTTGTAACAACATTACTTTGTTTTGGCTCTGGTGCACCTGGCGGTATTTTCGCGCCAATGCTCGCTTTGGGTACCTTATTTGGTTATGCATTTGGTGCCAGTGCAGAAGTGCTGCTACCAGCCCTAGATATTGAACCGGGCATGTTTGCGATCGCAGGCATGGGCGCTTTATTTGCAGCGACAGTACGTGCTCCAATCACAGGCATTCTGCTGGTTATCGAGATGACCAATAACTACTACCTTATTTTACCGCTCATCATTACCTGTCTGGGCGCAGTAATTATTGCCCAGTTACTAGGCGGACAACCGATATACAGTCAGTTACTTCGTCGTACGCTTAAAAATGACAAGCTACGTCAACAAGATCTACCAGAAAATCAAGCGTCTTAAGCGTTTAGTCCCCATTTCGCTCCAAATAATCTTTTATCCGGAAGGGTTGTTTGGAGCCGATTACCTGCTACTTTTGCATCTTTTACCAAATATTCGATACCAAACTCACAAAATTGCCATTCTATGATCGTTCCCCTATACCTTTATGAGTAACTACCAATAAAACTTGCTAGTATTCGCGCCTGATAGAGCAATTGTTCCATGACATTTGGCTTTGTTTAACCTGAGCAAAAAATAGACACTAAGACATTTTTTCAGGTAAAACCTTTTCAGAAAGCTAGGTCGGTATTAACGTTTTATACGAATAGAATCATTTCGGAGTAGATTTGAACTGGAGAAGACTTGTACAGTTTTATAGTGTCCCACCCTCTCAGGCAGCATTGGCACTTGGTATTATTGGTTTAGGTCAAGCCTGGGCGCTTTACGTTCCAGCTATCGGTGAACCAATTCGACCATTTCTCTCGTCACTTGGCGCTCTGTTACTTGCTCCGGTGCTGATCAAATATGCGACTAGCCCTCGCTTATTCATCGTCGATATTCGTAATCCATTAAGCGGCAGTTTAATGGCACCGATGAGCATGGCACTTCTGATCCTGACAGATTACCTTGCTTCAGTGTCACCTATTATCGCTTACCCATTGTGGTTTTTAGCGCTTTTGCTCCATTTTTCTATGATGGTGCTCTTTTTCGGCTTTCAGCTCACTAACTTTAAAATGTCGAATATTGTTCCCAGTTGGTTTCTGTACCCTGTGGGGATAATAAGTAGCTCGCTCGCTGGCTCTCAATTCGGGCATAACGTGTTCTCAGAAACCGTTGCGCTAATGTGCATTGGCATTTATTTCTTTATGTTGCCTTTGGTTTTATACCGCTTAGTTTTCTTTGGGTCGTTACCCAGAAAGGCGCGCCCTACTCTGGCGATCATGGCTGCTCCTGTAAACTTGTCACTAGCAGCCTATTTAGTGAACTTCCCTGAGCCAGACCCAATCCTCACAGGAGCGTTAGCGGGTATCGCCATCACAATGACCTTGCTGATTTACCTGTGTTATTTCCGACTACTGCGATTGAAGTTCCAACCGTCTATAGCAGCGGTCACATTCCCGTCGGTTATCAGTGCAATTGCCATGCACCGATTAACCACATTTTTTGCAGAATCACACCCGCAATGGAATTGGCTGCATGACTTTGGCTTTTTAGAGCTGAGTATTGCTACGGTATTGGTCGTTTGGGTGTCGGCAGGCTATGTGAAAATGTACTGGCCAGAAATTGTCAGATCCCGCTCCAAGCAAGCATAAAAAAAGGATGGCATCGGCCATCCTTTTTTCGTCAATTCGATTTATCGTAAACCGTGCAGAAATTCGGCACGTGTCGCTGGGTTGCTCTTGAAAATGCCTCCCAACGCAGTGGTCGTTGTTTCACTGGTTGCGTCCATAACACCACGTGATTTCACGCAGTAGTGCGTCGCGTCAATCGTCACAGCCACATCGTCAGACTCTAGAAGCGTTTGTAACGCGATAAGAATCTGCTGTGTCATACGTTCCTGAACCTGTGGACGCTGAGCAAAGAAGCGTACAATTCGGTTAATCTTCGACAGGCCAATGATTTTGCCACGAGGAATATACGCTACAGCGGCTTTACCATCTATTGTCACAAGGTGGTGCTCACAAGTGCTGGTTACAGTGATGTCTTTCACTCGAACCATTTCACTCACGTTCATCTTATTTTCGATAACAGTGATTTTCGGGAAGTTCGAATAATCCAGACCAGAGAAAATTTCGTCCACGTACATTTTTGCAATGCGATGCGGTGTTTCTTCTAGGCTATCATCCGTAAGGTCAAGCTGAAGGAGGCCTAAGATCTCACGCATGTGGTACTCGATCTTTTCCTTTTTCTCTTCACGGCTTACGTTATTAGGACGCATTGGCGTTTCTAATCCACGTTGCTCTAGCGCTTCTTTTACTAACTTCGCTGACTCGCTAAGACCTGACATTACACTTCCTCTTTCATAACTGCCGCTCTCAGATTGAAACACATTTCTCGTTGATTCATTCCGTTTGCGCTTCGGTCGCTCAGTTTAGTGATTTATATCCAAAACACATAACAAAAATAGACTGAGCGGTTTTCTCGACTCCACGAGGACTTTTTACCCCTTTTGGATGGGTGACAAGGATACTCGGATTTTTGAATAATTACATCCATATTTTATCGGTGGGCTTTGTCACTTTATGATAAAGTTGCCTCAAAACATAAGAATATAGGACTATCTCAATGGGCTGCTGCGACGCACCTGGCTTGATGCCAATTGAAGAAGCGATGGAGAAGATGCTATCGCAAATCAAACCAATCCAAACGACTTTGTCTCTGCCACTCGCTGAAGCATTGGGTTATGTACTTGCCGAAGACATTTTATCTCCAATTCACGTACCTCCGTTCGACAACTCCGCAATGGATGGTTATGCAATCCGTATTCAAGATCTGCAAGCGTCATCAACGTTGCCTTTAGCCGGAAAGTCATTTGCAGGCCAGCCATTTGAAGGCGAATGGCCGCAAGGCACGTGTGTTCGTATCATGACGGGCGCACAAATACCGCAAGGCTGTGATGCCGTCATCATGCAAGAAAACACGGAAGTAACGGATTCTGGAATCCTGTTTAACCAAACTGATGTAGAGCCTCAGAACAACATCCGTCCTACTGGTGATGACATCCAGCAAGGTGATATCGTACTCGCCAAAGGCGCACGCCTGACACCTCGCGATATTCCGATGATCGCCTCTTTAGGTGTCAGTCATGTGACTGTCGTGCGTAAACCAAAAGTGGCCTTTTTCTCTACCGGTGACGAGCTAAAACCATTAGGTGAGTCGCTTGAAGCGGGTCAAATCTACGACAGCAACCGTTACGGTATTAAACCTCTGATCGAAAATTTCGGTTGTGAACCAGTAGACCTTGGCATCGTCCCTGATTGTCCAGAAACTCTTAAAGCGACATTTGAACAAGCGCAAACACTGGCGGATGTGGTTGTCACATCGGGTGGCGTGAGTGTAGGTGAAGCCGATTACACCAAAGATATTCTTGAAGAGCTGGGCGAAATCGGCTTCTGGAAACTGGCGATTAAACCGGGTAAACCTTTTGCTTTTGGCAAACTTTCCACAGCTTGGTTCTGTGGTCTTCCAGGCAACCCGGTGTCTTCAATGATGACGATGTATGTTTTGGTTCAACCAATGCTGGCTAAATTAGCCGGGCATACAGAGTGGAAAGAGCCATTATCCATCCCTGCGATTACTAAGACGGCTTTCAAGAAAGTACCGGGACGTGCGGATTACCAGCGCGGGATTTATTCGTTAGAAGACGGCAAGTTCGTTGTAGAAAGAACAGGAAACCAAAGCTCTGGTGCATTTCGCTCAATGAGTTTAGCCAATTGCTTTGTTGTACTTGAGCGCGAACGTGGCCGAGTTGAAATCGGTGAGACGGTAAACATTCAACTATTCAACTCAACACTTTACTAGGATTGCACCGTGGATATTCTTTCTGATCAAGAAATGCTGCGCTACAACCGCCAGATCATTCTGCGTCAGTTTGATTTTGACGGGCAGGAAGCACTTAAGCAGAGCTCAGTCCTGATTCTTGGTGCTGGCGGGCTGGGCTGTGCGTCAAGTCAGTACCTTGCGACTGCGGGTGTTGGTAGGCTGACATTAGTTGATGATGACATTGTCGAGCTGTCTAACCTTCAGCGTCAGGTACTGCATCACGATGTCGATATCGGTCGTAACAAGGTTGATTCAGCCCGCGATGCGCTACGAGAGCTTAACCCTCACATCGCCATTGATGCCATTGCCAAGCGTCTTGATGATGCAGAAATGCAATCCCTGATTGAACAACATACGCTTGTTGTGGATGCATCGGATAACGTAGAGACGCGTAACCAGCTTAACCGTCTGTGCTTCGCAACGAAAACGCCGTTAATCTCCGGTGCAGCGATCCGTATGGAAGGTCAGGTAAGCGTATTCACGTACGATGATCCAGCACAACCCTGTTATCAGTGCTTAAGTGCCCTGTTTGGCAGTGATGCTTTAAGCTGTGTGGAGGCTGGGGTAATGGCACCAGTGGTTGGCATTGTCGGCGCAGTGCAAGCGATGGAAGCGATTAAAGTGATCGCCAATTACGGTCGGCCAATAAAAGGCAAAATACTTATACTTGACGCACTAAGCATGTCCTGGCGAGAGATGAATTTAATGAAAATGCCAACCTGCCCGGTTTGTAATTAGCGAGATAACATTCAAAAGCTCAACCTATCGTTGAGCTTTTTGCTATGGGACGAAAGCGATTTTTGCGCAAAGCGGCATCCAACTTTGAACAGACATTTATTTTCCTGTAAAACAGTAAGATTACTCAGGTTTGAATATACGGAACTCAATCTTGGACAATCCCCAAAAATACATTTTGGTTCTAATCAGCTTGACCGCCGTTTTACTGCTTCTCTGGTTAAGCGCTTCAAACACTGAGAGAACCGTGACGGCAACCGTAATAAATAACACGCTAACACAATCTTTAGATGGTCAGCGTCGCTACCTGACTATCAACTCACCCGAGACTGGCCAACAACGCGTTTCTGTTCCAACATCAGTGGTATGCCCTGTCGGTTCGACGGTAACATTAAGCCAAGCCACAGAAACAACCATTGAACAGTCATTCTCATTTGTTCGTTGTGATTAGCGTGTCTCCAGATCATATGGGTATTAATAATAAGGATTTAACGATGCAAACATTGATTGACGCGAAGGAATTAAGTGCCCTATTAGGCCAACCCAATGTGAAAATATTGGACGCAAGCATAAGCTTCCAAATCCCTTCTGAGGGAAAGAAGATCACCGATAAATGGATCCCGGGCTCACTGCGTTTTGACTATGACAACGACTTTTGTCTACCCGATTCCACGCTGCCACATATGATGCCGACTGAAGATGGATTTAATACCAGCGCACAACAGCTTGGCCTGCATAAAGATGATCTTATCGTCGTCTACGATAACTCTGGAACGCTTGCATCGCCTAGGGCATGGTGGATGTTCAAAGCGATGGGACACGATAACGTAAAAGTCCTCAATGGCGGATTACCTGCGTGGATAGACAGCGGCTTCCCTGTCGTAGATTCACTTTCAGCACCTTCTGAATTAGGTACATTTGCCGGGACTCTGTTTGAAGAAGCGTTCTTAGACGCGCAAACCGTACTCGAACACTCAAAAAATCAAAGCGCAAATATCATTGATGCACGTTCGAAAGCGCGCTTTTTAGGCGAAGTACCGGAACCACGTGCTGGCCTTCGCAGCGGACGCATTCCAACCTCAATCTGTTTACCATTTCAGGAGCTGATGACGGATGGCCACATCAAACCCGTTTCGGAATTAGAGCAAGTGTTTAGTGATCTTACGATTCAAGATGACCAACGCCTTATATTCAGCTGTGGTTCAGGCGTTACTGCCTGTATTTTGTTGTTAGCCGCGCATCAATTAGGCCTGCGAAATGTGTCTGTGTACGATGGTTCGTGGACGGAGTGGGGTTCAAGCCTTCACTTGCCAATTGAAATTTAGCAAACAAACAAGTCACGAAACTGCATAACAGTGAAAACAAAAACCGCCCTCAAATGACGGCGGTTTTTCTTCTTTTAGATACAAGTAATATCACTACTTTCTCATCATGATGCCTGAGAAGCCGGTTTTTCCGGCTGACGATAGTTGATCATACAGATCACGACGATCACAGCGAGCGCTACCAATCGGTAAATGTCTGACATAAACAGCACACCTAGAGCCATCGCCAGTAAAACACCACGTTGCCAGTATTGTAATGGCGAGAACAGACGCCCTTCGATACCACCCGCAAAGGCGACAAACAGGCTGATTGTCGAAATCACACCAATCACAAAGTGCATCGGTTCACCTTCAATCCAGATCAGGCCAGAAAAGGCCATCATTGCCGGAATGAGGAAAAAGCCCTGAGCTAGTTTAAATGCCTGCACCGCAGAACGCATTGGTGATGCATTCGCAATCCCCGCCCCCGCAAATGCAGCTAGCGCAATTGGCGGCGTCACATTTGAAGTTTGCGATAACCAGAAGACGATCATGTGCGCAGTTAGTACCCCTAGGCCAAAGTCCATCAGGGCAGGAACCGCCATAATTGACAGAACGATGTAGGCCGCCGTTACGGGTAACCCCATTCCGAGAACCACGGCAGCTACCGCAATCAAGGCTAATACCGACCATAAGTGGCCGCCCGACATTGCGATCAGGAACTGCGTAAACTGCAGACCAATCCCCGTCTGACCAACGACACCCACCACGATACCAGCGGTTGCACAGGCGACAGAAATAGGAATAGTCAGAAACGCACCTTCTCTCAAGCCTTCAATAAACAGTTTGAGACTGATTCGACTATGCTTACGCGTCATCGCCGCTAACAGGATTGCCACACACCCGAAAACACCAACCAACACTGGAGAGTAGCTCATCATTAGCAGTGCGGTGATCAGAACAAGCGGCAGTAAATAGTGCCAGCCATCTTTCAACACTTTAGAAATCTGCTCAGTTACCGTCATCCCCTGAAGACCTAGCTTACAGGCCATCAGGTGCACATAGAGCAAGGTACAGGCAAAGTACAAAATAGCCGGAGCGATAGAGACCAATAAAATATCGCTGTATGGGATACCGGTAAACTGCGCCATGACAAACGCCCCCGCCCCCATTACCGGTGGCATGATCTGCCCACCAGTCGATGCAGCCGCTTCGATGCCCGCCGCTTGCTCTGGCTTATAACCGAGCTTTTTCATCATCGGTATGGTTAACGCACCTGTGGTTACGGTGTTTGCGATTGCCGATCCTGAAATTGAGCCAAGAGCCGCTGAAGCAACCACACTCGCTTTCGCCGGACCACCTCGATATTTACCTGCCAGAGCAAATGCCATATCGATAAAAAACTGACCAGCACCAGTCACCTGCAAAAACGCGCCAAATAAAACGAACATGAACACTACACCAGCGGCAATCGCTAGCGGCGCACCATAAACGCCATTGGTCGAATAGATGTGGAAGCGAACAATCTCTTCTACAGAGAACCCTTTGCTCGCGACGTTATCGGGTAATACATCACCAAACATCGCATAGGCTAAAAACAGTGCTGCGATCACTACCATGACCAGCCCGACAGTACGCCTTGTCGCCTCAAGCAGCATTACGATTAAAACAACGCCCGCCGCTTGTTCCACCGAGCCTAAACCATCAAGCAGGAAACTGATGTCATCGTAGTCAAACATGGCAATAGTGGTCGAAGCCCAGCAAGTTAGGGCAACGAGAACAAAATCAATCACTCTTCCTGTCAGGTAAACAGGTACAGAATGTCGGGACTTGAAGGTCGGGTAAACCAAGAAAGCAATCGCTAAGACCCAACTGACGTGAACTGGGCGAAATACTGGCGCCGATAGGCTGGCGACAATCCCCTGCCAAACTTGAAAGACAGATAAAGCGATAGCCGCAACGGCGGCTATCGAAAGTATCACGTCGGTAATTTTCTGGTTACTCGGATGAATCTTACTCATCACTTACTCCATGTAACTTTATCTCAATCCACTTAAGCGCTTGAACATGCGTTCAAATTGAAAACTGACAAGTGCCGCAGTGGATTGGTTTTACTTCTTTAATACGAATTACTTGGTTTGTTCCTGAAAGTACTTCTCAGAACCTGGGTGTAGAGGAACACCGTCCAGTTTGGTCATATTTTCGATGGTGGTGAACTTAGTTACGCCCAATACCTGACGAATCTCATCGATGTGCTCAAACGTCGTTTTTGTCAGTTCATAAGCCATATCTTCGCTCATGTTTTTATTCACAACCAAAACGTTCCAAACCGCTGGCACCTTAAATGCAGGCACTTTGTTGTAGGCATCAGCAGGTACGTCAAGCTCTAGATAAGAAGGGTAATCTGCCGCTATTTTCTTCAGCTCTTCATCGCTGAAACTTAGTACACGAATGTCACGAGTCAGAGCCAGTTCAGTGATTGCACCAACACCAACACTACCAACGATGACACCAGCATCAATCTGGTTGTTCGCGATAGCACTAGTGGTCGCAGTGTAGTTCAGAGACTGAGCTTTGATGTCGTCTTCTGTCACACCCAATGTGTTTAGGATATTGATTGCACTAACGCGAGTACCTGAGCCCGGCGCACCAAGAGAAACGCGTTTACCTTTTAGATCGGCAACCGATTTAATGTCTGAGTTAGCTGGAACAATGAACTGCACAGCATTTGGATAAAGTGCAAACAACACCGCAACGTCCATCTTACGAGGGAACGGTTTCGTGCCTTCATACGCTTGCAGCACTACGTTGCCTTGAGCAATACCAGCAAGCTGTTTATTGGTAGAGACTTTAATGGTGTTTTCAACAGAGGCCGCAGTCACTTCTGCGCGCATATTAAAATCCGGTAAGTTCTCGCTCCAAATCTTAGCCAACATGCCACCTAGCGGGTAATAAGTACCACTTTGACTACCGGTACCAATAGTGTAATTTTCCGCCATCGTTGATGCTGAAAATACGACAGCAAGTGCCACTAGCCCATTCCTTAGTGCTTGGTACATAAATGCTCCTTGTTCTTTTAGATTGATTGTTATAGCCAAATAACCTTGAGATCTTTGAGTCGCAGAAACGGCAACGCTCTGACCCTGTTTCTTGAAGTCATTTGGATATACTTCATAAAGTTATGGTGTGCTCAGGGAGAAATAGCAAACGAGAATGAGATGAAATGAGAGCTTTGTGCGCTATTTGTGTGCCACTCAGAAACGGATTGAAACTTTCCCTGTACTTTATCGCAGTCAGAATGCGTGGGAGAACACGACGACTAACCTGACTGAATTCGCAACAAAACAATGAAAATTGTTCTTCTTCCAACCATGGAGAACTGCGAGTGCGGGCTAATATTTATATACTTTGCTTCAATTTGCAATCATTAAAAATGCACACTGCAACAAGAATTATGTGATCAGAAAGGCGATAAGCAAGGTGATAGAATTGAATGAGTCATATTTAAAATCAATAAATTACCATTGAATTATCATTTTAACGATCACTAGAACAAACCGTAAATTCCGATTTATTTAAACAGCACAAGTGAATATAAAATCATCATCAACGAATAAAAAGTGTCTTGTTCATGATTTACCCCTAGCTAATCGGGTTCCAATGAGCCGCGAGGAATGCTTTAAACTAATACTTTAAACTTAGGAAGGAAATCCGGCTGCGAGTGATTTCTAAACACTCGCAACCCTATTACATTAATCGCACAATATTCGTACTAACTATCCGATACTGTTTTGCCGTTCATTTGCTCATCTAAGTTGAGTACCGTTAATGCGTTACTCACGCTAGTGGCAATAACGTCAATCGCGCCCGTTCTTAAAGCTCCGAGTAATGCCAAAGGTTTACTGTTCTCGGCAGCAATAGCGATCACTTCAGAAACGGAGCGGAATTCATCAATGCCAAGACCGATAATACGGTCGCTCATCACCGTCTTTGCGGATACGCCATTAATGTCGAAAAAATCATACCCCGCGAAATCTCCAACGACACCTTGCATCATTCTCGACTGCACGACTTCTTCTGCGGTAAACCAACCGAGATCGACCATGTAGCTGTTTTCACTCATGTCGCCGATTCCAACCAGAGCCACATCGGCTTTACGTGCGAGGTCCAGAGTCTGCTTAACCGTCGCGTTTTGCATGAAAGCAAGTTTCTGCTCCCGGTTTTCTGCATAGGCTGGTGCATATAGCGTTTCTGATGTGCCGCCGTAGCTTTTGGCGAACTGACGGCAAATATGGTCAGCGTTAAACATGCCTCCACGTGGGTGAATACCGCCGATACCACAAACAAACTTAACGTCTCTTTGAGGGATAACGCCTACGTGATGCGCGACCGCAGACACATTGCGCCCCTGACCCACCGTCACTACAGTACCATTTTGTAGCGTGCTCGCCATGTATTTAGATACCAGCCCAGCGACTTGTAACCTTTGCTGCTCTTCGCTTGGCTGATCTAAAGCCACCAAGGCGCGCTTCACGCCAAAACGTTCGATCAGCCTTTGCTCAATCTTAGCGCTAAATACCGGGTGATATTTAACTGTGATCTCCACGATGCCTTCATCTCTTGCTTGCTTTAGCATACGTCCCACTTTCGCGCGGGAAACAGCAAACTTTTTCGAGATCTCTTCTTGTGTTGCCCCATCTTGGTAGTAAGCAACCGAAATCTCAGTCAGAAGATCGGTACTTTCATCAGATACATCGTTAATAGATTTACTCATATTCAACCTGATTTGTATTTTATCTGTGCCCTTCACTCGAGCAAATACTCAACGCCATTACAAGCGCTCACGAGCGTAGCATATGTCACACCTGCCCTTCACTTCAACATTTGCTCATCACAAAAACAAATTCTCAGATTAAAATAGGGCTTCGCTAATGCCCTTATAAGCCATGTGCTATATGGGCAAACGTTTATCTAGATAATAGTGGGCCAAGGCGGGAAAAAATAATTGATGAATGTCACTTTCCCCCCAGATCAACAATTGACTTTTCGCACAGATCAGATAATTATGGAGGCATCATTTACTCAGAGTTAGAGCAAATGTTCACAACAAATGTTCAAACGCTGAAAAGTTAAAAGTTAGTGAGCAGAACAGATTTCTACTTCCGCTGGCTAACGCGCTTGCAAATGCACTTTTCATACTGACAGCAAAGTATGAGCCCAATGAAATAGGATGATCGGAATGAGCAACAAATTAGAGCAACTTCGTAAACTGACGACTGTAGTCGCTGACACTGGTGAAATCGATGCAATCAAAAAATACCAGCCAGAAGACGCAACAACTAACCCTTCTCTGATTCTGAAAGCCGCTCAAATTGCTGAGTACGCTCCTCTAATCGATGCTTCAATCGAGTATGCAAAATCACAGAGCGACGACAAAGCTCAACAAGTTCAAGACACTTGTGACATGCTTGCTGTAAACATCGGTAAAGAAATCCTGAAAACTATCCCTGGCCGTATCTCTACAGAAGTTGACGCACGTCTTTCTTACGATATGGAAGGCAGCGTAGCAAAAGCACGTCAGCTAGTTAAAATGTACAACGATGCTGGCATCGCTAACGACCGCATCCTTATCAAACTGGCTTCTACTTGGGAAGGTATCCGTGCTGCTGAAATCCTAGAGAAAGAAGGCATCAACTGTAACCTAACGCTTCTATTCTCATTCGCCCAGGCTCGTGCATGTGCTGAAGCTGGCGTATTCCTAATCTCTCCATTCGTTGGTCGTATCATGGACTGGTACAAAGCGAAGGAAGGTCGTGACTTCGAAGCTTCAGAAGATCCAGGCGTACTATCTGTATCTAAGATCTACAACTACTACAAAGAGTACGGCTACAACACAGTAGTAATGGGCGCAAGCTTCCGTAACATCGGTGAAATCCTAGAACTAGCAGGCTGTGACCGTCTAACTATCGCTCCAGCTCTACTTGCTGAACTAGAAGCGGCTGAAGGCGAAGTTGTTGAGAAGCTAGTTGACTCTAAAGGCACTCAAGAGCGCCCAGCGCCAATGACTCATTCAGAGTTCCTATGGGATCACAACCAAGACCCAATGGCAGTAGAGAAGCTTGCGGAAGGTATCCGTAACTTCGCGATTGACCAAGGTAAACTTGAAGACATGATCGCAGCGAAGCTGTAATTACACAGAATCACAAAAGGGGAACGTTTGCGTTCCCCTCTTAATTTTCCTTTCCTAGAATTAAATTTATTCGGTAACTATTATGGATCGTAAACATCTTGCCAATGCAATCCGCGCACTAAGCATGGATGGTGTTCAACAAGCTAACTCTGGCCACCCAGGTGCACCTATGGGTATGGCTGATATCGCTGAAGTTCTTTGGCGCTCTCACCTAAACCACAACCCATCTAACCCTGAATGGGCAGACCGCGACCGTTTCGTTCTTTCAAACGGCCACGGCTCAATGCTGATCTACTCTCTACTGCACTTGAGCGGTTACGAGCTATCTATCGACGATCTGAAAAACTTCCGTCAGCTTCACTCTAAGACTCCAGGTCACCCAGAGTACGGCTACGCGCCAGGTATCGAGACAACAACAGGTCCTCTAGGTCAAGGCATTACTAACGCAGTTGGTATGGCAATGGCTGAAAAAGCACTTGCTGCACAGTTCAACAAAGAAGGCCACGACATCGTTGACCACTTCACTTATGCATTCATGGGTGACGGCTGTCTGATGGAAGGTATCTCGCACGAAGCATGTTCTTTGGCGGGCACTCTAGGTCTTGGCAAACTGATCGCGTTCTGGGATGACAACGGCATCTCTATCGATGGTCACGTTGAAGGCTGGTTCTCTGACGATACACCTAAGCGTTTTGAAGCGTACGGCTGGCACGTAATCCCAGCGGTAGACGGTCACGATCCTGAAGCAATCAACGCAGCAATTATCGCAGCTAAAGCAGACCCTCGTCCGACACTAATCTGTACTAAAACTATCATCGGTTTCGGTTCTCCTAACAAGTCAGGCTCACACGACTGTCACGGCGCGCCTCTAGGTGCAGAAGAAATCGCAGCAACACGTAAAGAACTAGGTTGGGAGTACGGTCCTTTTGAAATTCCGCAGGAAATCTACGCAGAATGGTCAGCGAAAGAAACAGGCGCAGCTAAGGAAGCAGCGTGGGACGAGAAATTTGCAGCTTATGAAGCAGCATACCCTGAGCTGGCAGCTGAATTTAAACGCCGCGTAAACGGTGAACTGCCTGCAGAGTGGGAAGAGAAAGCGAACCAAATCATTGCTGATCTTCAATCAAACCCAGCAAACATCGCGTCACGTAAAGCATCTCAAAATGCGCTAGAAGCGTTTGGTGCTCTACTACCTGAATTCATGGGCGGCTCTGCTGACCTTGCACCTTCTAACCTGACTATGTGGTCTGGCTCTAAGTCTCTTGAAGCGAATGACTTCTCAGGTAACTACATCCACTACGGTGTGCGTGAGTTTGGCATGACAGCGATCATGAACGGTATCGCGCTACACGGTGGTTTCGTTCCTTACGGTGCAACGTTCCTAATGTTCATGGAATACGCGCGTAACGCAATGCGCATGGCTGCTCTGATGAAAGTTCAGAACATCCAGGTTTACACGCACGATTCTATCGGTCTTGGCGAAGATGGCCCAACTCACCAACCAGTTGAGCAAATGGCTTCTCTACGTCTGACTCCGAACATGAGCACATGGCGTCCATGTGACCAGGTTGAATCAGCAGTGGCTTGGAAACTGGCTATCGAGCGTAAAGATGCACCAACAGCACTTATCTTCTCTCGTCAGAATCTAGCACAACAAGAGCGTACTGCAGAGCAAGTTGCAGACATCGCGAAAGGTGCTTACATCCTGAAAGATTGCGAAGGCAAGCCAGAGCTTATCCTTATCGCAACAGGTTCAGAAGTTGAGCTAGCGGTTGAAGCAGCAGCGCAACTAACTGCAGAAGGCAAGCAAGTACGTGTTGTTTCAATGCCATCAACCGATGCATTCGACAAACAAGACGCCGCTTACCGTGAAGCAGTACTACCATCAGACGTGACAGCGCGTATCGCTATCGAAGCGGGCATCGCAGACTTCTGGTACAAGTACGTAGGCTTCGGCGGCAAGATCATCGGTATGACTACCTTCGGTGAATCTGCACCAGCAGGCGAACTGTTCAAGATGTTCGGTTTCACTACAGAAAACGTAGTAAACACAGCGAAAGAATTGCTTGCTTAATCAAAGATTAGCTTTCAAGCAATTGCTATAAAAACAGAGCCCCGCTAATACAGCGGGGCTTTTTATTGTCTGAATAAACGAGAATTCTTACGACGGCTTATCTTCAAATCGAAGCGCCAGTTGATAGAAATCTTTGACCTGCTCTTTTAGCTGCAGGCTGTTTTTCTCCACAGAATGAGTCGCCGCCAGGTTTTGCTCCGCCGTCGAGGCGATAGACTGGATATGCAAGTTCACGTCACTGGCCAGTTTTAACTGATTATCCGCGGTCTGAGCCACATCAACCATTAAGCCGCTCATGGTCTGCATCATCTGTTCGACTTCCGATAGACGTACCGTACTTTGTTTTGCAACTTCAGAACACGTATCCGTCTGCTCTTTATTCGCCAAAATGTCTTGTTGCCAGCTATGTATGGTCGACAACATGGTAGAGATGGACGCCTGTATTTGCTCGGTTGCATTAGAAGTGCGGCCAGAAAGTGCTCTTACTTCATCCGCTACTACGGCAAAGCCACGACCTTGCTCACCTGCTCTTGCCGCTTCAATTGCCGCATTTAATGCCAGCAAATTGGTTTGATCAGCGATGCCACCGATTTCTTCCATCAAGTGACTCACTTTTTGTGCCTGATCACTCAATTTATACGTCGTTTCAGTGGCTTGCTCAGCTTGTAAACTCAGCTGGGTCAAATTACTGTGGGTCTGAATGATGGTCTCTTTTGCCATCAAACACGATTTTAGCGTGTCATCAATCAATAGATGGGCATCATTGGTTGTGGATGATGCAGAGTTTGCTGAGATCTCAACTTCTTGCATGGCATCGCGGACTCTATGAATATCGATATTTTGCTGATTGAGCGCATCATGCACTTCAGCCGTTGTCTGGCTGAGATCTTCGGCGCACTCTTGTAACGGTAAAGCGGAGTCTGTCATACGCCCCAGCACTGTTCGAATACGAGCTGACAGCATTTTGATATGGAAATCCGCTATAGAGAACGCGCTATCACCCGAGTATATGAGCCTACTAACACTGTCGTACTGCTTTTGTAATTTTTTAAGTTGTTGAGGAGTATCAATCAATTCTTGGCGAAATAGCAGGGCTAACACACCAGCTGGCAAGAGACTGGCGATCCAAGCTAAAGGGCCTTCAGCAGACAGAGCATAAGCAGCAGCTGGGGCGCTCAGTGCACCAAGCAGAATAGCGTAGCGTAACGATTCATTGATCTTTAAAGACCAAGTTCGACCAGATTTCTCTGCCGCTTTCATACTCTTATAAGCTTTAGCAGCAATATCAACCCATTCACGTTTTGGCTTAACACGCACAGACTGGTAGCCTACGACCTGATTATGTTCATATATTGGCGTGACATAAGCATCAACCCAATAATATCTACCAGATTTAGTACTGTTTTTGACCATGCCACGCCACGCCTTACCTTGCTTAAGACGAGCCCACATGTCACCAAACGCCCCTTTTGGCATATCGTTATGACGCACGATGTTATGATTTTGGCCGATCAACTCTTCATTTGTATATTCTGCAACACGACAAAATGCGTCGTTACAGTAAGTGATAACACCTTTCAAATTCGTAGTTGATACCAGTTCCTCAAACTCTCCGACCAGAGTCTCCTGAGTTTTGTTATTTGAATTGACTGACATAGACAATGCTTCTCACATTTTTAGTTATCATTCGGTAATAATTTGTTGAGCTATTACGAAGTATTTGATTCACGACCCTCTACGGGTAACTCTTTAACGGCAAGTCCTCACTTTTCTTAAGAGTAAACACAGAGAAATTTACGCAATTGCATGCACTCAAAGGACTGGCCAAGCCTTTAAGAAAACACAGGCGCTAAGCAGTTTTTACGCGGGAATAACCAAACTGCATGTGGATTCAGATCGGTATGTCTGTCAGGAAAAAATATAAAGAGCCAGAGGCATCGACCTCTGGCTCTTTATAAGTATATAAGGTTAAGGAGTGTTACTTATTGCGACGTGCTTTCACTGCATCTGAAAGCTGACGTAACACAACTTCAGTGTCTTCCCAGCCGATACATGCATCAGTGATAGACTGACCATAAGTTGCAGCCTTACCATCAACAAGATCTTGGCGACCTTCTACCAGATGCGATTCAATCATCACACCAAAAATAGCATCTTCTCCGCCAGCAATCTGCTCTGATACATCATCCGATACCAGCATCTGACGCTTGAACTGCTTAGAGCTGTTAGCGTGGCTGAAGTCGATCATCACTTTCTTAGGCAGACCTGCTGCATCTAGCTCATCTTTAATTTGGGTAACATGAGCCGCGCTGTAGTTTGGTTCCTTACCACCGCGCAAAATAATGTGACAATCTGGGTTACCTGCGGTTTCAACAATCGCAGAGTGGCCGTATTTGGTTACCGATAAGAAGTGGTGAGACGCACTTGCCGAACGAATTGCGTCAGTCGCAATCTTGATGTTTCCGTCAGTACCGTTTTTAAAGCCAACCGGACAGGACAAACCTGAAGCTAATTCGCGGTGTACCTGTGATTCTGTCGTACGTGCACCTATCGCGCCCCAGCTAATAAGATCGGCAACGTATTGAGGCGTGATCATGTCAAGGAACTCACTGGCTGTTGGTAATCCCATATCAGTGAGGTCAAGAAGCAGTTTACGTCCGATACGCAGACCATCGTTCAGTTTGTATGTGTCATTTAGGTACGGGTCGTTAATAAGTCCTTTCCAACCTACGGTCGTACGTGGCTTTTCAAAGTAGACTCGCATCACAACTTCTAACTGCTCACCTAGCTCGTCGCGAAGTACTTTCAGCTTTTTACCGTATTCAACAGCAGCTTGCGGATCATGGATCGAACATGGACCCACGATAACAAGCAGTCTGTCGTCTTTTCCTTCCAAGATGTTATGAATAGCATTACGACAATCAAAAGTAGTTGAAGCAGCGGTTTCAGTGGTTGGAAATTTCTCTAAAACTGCAACAGGTGGCAACAGTTCTTTTACTCTATTTATTCTTACATCATCAGTTTGAAACATTACTTCTACATCCTGGTTGTTGTTTATGACCCAGCTTTTTGCTTACTAAGAGCATTGCAATATTGTTCATAAAGCAAGCAGCAACAAGGGCTGTGGTTCATTTTTGACTTTCGATGCAAGTAACTTATCGGCTTAGCCGTAGACTTTCAATCACTTTTTGCAAATAAATGCAAACAATCTACCAGTGTTAAATAACAAACACAGTGTAAATTTTTATTTACGGAGAAAAGTTCAAAATTATCATATATTTTCTTATACCTTTGAAAATCTTTACTACAATGTAAGAAATATCAGAAGTTTGTGAGGTATTGAATACAGAAAAGTATAGCTAGTTCTTATATTTTGTTGCTTGATATGAAATGAATTAACTAATAAACTAATTTCCTATAATAACTGGTTTTTTCTTTAATTTTGATAACACGACGTATAAATTAATATGCAATCAATACAAGGAAACATTATGAACAAAGTAGCAATTGCAGTAGCAGCGGTGGTAGCTGGTGGTAGCGCTCTTTTGAACACTGCGCAAGCTGAAATGTATATCGGGGGCAAAGTGGGCATGAGTACACTCGATGATGCTTGCTATCTAAACAGCCCTTGTGATGATGAAGCATTCGCGGCCGGAATGCACGTTGGCTATGGCTTTAATGAATATTTTGATCTTGAATACGGTGTAGACTTCCTAGGTAACTACGAAGCTAACTTCAAGACAGCTGCAGGCGCTGATACTATCGATGGCGACCTGTGGGCAATGACTCTTGCACCTAAGTTAAACCTACCTCTTTCAGACGATTTTAACTTGTTTGCTAAGATCGGTGGTGCTTACATGATGTCTGGTGACGAAAAAGATTTCGTTCCAACAGGCTCGCTAGGTGCTGAATACGCTCTAAACCGAAACCTAAGCCTACGCGCTGAGTACCAACGTTACCAAGATATGTCTGATGACGTATGGGACGATATGGACGCAAACTTCTTCTCTGTTGGTGTTAACTACACATTCGCAGCTGCTCCTGTAGTCGCGGCCGTAGTTGAGCCAGAGCCAGAGCCAGAACCAGTTGCAGTTATGAAAACTCACAAAGAAGAGTACGGTTCAGGTACGTTTGAGTTTGATAGCGCAAAACTTACACCTGAAGCTACTGGACGTCTTGACAACTTCGTTGAACACTTGAACGAATACCCTCAAGCTAACGTAGAGATTACAGGTTACACTGATAGCTCAGGTCCAGCAGCGTACAACCAAAAACTGTCTGAGCGTCGTGCTCAAGCGGTTGCTGATTACCTAACAGCAGCAGGTATTGATGCAGGCCGTCTGACTGTGTCTGGCATGGGTGAAGAAAACCCAGTAGCTGACAACAGCACTAAAGAAGGTCGCGCTCTAAACCGTCGTGTTGAAGTTGTGGTTCCAGAATTCGAGTACGAAGTAATCGAAATGGTTCAACCATAAGCTCAGTGATATCAGTATATTGATTGACAAAAGGGGTGCAAACGCACCCCTTTTTAATGGCAATTACATAATATACAAATGGCTAACGGTTAAACTTCTCATTTATTTACGGTTTAGCGAAGAATACCAGCTCATCACCGTCGACCATGACACAATCCATCCCTGCCGCATGTGCAGCTCGCTTACCCAACTCCGTATCTTCAAAAACTAGGCAACCTGACGCATCTAAACCGAGTTGTTCTGCCGCCATAAGAAATGTGTCTGGAAACGGCTTATGATTTTCAACATCTGTAGCAGTAACGACTGTATCCAGCTTGTCTAACAGACCCGCATGACTGAGTAAACGCATCGCACTGTCGCGTTGGCTCCCCGTCCCTACTGCGATTTTTTTAAAACCGCGATACTCTTCTAACACGACGTTAGTACAAGGGATAATCTCACCGTGCAATTCCATCGCCGCGAAGGTTTCCATCTTAAACTTAGAAACTTGCTTAGGGTCAAGTGATAACCCATGTCTGTTATTTAATTCGATGACAATCTTAAAGCTCGGCATACCACCTAAACTATGGAACCAATCCTGACAAAATGGAAATTCGAACCGGTCGGCGGTTGCTTGCCAAGCAGCAAGATGGGCCGGCATCGTATCAAGCAAGGTACCATCCATATCGAAGATGAACCCCTGATATGGCCTGAAATCAATCGTGCTCATGTCTTTTCTTCTATTCTTACATCTGTAATGTTAATTTATCAGCTCTTTCAATCGTCCCTATCGGCATTCTCTTATCATGCTCAAAATTTCGAACTCCGTCACACTTCAGGAATGGGAAATCCAGTTATCCCCAATAAGAGCTCAAGGAAATGGTGGGCAGAACGTTAATAAAGTAGCGACTGCAATTCATTTGCGCTTTGACATACGTCACTCAACTTTACCGGAGTTTTACAAAGAGCGATTACTCGCGCTTTCGGATAGCCGTATCACAAAAGATGGCGTGATTATTATTAAGGCACAACAGTTTCGCACGCAGGAACAAAATAAAGAAGACGCTCTGAATCGGCTGCAAGAACTGATTGAATCTGCTGCTATACAAAAGAAGAAGCGCATTAACACTAAACCGACTCGCGCTTCACAACGTCGTCGCCTTGACAGTAAAAACAAGCAGGGCACTAAAAAGCAGCAACGTAAGAAAGTACAGTATTAAGCAAAAGCAGATAACAAAGTAAAAATTTCATCCTCACCTCACCGGCAGCTCAATACGCCCGAGCAATTTTTCAGGAAAAAACAATATGACTATTCGGCAAAAACTCTACTTCCTAGGAGCTATCGCCATTTTAGGCATTGTGACCCTTTTGGGTACCTCATCTCATTTCGCCAACCAGAGTAATGAACTTAACCACGCCATTAAGCATGTGGGTGATTTGGAAATTCGCTTATTAAATTTGCGACGTAATGAGAAAGACTTTCTTCTTCGTAGCGATTTAAAGTACTTAGAAAAATTTAACGACAATGTTGACCTATTTATCCAACTTGAAGAGGAACTTGCTGAAATACTAACGCATTATGACCTCCCATCAAGTCACCAGTTAAAAACAGACCTGCTGGCTTACCAAAGAGGATTTCAGACTCTGGCATCCGCTTCTCAACAATATGGTCTTAACAGTGAAAGTGGACTTTTAGGACGATATGAACCGCTATTGCTCGATGCGAAAAAACTTGCCGACCACCAGCAGATTCTGGCACTTATTCATTTTGATAACGCGGTAAAGGCAGGTCAATTCGAACCTAACTCGCTAGGTGGTATTGATGCACCGGAACTGCTGAAGGTTGCAAAGCAACTTGCCAATCAGAAACAATTCATTGGGGTCGCTTACAACAAAGGATTACTTGGTGAGACTAGAGCACTCTCTCATGCAGTAGAAACGCAGTTCGATACTTTCTCGTCGATGATTGATTCTGCAGCCACTCAGCGCGAAGAGAGTATGAGCACCATTAAGCAAGTCATTACGGCTCTGGTACTGATCGTTCTATTTGTGCTTATCTGGCAAATATCTCGATCAATTAACGTTCGCGTAAGTAGCCTATTAACAACAATAAAGACCATCAGCGAGAGCAACGATATATCAATACGCTCCGATCTAGCGGGTAAAGATGAATTGTTTGATATCAGCCATCACCTTAATGATCTGCTGGAAAAACTTGAGCGTTTAATTCAGAACACGCAAGAGAAGTCGATGCAACTGACCGCAAGCACCGACAATATGCACCGTGAGCTTGAAGGCGTCATGGAGCAATTTCACACTCAAACCGATCACACCGCCTCTATGGCGACAGCGGTTCAACAGATGGTCGCGACCATCGGTGAAATATCAGAAAGTACGTCTGTTGCTGTAGAAGGCGTTCATCAAGCCGCCAACAATGCAGAGCAAGGACGTACAGTCGTCGAAGCCACTGTGACGAATATTGGCCAGCTGAGTGGCATTTTATCTAACAGCCAGCAATCTATCAGCTCTTTAAATCAGCATGTCGCTAAGATTGGCGGCGCGGTAAATATCATTCAGGAAATCGCTGAACAAACTAACCTGCTCGCGCTTAATGCAGCTATCGAAGCTGCGCGTGCTGGTGAGCAAGGTCGCGGTTTCGCCGTGGTTGCTGATGAAGTTCGAGCACTGGCCAGTCGTACGCATCAATCTACTGAAGAAATAACGCGAGTGGTCACCGATATTCAGGTGCAAATGTCGGCCGTCGTGTCCGATATCGACCAGTGTAACGATCAAGGGCAACAAACGCTGAGTGCTTCTGAGCAGCTGGACGCTAGCCTGCAACAAATTATCACTGACATGCATACGATTCAGGGGAACTCGGAGCGTATTGCTTCTGCGATTGAGGAGCAAGGTATTGTGATGAATCAGGTTAGCGACTCAATCAATGAGCTCAATGTGATCTCGGAAAATAATATGCAATCAGCAAAAGAGTGCTTACTGGAAGTAGATTCCGTCTCGGCTCAAGCTCATGATATGGATGATGCCGTTGCAGAGTTTAAAACTCGCGTCGCCTAATCCGCTAAGATAGTTCCAAATAAAAAGCCCGAAGTGCATGACACTTCGGGCTTTTTCATTTAAAGGGCGATGACCAACGTTTGCTCATCACTACTCATCATCAAGAGGGACCATTTTAGTATTGCCTCCATGCACCTTCTCACGTTGTTTCTGAACCAGAGCATAGAAACCCGGGATCAGGAATGTACCCGCAAGAAGCACACATAGCAGGCCACCAATCAGGGAAATACCCAAAGAGTTCTGACTCACATGCCCGGCACCAGCAGCAAAAATCAATGGGAAAATACCCAAGATAAATGACCACGACGTCATGTTTACCGCTCTGAAGCGCAATGTACCACCCTTCACCGCCGCGCTGTCGATGTCCGCATCTTTTTCTTCGCGTTCTTGCTTAGCAAACTCCACAATCAAGATCGCGTTCTTCGCGGCTAAGGCTATCAGCAGAACCAGACCAATCTGCGCATACAAGTTCAACGGCGTTCCAGTTAAGTTCAGTGCGAGGAAAGAACCGAGTGTCGCAACTGGCACGACGAGAATAATAGCCAGCGGGATACTCCAGCTCTCATACTGTGCCACCATGAACAGGTAAATGAAGATCAGTGCCAATGCAAAAGCATAGATAGCCTGATTGCCAGCCAGCACTTCCTGATAAGCCATACCCGTCCACTCATAGGTGTAACCTTGAGGCAGAACCTCTGCCGCGACACGCTCCATGGCTGCGATCGCGTCACCACTTGAATAACCCGGTGCTGGTTGGCCTTGAATAATCGCGCTGCGGTACATGTTGTATCGCCATGCAACATCTGGCTCAAACACCTGCTCATAACTAACCAGTGTGCTTAGCGGAACCATATCTCCACCAGCCGTACGCACGTGGAAACGTTCTAAGTCCTGCATGCTACTACGATGTTGGCTGTCCGCTTGCATGGTCACTCGGAAGTTCTTACCAAACATGGTGAAGTCATTCACATACAAACTGCCTAAGTTGCCTTGCAGTGTCTGGAAGATTGAGGACAATGAAATACCGAGTTGCTGCGCCTTTTCACGATCAATATCAACGTAGTAATGCGGCACGTTGGCACGGAATGTACTGAAGGTATAAGCAATTTCCGGCGCTTGGTTTGCCGCCTGAATCATCTCACCCATCACCATGGACAAGTCGGTACGGCTGCGTCCCAAGGTATCTTCCAACACAAATTCAAAGCCCGACGCAGCTCCCATACCCGGAACCGCAGGAGGCCCCATCGCAAACACTACTGCCTGTGGTAATTTCATCGCAGCAAGACCGTTGATACGGTTAGCAATGCTATTTGCAGAGTGGTCACCATCTAACGCGTTTCTCGTCTCCCAGTCGTGCAATTTAATGAACATCGAAGCGCCATTTGAAGCGGCAGCTCCAGTCATGAATGAATAACCGTTTGCGACAGTCACACCGTCAACACCAGGTTCCTGCTCTACCATTTGCATTAGCTCACGCGTTACCTCTTCAGTACGAGACAAAGACGCAGAATCTGGTAGTTGAACATTTACCAGCAAGATCCCTTTATCTTCCTGAGGAACAAATGCAGTGGAGGTTGTCTTGGCAAAGAAAGATACCGCCGCAACTGCAACAATAAAGAAAGTCACAAGTAAAAGTGATTTCTTCACCAGGAAGCCTGCAACCTGACCATAGCCTTTGGTCACACGCTCTAGACCACGGTTAAAGGCCTGGAACCAGTTTGCCGTGTTGCCACCACCTTGCTTTAGCACCAATGAACATAACGCTGGAGAAAGCGTTAACGCATTAATCGATGAAATCACTACCGAGATACAGATAGTCAGCGCGAACTGACGATACATGATGCCGGTAATACCAGGTAGCATTGCCACCGGAAGGAACACGGCAAGAAGCACTAAGGTTGAGGTAATGATTGGCCCAGTTACCTCTTTCATCGCAAGCAGAGTGGCTTTACGCGGTGAAATGGTTGGATCCTTCGCCATGGTTGTATCCACGTTTTCGATAACCAAGATAGCGTCATCCACCACGATACCAATCGCGAGAATCAAACCAAACAGAGTAACAGTATTAATGGTAAAGCCTGTTACTTGCATGATGGCAAACGTACCGATCAGCGACACAGGAATCGCGACCACCGGAATCAACGTGGCACGCGCACTGCCTAAGAACAGATAAGTAACCGCGATAACCAATAAAATCGCTTCTATCAGTGTTTTGACGACCCCTTTAATTGACTCAGAAACAAACACCGTTGTGTCATAACTGGTTTCGTACGCCATGCCCTCTGGGAAGTCTTTACTCAAACGCTCAAGCAGTTCCATTACCGCTTGGCCACTTTCCAGCGCATTGGCATCTGACTGAAGGGACAACGCAACGATAGACGCGTCTTGACCACGGAACTGACCATTACCGTCGTAGAACTTTTTACCCAGTTCTACGCGTGCGACATCTTTTAAGTAAACGGTTGAACCATCGGAATTGGCGCGAAGTACGACATTTTCAAACTCGCTAACACTCTCCAAACGGCCTTTTGTCACTAGGTTGAACTGTACTTCTTGCGGGTTATTGTATGGCGCGGCGCCTACTCGACCAGCCGCGACCTGAACGTTTTGCTCGGCCAACGCAGAATACACATCTGATGTTGTCAGCTTGAGATTGGCCATTTTTTCAGGGTCCAACCAGACTCGCATCGCGTATTCACCACCGCCAATCACGTTAACTTCACTGATCCCTTTAGCGCGGGCAAGCTGATCTTTTACATTCAAGTTAATGTAGTTGATCAAGAACTTATCGTCATACTTGCCGTCTGGAGAATAGAAGTTCAGCACCATCAGAAGATCAGGAGAACGCTTTTTAACCGTCACGCCTACCATGCGTACTTCTTGTGGCAATTTGGATTCAATCTGCGACACTCGGTTCTGAACGTTAACTTGCGCCATGTCGGGATCGGTTCCGACATCGAAAGTAACGTTCAAACTGTAAGAGCCATCGTTGGCACTTTTCGAAGACATGTATATCATGTCTTCAACACCGTTCACCGAGGTTTCTATCGGGTCGGCAATCGCTTGTTCGACAACTTCAGCACTTGCTCCGGTGTAATACGCCGACACACTAACTGAAGGTGGACTGATTTGTGGGTATTCTGCAACTGGCAGGATGGCTAATGAGATAGCCCCCGCCAAGGTCAAAATGATGGAAATGACCAGAGCAAACTTTGGTCTTTGTATAAAGAAACGACTTAGCATTCTGCCCCCTACTGCTTATCTTCAGTCGGAGTTTGAATACTCACTTCTACGCCATTGCGAACACGCTGTAAGCCCTGTGTGATCACCGAATCGTTTTGATCCAGACCATCACGAATAATGATCCCTTGCTCTACTTGCGGCCCCAGCACAACGTTACGTCGCTCAGCCACATTACCTTCGGTGGTGATCATTACAAAGTCTCCCTCCAGATCCGTTTGTACCGCGCGACGTGGCACGACAATCACATCTCTTGTGTTCTTATCGCGCAAGTTCACTTTGATGTGCTGACCCGGCAATAGCTTATGATCAGGGTTGGTGACAATCGCTCGCATCGCAATCGTGCCAGTTTGGGTGTTAATGCGGTTACCCAAGAAATCGAGTTGCCCTAAGTGCTCAAAGAATTCTCCATTTTCCAGCTCTAGCTGTACTTCTACATTACTGGATTCCGCGGAGCCATCCCCTTTCACTTTGTCCATACCCATCGCCAGACGTTCGCGCTCACTGACACTGAATGAGGTGTGAACGGGATCAAGGCTAACTAATGTGGTCAACACCCCTGATGATGGAGAAACCAAATCACCAGTACTTACTTTGGTATCACTGATACGGCCGCTAAATGGTGCACGAATCTGGGTATAAGAGAGGTTAACCTCCGCTAATTTCAACTGGGCGTTAGCTGCTTCAAGTTCCGCTCTGGCACCTAATAGCGCCGCGGTCAGAGCGTCAAACTCTGACTGAGAAATACTGCCGCGAGGAAGCAAGTTTTTCCCGCGTTGGTGGTCAAGCTCTGCTTTCTTAAGTGCCGCTTTAGCTTGCGCCAATGCTGCTTTCGCACTTGCTACCTGAGCTTCGAAAGAAGAAGGCTCGATGGTATAAAGCAATTGGCCTTTTTCTACCATTTGCCCTTCATCAAAATGACGCGCTTTCAGGTAACCTGAAACTTGAGCGGTAATATTGGTATCTTCTACCGCTTCAATTCGGCCGATATACGACTTGCTTGGTTGATAGTCGATAACAATGACATCCTGTGTCACAACGAGAGGAGCCTGACTCCCTCCCTGGGTATTTTTCACTTCTCCGCATCCTGCAAGGATAGTAGTGGCCGCTATTAGTGCGACAAGTGTTTTCTTTTGCATGTATTTACCATTTTTATGGAACAGGATATTATTAAAAAACCCTTCAACCTTACCGTCTGTAGAGTGCGAATTCTCCTACATAAATTATGCAAATCGTTTCTAATTGTAATTAAATGAAACCAAGTAAAATTAACGTGATGCGATGGAAATTTTTTTATGATCTTTATTAATTCTGGAGTATGAAAATCCATCAAACATCAACGCAGTGTATGACTACTTTTCTCTCCCCCTTCACCAACATCTAGAGCCTGTCGACCAGACTCCCTTACCTGACAGAACGATGAAAAGTGAGCAATTAAGCGTCAGCACTCGTTTTTTGACTATTTTTTACAACAAAATGAGTTATCATTTCGATATTTCAAAGCCTTCGATCGAGAGGATGTACATGATTTCTAAATGGGCGAAACGTTTTTACCAAATGGCCGAATTGGTGGCATCTTGGAGTAAAGATCCCTCCACACAAGTTGGTGCAGTAATTACTAAGCAAAACCGTATCGTTTCTGTTGGCTTTAACGGCTATCCACACGGGGTTTCCGACAGCGTGGATACCGATGAGCGAGAACTTAAATACTTAAAAACACTGCATGCAGAAGAAAACGCTATTCTGTTTTCTAAGCGTGATTTAGACGGCTGTGACATTTGGGTCACGCATTTTCCGTGCCCTAACTGCGCGGCAAAAATTATTCAGACTGGCATCTCACGCGTACATTGCCCAGAGCAATCAGAAGATTTTCTGTCTCGCTGGGGAGATAAGATTCAGGTGAGTCAGGATATGTTCGATCAAGCTGGCGTAGAAGTGGACTGGCTGCCGTTAGAAGAAATCGAAATTGAAGGAACAGACGTTCGTTAACCTTCATTTAAAGTAACACTAAAAACACAACAGCCCAGATATCGTCTGGGCTGTTTCTATTTGTTCGCGGCAGTCACTATCACTTTTGGTATTTCTTCGCCGTGAGCTCTGCAATTTTGGCGATCACCAACACCGATTTTTCCATCATTTCTACTGACACGAATTCATGGATACCATGAAAGTTAAAGCCGCCAGTAAAGATATTTGGGCAGGGTAGCCCCATAAACGACAAACGAGCCCCATCGGTTCCGCCTCGTATTGGTTTAATCAGAGGCTCAACATCACAGGCTTCCATCGCTTGCTTTGCCAGGTCGATAATATGCGGATAAGGCTCGACCATCTCACGCATGTTGTAGTAGCTGTCTGTGATTTTGATTTCTACACAGCCATGTTTCAGACCGGCGTTCATCTCATCGACGAGCTGACGCATAAAAGCTTTACGACTTTCCAAACCTTCTCGCTCAAAGTCACGAATAATATAGCTCAGCTCACTATGAGCAATGCCAAGGCTGCCTGATTTAAGGTGGTAGAAGCCTTCATAACCTTCTGTGGTTTCGGGCGTTTGGTCTTCGGGCATCTGAACCTGAAATTTGGCCGCCAGGTTCATCGCGTTGACCATCTTTCCTTTTGCAGTTCCGGGGTGAACGCTGACTCCGTGAAAAACAACGTCAGCGGTCGCTGCATTGAAATTCTCATATTCAAGTTCACCTTGAGGACCACCATCAACGGTGTATGCCCATTGTGCACCAAACTTTTCAACATCGAATTTATCAGCGCCCCGACCGATCTCTTCATCGGGCGTGAATCCAATGCAAATATCGCCGTGAGGAATATCAGGGTTTTCAATCAGCATCGCCACTGCTGATAATATCTCTGCGATACCTGCTTTATTATCTGCGCCCAAAAGGGTCTTGCCATTGGTCGTGATTAGGTTGTGACCATGAAGCTGATGCAAATCAGGATATTGAACAGGTGATAACACTTCGTCACCGAGCCCCAGCGCAATATCGCCCCCCTGATAGTCTTCCACAAACTGAGGCGAAACATTTTTACCGGACGCATCTGGCGCAGTATCCATATGCGCGATAAAACCGATAGCGGGCACATCGTAATTCACATTAGAAGGCAACCTCGCCATAAGGTAACCATGGTCGGTTAAAACAACATCACTTAAGCCGAGGTTAATCATTTCCTGTTTTAAATGTTGTGCAAAAACGAGCTGCCCCGGACTACTTGGACAGGTCGTCACTTTGGGATTTGATTTGGTATTGAACGTGACGTAGTGAAGAAATCTTTCAACTAAATGCTTCATAATTATTCTCATTACTCTAGGCTTCTTAGCATGTTACGCCCAACGTAGAATAAGAACTTGCTTTGAATCATTTTCTATTTAAAAACAGAGCTAATCCTACCGTTCAATCGAGAAGCTCCTGTGCTAACGAACGCCACTGGGCAACCTCGCCGCGAAAATGGTTCCACTGCTTTTTCGTCATGGACTTAGAGAGCGAAAGGGTGAGTTGGTCCACCAGCGCGAGATTGTGATCCATATTTTGAGATAGTTGGTCACTATAAAAACTTTCTGGCTCAAACATTAATTGCATGAACACTTTCTGATAAATAACACTGTTGGATTTATTGTCGAACATATATTCGATCTCTTGATATATTGATGCTCGATAATTACGCCATAAAGGGCTATTGAGAATAACTTGATTAGAAAATTGCGTCACATAGCGTTGTTGATCATCATTTAGCTCCCCTATCCATTCTGTCACCCACTCTTCCGTATTTTCAAAAACAATCTTTCTCACTTCCTTTTCTGTCTTATCCGCATATTTAGCGTTTCTCTTCTTATAGTCCTTTTGTACGTTAAGTAAAAACTCACGTTGCTGCTGCGGCGTTAATAACAAGCTTAATGAGAACAATTCGGGCGCGACCTTACTAATAATGCGGTTATAATGCTCTCGGAATCTTTCTCGGCTTTGCTGTAAGTAATTTAACGTAATATCTTCCTCTGTCATGGTTTCCATTTCCTTTAAATGGTCGACATAACGAGGCAGCTCTTCTTGCTTGTGCCACTCAGCTAAGAATAACAACCGCTCTTCTAGCAAACTTTCTTGCTCTTGGTTGAGCGTGACATAATCGTCCAGATATTCGAGGACAAACCAATCTAAATTGTTATAGAAAAACTTTTTAGTACAACCAGCCAGGAGAAAAATGGAAACCAATATAAGGCTGTACCGAAGTACTTTATTAGATACGTCATGTAATTTAATCACTTACCGAATTCCCTTTTCTTTTGTTTACCCTCTATAATCAGTGGTATCACTTAATATTGCGGCAAACTTACCTTGATGTGACAAATATTTGTTGTCACCCTAATAGAATATAGAGTTTGAAAAGAACTTTTTGATCACTACTATCCGCAAAAAAGTGAATTAGAGCGTATTGGTTGGCTAAAAAACAAATCGAATAGCGCTCCCTAAACGGCATATAATTTGCTTGAATAATTCTAGGATAGTTTATGGAGGCTAAGTATGGCTGCCGTTGAGCAACTTGATAACTGTGTAGAATATGAAATTCTATATTTTGAACAGGGAAGAATGTTCCGCATGATGGTTGACGCCGAGAACAAAGACTCGGCTTATGAATTTTATTTAGGATGTGGGAAGCATATTAGCGACTTGTACTCTATTCGCCCAGATTATTGAAAATCCACCTCTATGCATAATAGAGGCGGGGTTGATCATTGTTATTGCTACTTGCTATCGCCAAAACGTTCTAAATAGAGAACAGTAGCCGCTGTGCGAGAAGGGACTTTTAGTTTTTTGAGCAAACTCTTCATATGCACTTTGACTGTCGACTCTGAGATGAATAGACGGTCTGCAATTTGTTTGTTTCGAAACCCTTTCGCCACTTCTTTGAGTATTTGGCTTTCACGTTCGGTTAACGCATCAAATACGTCTTCTTGCTCGCCGCGCTCACTAAGATACTTTGCTACTTCCTGACTGTATGTTTTGTCGCCACTATGAGCCTGCTTCAAAAGCTCTACTAGCTCATCTGGCTCAGTATCTTTCAGCAAGTACCCATCGGCACCGGTGCGAACAATCGCATCAATATCCGCCGGGCTATCCGAGACCGTTAAAATAACAATGCGCGCTTCACATCCGTCAGCTCGCAAGGCTTTCAGCGTATCCAAACCAGACATTCCCTTCATATTGAGGTCAAGAAGCACTAAATCCAGTTCCAATTCATGCGCTTTAGCAACAGCGTCTGCACCGTTACTCGCTTCTGCAACAACTTCAAACTCTGGCTCGAAACTTAATAGTTGTTGAATACCACGTCGCATCAGTGGATGGTCATCCACCAGCATTACTTTACACGCTGTCAATGTTTACTTCCTTACTATGTTGGAATTCTAGTGTTACGGTACAACCATTGTTTTTCGACGCGACTACATGAAGATCTGCATGTAGTCTTGTTGCTCGCTCTTGCATGATACTCATACCGTAATGATTAATTTTTTGGTCTTGATGATCAAAGCCTACTCCGTCATCTTCTATTGTTACAGTGATCTTGCCGTCACAATCGAGGCACTGAATAACAATATTATCCGCCTGTGCATGCTTTATCGCATTCAGGGTCGCTTCTCTGATCAATTGCAGTAAATGCACCTGTTGATGCGCGTCTAATTCTGTTGAAGAAAGACGGTTGTTTAAGGATATCTTAGTCGCCGTTTGTTCATTTAATGTAGCAACCATTTCTTGTAATGCCTGCCCAAAACTCCCCTCCTTTATTGTTAAGCGGAAGGTTGTGAGTAGCTCTCTTAACTGAGTATACGCAGCCGATAACCCCGTATCCAGCTCAGCAATCACCTGATTCGCTTGTGATATAGCCTTTTCATCCGGCAAATTTTTCACGCTTCTCTTCAGCAAAGCGACTTGAATTTTCAGGTAAGAGAGAGCCTGAGCCAGTGAGTCATGCAGTTCACGCGCGATGGTCGCCCGCTCTTCCATCAACAATATTTGTTCCGCTTGTCGCTGAGCTCGATTGTAATAAACTGCTCGGGAAAGAATCTGTACAAAGTTTTCAATTAGCGTTTCATTTGGGCAAGGCAGCCCTGCCTTCCAATACAAGTACCCTAAGTGCTCGCCATCAAGTACGAGCGGATCTGCGTGGCACGCTTCATCGCAGTCATGGCAGCACTCTTCCCCCTCGGCAAGAATCCAATTTGGCTCCCCCACCTGCTCGATCTCGAGCTTAACCGCCTTAATACCTTCCAGACTTGCAAGGTGCTGTAAAATAGCCTGAAAATTATCTTGGCCGATTCGTGAAGCCGTCAGTTCTTTTGATGAATCATAAAGCACTTCGAGAGACTGGTTCGCCTGCTGCAATTTACGAGTTTTTTCGTCAACCGCTTTTTCTAACCCCCGGTAGAGTTTGCCAAGATCGGTAGCCATACGGTTAAAAGTACGTGTTAGTATGCCCATTTCATTATTGCTTTGAACTTCAAGCGAAATATCAAAGGTGCGGTTTTTAATCTGCTCACTCGCGACGACCAAAGATCGCAACGGTTTAACCACTTCGCGGCGGACAAAGAGAACAACAAAGACACTTGCGCACAGAATCCCGCCAAGACCAAGGCCACCGACCCACGCTAAGTTGATCAACTTTTGTTCTGAAAAGCTTTGCAGCTTAAACACAAACGCATCAATCTGCGCAACAAACCCCGCAACCAACATTTGATAGTCGCTCGGATCCTCTTGCTTCAGAACCAATTTGAGTTCATGCCATCGAGCAATTAATCCGTAATAGTCTTGGGTTATATCTTCAGGTACTGACCAGTTTTGCAACGCTTTCATCGAAGGTGAATAAATCGAACGCTCAAAAGTTTCAATATGATCCGAGTAATCTACCGACTGGATTTGAATATCATTAGCCAACCGATAACTCTGCATGCGCATTGACCCTGCAACATTGACCGCTTCAGCATCGTTGAGGCTAGACGCGAGCGTGAAAATAGCGAATCCAGTGGTAGCAATCGATAACAGCAGAATGATCAGCATTGCAGATGCAATCGTCCCAGTTACTGACTTTTTCACATTTTTAAACAATCTGAATTCCTTACTTTATTGTCCGACTGGCTTATGCAGTGAGCCCGTGACGCTTCAGCGCCCTCAATATGTGATCACTCGCGACAGAATTAATTGATCTAAAACAATATTACCCCCCAATTAACCCCTTGGAGGTATTTATACGAATATGTCAAAAACTACAATTTCGTTAGCGTTAATGACAGTTTATTAATGAAAATTGTGGGCTAAGCTTATTTGAGTACCAAATTTTAAGATGAACATCCGCATTGAGGTGGTTAAGTGGTAAACCTTTCAAGAAGAAGACTCTTTGCAAGAAAAACGCACACCAATGATGCAGTACGCTTACCTTGGTTAGCACAACCTGAGCAGTTTACAGATGGTTGTACTCGATGCGGTAAGTGTATCGATGTCTGCGAAACTAAAATTATAACTAAAAGTGACGGCGGCTTCCCTTCGGTCGACTTTAGCATTGATGAATGTACGTTTTGCTATCAATGCGCAGATGCCTGTCCCGAACCACTATTTTTAGCAGAAACAGAGCAACCTTGGCAGGCAAAAGCACAAATAAATGACAACTGTTTAGCAAAACAAAATGTTGAATGCCGTAGCTGCGGTGATATGTGCGACCCAATGGCGATTCAGTTCAAATTGGAGCTTGGGAAAGTAGCGCAACCAAATTTAAACCTTGATGAATGTAACGGATGTGGCGCATGTGTCTCTGTGTGCCCTACTTCATCCATCAATGTGAGCAATATAACAGCCTGAGCCGTACACATAGAAAGGCAATAACTGAGAGAACGATATGTCTCTAAATGAAGTGCATATTTCAAGTTTGGTAGTACACGTACTGCCTGAGCATCTGGATGAGATCAAGGCCCAGATCGAAGCGTATGAAAACGCCGAGATATACGGTGACAGTCCAGAAGGCAAAATCGTTGTGGTGCTGGAGACCGAAAACCAGGGATTCATTACCGATACTATCGATGCGATTAATAATTTACCGAATGTCTTAAGTACCGTCTTGGTTTACCACCAAATTGAGACTGAACTTGAACAAACAGATAACCAAGACACTGGAACACAACATTCCCAAATTGAGGGTGAAGTATGAAAATGACAAGACGTGCGTTTGTGAAAGCAAACGCGGCTGCATCGGCTGCTGCTGTAGCAGGTATTACATTACCAGCCTCTGCCGCAAACCTGATTGCCAGCTCTGACCAGAGCAAAATCACATGGGACAAAGCGCCTTGTCGTTTTTGTGGTACAGGTTGTTCTGTTCTAGTTGGTACGCAAAATGGCAAAGTGGTCGCTACACAAGGTGATCCAGAAGCGCCGGTAAACAAAGGTCTGAACTGCATCAAAGGCTATTTCCTGTCTAAAATCATGTACGGTCAAGACCGTCTGACACAGCCATTGCTGCGCATGAAAGATGGCAAATACCACAAAGATGGCGAGTTTACGCCAGTATCTTGGGATGTCGCTTTCGATACGATGGCTGAGAAGTGGAAAGCATCGCTAGAGAAAAAAGGCCCAACTAGTGTCGGTATGTTCGGTTCTGGTCAATGGACCGTAATGGAAGGCTACGCTGCAGCAAAAATGATGAAAGCAGGCTTCCGTTCAAATAACATCGACCCGAACGCACGTCACTGTATGGCTTCTGCGGTAGTTGGCTTCATGCGCGCCTTTGGTATTGATGAGCCGATGGGATGTTACGACGACTTCGAGAACGCAGATGCATTCGTTCTTTGGGGTTCTAACATGGCAGAAATGCACCCTGTACTGTGGACACGTATTACTGACCGTCGCCTGAGCCACCCTCATGTTCGAGTTAACGTCCTTTCTACCTACTACCACCGTTCATTTGAGCTGGCGGACCATGGCTACATTTTCAATCCTCAGTCTGACCTTGCGATCGCTAACTTCATCGCCAACTACATCATCGAAAATGACGCGGTAAACTGGGACTTCGTTAACAAGCACACCAACTTCACTCAAGCAGACACCGATATTGGTTACGGCTTACGTGATGACGACCCGTTACAAAAAGCGGCTAAAAATCCAAACTCAGGCAAACTGACTGCTATCTCTTTTGAAGAGTACAAAAAGTCTGTTGCTCCTTACACCGTTGAGAAAGCATCGGAAATCTCTGGTGTAGAAAAAGAGAAACTCATCGAGCTTGCGAAACAATACGCGGATCCAAACACAAAAGTGATGTCACTTTGGACCATGGGTATGAACCAGCATACTCGCGGCGTATGGATGAATAACCTGGTTTACAACATCCACTTGCTAACCGGTAAAATCGCGACTCCGGGTAACAGCCCGTTCTCATTGACTGGTCAACCATCAGCTTGTGGTACTGCGCGTGAAGTGGGTACCTTTGCTCACCGTCTGCCAGCAGACATGGTGGTAGCAAACCCTAAACACCGTGAAATCGCAGAGAAGATCTGGAAACTGCCTGAAGGCACCATTCCACCAAAACCAGGCTTCCACGCGGTTCTTCAAGACCGAATGCTAAATGACGGTGTATTGAACTGTTACTGGGTTCAATGTAACAACAACATGCAGGCGGGTCCGAACATTAACACTGAGCGTCTTCCTGGTTACCGTAACCCAGAAAACTTCATTGTGGTGTCAGACCCATACCCAACTGCGACAGCGCAAGCGGCCGACTTGGTACTTCCTACCGCAATGTGGATTGAGAAAGAAGGCGCTTACGGTAACGCAGAACGCCGTACTCAAGCCTGGTATCAACAAGTTGGTACGGTAGGCGAAGCGAAATCGGATCTATGGCAAGTCATGGAGTTTGCGAAGCGCTTTAAGATGGAAGAAGTGTGGCCAGAGGAGTTACTCGCAAAAGCTCCTGAATACCGTGGTAAAACCATGTATGACATGCTGTTTAAAAACGGTCAGGTCGACAAGTTCCCTGTCGAAGAAGCACGTGAACTAAACGACGATTCTCATCACTTCGGCTACTACGTTCAGAAAGGCCTGTTCGAAGAATATGCAACATTTGGTCGCGGTCATGGTCATGACTTAGCACCTTACGATGTTTACCACACTGTACGCGGCTTACGCTGGCCTGTGGTTGATGGTAAAGAAACGCAATGGCGCTTTAAAGAAGGCTCTGATCCGTACGCTAAAGCAGGCTCTGGTTGGGACTTTTATGGTAACGCAGATGGTAAAGCGAAGATCATCTCCGCGCCATACGAAGCGCCACCAGAAATGCCAGATTCCGAATACGATTTATGGCTATGTACAGGCCGTGTTCTTGAACACTGGCATACTGGTACCATGACTCGCCGTGTTCCTGAGCTTTACAAAGCGGTTCCAGATGCGGTGTGCTACATGCATCCTGAAGATGCGAAAGCACGTAATGTTCGTCGCGGCGAAGAAATACTGATCGCGAATAAACGTGGTGAAGTACGAGCACGCGTAGAAACGCGTGGTCGTAACCGCCCTCCACAAGGTTTGGTATTCGTACCGTTCTTTGATGCTCGTATTTTGATTAACAAGTTAATCCTTGATGCAACTGACCCACTGTCAAAACAGACAGACTTCAAAAAGTGTCCGGTCAAAATCACTAAGATTGCTTAACCCTTCAGATATCGAATAAAACGGCCGCCCACGCGGCGGCCTGAAAAAGAACTTAAGCCTTAAAGGCGGAGAAGAAACGATGAAAAAATTACTTGTCGCACTTTTATCTGTAGGTGCTTTGGTGACAGGCATTGCACAAGCTGAGTTAAACAACCCAGGTGGTACTGGTGGACTAGAATCTTTGCGTGGCATGTCTCAACTTGAAGATACTCGCCCTGCTGACGAGTTTAAAGACTTCCCAAAAGATCAAATCGTTGAGGATAGCTTTGTTTATCAGCCACCGCTGATTCCACATAGTATTCGTAACTATGAGGTGTCTTTAAACGCGAATAAATGTCTTGCCTGCCATAGCTGGAAAAATGCAAAAGACTCTGGCGCGACAAAAATCAGCGTAACCCATTATGTTAACCGTCAAGACGCTGTGCTTGCCGATGTCTCTCCTCGTCGCTTCTTCTGTTTGCAGTGTCACGTTCCGCAAACCGATGCGAAGCCATTAGTGGAAAACGAATTCCAAGCTGTAGATTCGCTTCAGTAAATGAAACGCGAGTGCTAAGAGGTTACTTATGAAAATACTTAAAGCGTTTTGGAATAGACTGAAGAGCCCAAGCAAAGCTGCCGCTGGTGTGGTTTTATTCCTCGGTTTTGCTGGCGGTCTGCTGTTTTGGGGCGCATTTAACACGGGAATGGAAGCGACAAACACCGAAGAGTTCTGCTCTGGTTGCCACGCGCCAATTGTTGCTGAGATCAAAGAGACTATCCACTACTCAAACCGCTCTGGGGTACGAGCGATTTGTTCAGACTGTCACGTTCCGCATGAGTGGACAGATAAGATCGTACGTAAAGTTCAGGCTTCAAAAGAGTTGTTTGCTCACTATGTTTTGCGCACTATCGATACGCCAGAGAAATTCCAGGAACGTCGTGGACATTTGGCAGAACGTGAATGGGCTCGTATGAAGAAAAACGACTCTTTAGAATGCCGTAACTGCCACGAGTTCGACTATATGGACTATTCACAACAAGGCTCTCGTGCTTCTGCGCAACACTCTACAGCGTTGGCTTCAGGCGATAAAACCTGTGTAGATTGTCATAAAGGTATCGCACACAAATTACCTGATATGCACGGCGTAGAAGGCTGGCAATAAGGAGAACTGACCATGAGTACACTAGAATCTGTGATTTGGCACATCCTAGGATACAGCGCAATGCCAGTAATCATCTTGTCTGGCTTTGTTGGCGTCGCTGCCGTTTCTCTATGGGTGTTGTCGCTGGGTAAAGACAAGAACCTGTAATCCAAACAACGCAATGCATGGATACCCGAAAGCAACCATGTTCCAAACTTGTTCATGCATCAACCATTAAACAGCGCTGGGATAATCTCAGCGCTGTTTTGTTTTACGCCGGACCAGATAAAAAAAAGCGACCACGAGGGCCGCCAAGAGTATCGCCAAAATAATAATGCGGAAGGAAACATAACCATTTAAGGTCATTTCACAGGCAATACCTGTTTAACGTAGGTTCCCGGCGCTTCATCAATCACAGGATTGTTTTCAGAGCCAACAGGGAATGGTTCAACCTGCTCTTCTGGATTGAACTGAAGTAGCCATTCGTTCCAATGCGTCCACCAGGACCCATCTTTACGTTCAGCACTGCTTAGCCATTCCTCGGCAGAGTCTTCTAGCGTATCGTTCAACCAATAGCCGTACTTGCCCTTAGACGGTGGATTGACAATACCTGCTATGTGCCCAGATTCACCTAGTACAAACGTCTTGTTACCACCCGTGTTCAGAGCGCCACGGTACGTGCCTTGCCATAGTGCGATATGGTCTTCTTTGGTCGATACAAAGTAGCTTGGGATTTTAATCTTATTTAGATCCATCCAAACACCGCCGATTTTCACGCCTTTATCTTGTATCAGTTTGTTTTCCAAATAGAGCTCTCGAAGCAGGAAGTTATGCGCGGCAGCACTCACGTTGGTACTATCGCTGTTCCAGTACAACAAGTCGAAATCTACCGGACTATTGCCTTTCAAGTAATTGTCCACGTAGTAGTTCCAGTACAAGCTGTTCTCACGCAACAAACTGAATGTCACACTTAAAGAACGGCCATCCATGTAACCTTTCGCGTTGTTCTGCGCTTCTATCGCACTGATGATGACATCATTAATGTAGGCACCCACTTCTCCCGGCTGAGAAAAGTCGAGAAGCGTCGTAAAGAAGGTCGCGGATTTAATGCGTTTCTTCATGCGCTTCGCCGCATAGTAGGCAACAGTACTTGCAAGAACGGTCCCGCCGATACAGTAACCAACGGCATTGACTTGCTCTTGACCAGTAATGTCTTCAATCGCTGCGACAGCTTTTACCACACCTTCAGTAACATAATCGCCAAACTCAACGTTCGCTTGCTCTTTACCGGGATTACGCCAGGACATCATAAATACAGTGTGTCCTTGCTCCAGCAACCAGCGAACCATCGAGTTCTTCTCGGTGAGATCAAGAATGTAGTACTTGTTAATGAACGGCGGTACGATCAGCAATGGCGTTGCATTCACCTTTTCCGTCACCGGACGGTATTGGATCAGCTCAAACAGTTCATTTTTGAAAACCACATCACCTGCCGTGGTGGCGACATCTTCACCAACACGGAAAGCATTGTTGTTGGTCATACGGATTTTTAAAATATCCGCGCTCGACTCAACGTCTTCCTTAAACTGCTCTAAACCTACTAATAAGTTTTGACCGTTTTGTTCAAGTGTCAGTTTTAAAAGCTCTGGATTGGTCGCGATGAAGTTAGATGGGGAGAGGGCATTGATGGCTTGGCGGGAAAAGAAAATAATTCGCTCTTTTGCCTTCTCATCTAAGCCTTCTAATGACTCGATGGTGTCCAAGTACGTTTTACTGAACAAAAGGTAAGATTGCTTGATGAAGCTATACATCGCCTCATTTTGCCAATCCTCATGAGAGAAACGCTTGTCTCCCCTTTCTGCTTCTATTGTTTGCGTCTTGTTACCTGCCAGAACAACGTTCTGCCAGATTTGCAATTGTTGCTCCCACCATTCAGCTTGCAGCTTAAGAATAGCAGCAGGTTGATTGGCAGCTTGTTCAAACAGTTTGGCAGTGTCCTCAAAGTTCACTTCTTGCATAGCCTTGTTCAAAGGAGAATTCACGACTGCCTTGTTGACTTCGAAATCATGCCACCATTGTTGATTGGTTTCCTGAAGCTTTACAAGATAGTCCGAAAAGAAGTGTTGAAACATAGTCTTACTCCTATATTCGGAAAAAACAACGCCGCCCAAATCTAGGGGCGGCGAGAATCGGACAAATTACGCTGGAGTAACAGTCTTAAGATTTTCCGAAGTCATTTTCTCAACGTCTTCTTTGAATTCTTTTGCGATAGCTTGCAGCTTGTTGCTGTCATCCATCATTTGTTGAGAAAGCTTAGTCAGTACGCTTAACTGCTGGCTATTGAACGCAGTCAGAGAAGTCACGTCTTTGATTTCTGACGCTGCTTTCATTTGCGTAATACCCATTTCACTGTACGTGCGCATCGCGTTAAGTTGAAGCTCAGTTAGTACTTCAACGTTTTTAGTCACAAGCTTGTTGAACTTCAAGTAAGGTTCTAGCGTTTTTTCTGTTTGATCGCTGAATGTTTTGAAAAAATCAGTGTACATGGTGTATCTCCTAGATAAATGAATATAAATGTCCGTTTAAAAAAATTACTTAATTGCTTTTAGAATGACAGCTGTCCCCATACCGCCACCCACACACAGTGAAGCTACACCGTATTGGGCGTCCTGCTTATGAAGTTCGTGAACTAAAGTGACCAGAATTCGGTTGCCAGAGGCACCAAGTGGATGACCTAATGCAATCGCACCGCCATTAAAGTTTGCTTTATCTTGAATCGAACTGACTGGAACTTGGTTTGTTTCCGCCAACTGATGAATCACCCCAAGAGCCTGAGCGGCAAAGGCTTCATTCAGCTCGTATACATCAATATCCTGAATATTAAGCTCTGCTTTCTTGAGCGCTTTATTCACTGACTCGACTGGCCCTAGCCCCATGATCTTTGGATCGATACCTGACTGCGCATAACTGACAACCTCAGCCAGAGGTGTCAAACCATGAGCTTGAACCGCGCTTTCTGATGCCACGATGATCGCACTCGCTCCATCGTTGATTCCTGATGCGTTACCCGCTGTGACTGTACCTTCACGGTCAAAGGCCGGGCGAAGCTTGCTCAAGCCTTCAAGTGTCGCGTTTGCCTTAGGGTATTCGTCTGTATCGAAAATAATCGTTTCACGGCGCTGAGTTACTTCAACCGGTACGATTTCATCTTTGAATTTGCCTGCTTCAATCGCGGCGACCGCTTTCTGTTGGCTGGCTAAAGCATACGCGTCTTGCTGCTCGCGGCTAATGCCCACTTCCTTTGCCACATTTTCCGCAGTCACACCCATGTGGTACTGATTGTAAATGTCCGTTAGGCCATCGGTGATCAAAAGATCTTTCAGTTCCATGTTGCCCATTTTATTCCCATCGCGGACGCTACTAGGAACGATGAACGGGATTTGAGACATCACCTCAACGCCTGCAGCAACAACCACTTGAGCATCACCGCTGCGAATGTGAGAAACCGCATCCATCACGGTTTTCATGCCACTACCACAAACCATGTTGACGCCATACGCTGGTACAGACTCCGGAATACCCGCAAATATTGCTGCCTGACGACCTACGCCCATCCCTTGGCCAGCACTAACGACGTTACCAACAATCACTTCATCAATCTTGTCGCTGCCGAGATTTGCAGCTTCAAGCGCCCCTTTAATTGCGACTGCTGCCAGATTGCCTGCTGAAGTATTTTTTAAACTTCCACCAAATGCGCCAATAGGTGTACGCTTTGCTGCTACGATATAAACTTTTTCCATCATCTCTATCTCTATCCTTAGTGCATGTAAAGGCCGCCGTTCACCGACAGTGTTTCGCCGGTGATGTATGCGCCTGCATCACTCACTAAGAAGCTAACAGATGCTGCAATTTCTTCTGGTGTCGCTAAACGCTTCATTGGAATCTGATTAGTAATCGATTCCAACACTTCTGGCTTCATTTGCTCTACCATTGGTGTCCCTGTGTATCCTGGAGCAATCACATTAACGGTAACGCCTGAACGTGCGCCTTCAAAAGCCAACGCCTTAGAGAAGCCGATCATGCCTGCTTTCGCAGCCGAGTAATTTGCTTGGCCAAACTGCCCTTTCAGACCGTTAACCGACGAGATATTGATGATGCGCCCGCTACCTTTTTCACACATTGCTGCGAAAATTGGTTGAGTAACGTTGAACAAGCTATTCAGGTTGGTATTGATTACATCGTTCCAAGCTTCTGCGGTCATCTTCTTAAAGACGCCATCACGAGTGATACCTGCGTTGTTGACAACAACATCAAGCGTCCCCTCTTCTTGAAGCAAAAGGGCTAGCGTTTCTGCACACTGAGCAGTGTCGGTAACATCTAACTCTAAAAGGCGAACCTGATCTTTGGTAAACCCTTTGCTGTTAAACCACTCCAACGCACACTCATAGTTGCCAGTGTTGTAAGTAGCGATGACACGATAGCCATCGTTGACGAGTTGAGAGGAAATTGCGGAACCAATTCCGCCTTTTGACCCGGTGATCAAAGCGACTTTATTCATTGACGACTCCATTCTTTATCGGAAAATAAATCAAACTACTAATTACAAAATCTAATTGTTTAATAATTTATTCGGCAGAAATCCTTTAACGCCTTTTATTTTAATTTAATCCATAAGTATTACATTTCAAATAATACTATAGTCTATTTTCGTATTATTGATTTAGATCTCACAAACAATGAAAGGTTAAATAATTGTTAAATAATTAGCAATTAAATATAAGTCATTGTTTTAAAATGAAATTAAATCGTAGATAAACTCAAACGAAAACCACAAAAAACCATAAAAATCAATAACTTATAAAAACAAGAACAAATTACACCATTTAGTGAAATAAGATCATATTTAATATTTACCAAGCGTTTTATAAACAAAAAATAGAGTATTAGTTCAAAATTAATTATTGATTATATTAATGTAAACGTTTAACACGTTTAAAACAGCCTCTTTAGTATCGTAATTAAACTTGGAATATGAACTGTAAAAGAGAACTATTACTAATAATTAATTTATAACTATAACAATCAAATTAAAACCTTCGCTCCGAGCTGGTGCAAGCGCACTAATATGACGCGCTGATTAAACATTGATGTATTTTACTTTAATATAATTAATTAAGTTCAATAATATAAATATAAAAGTGATTAAAAGTTAGTAGTAGCATCTGTAACGACTTTGCACTATCTTTGTGAGTCGTCCTTTTATTAGCTAATCGATACCACCTATGAATATGACATTGCTTAGTATGTTCATCCCTACCTTCTTTTTCGTCTCTATTACGCCAGGGATGTGTATGACACTTGCACTCACGTTAGGAATGAGTGTCGGGTATCGCCGCGCATTGTGGATGATGATGGGAGAGCTCGCAGGAGTTGCCCTTGTGTCGATTTCAGCAGTGCTGGGCATAGCGGCAATTATGCTTAATTATCCGTGGTTGTTTATCGTCCTTAAATTTATCGGCGGCGCCTATTTGCTTTACCTAGGCATTGAAATGTGGCGCTCCCGAGGAAAACTAGCAATCAATCTAGAGACAGAATCCGCCTTGCCTCAGGGCAACTGGAATTTAGTCATTCAAGGTTTCGTAACTGCGATTGCGAACCCAAAAGGCTGGGCTTTTATGATTTCTCTACTCCCACCATTTATTGATCAGAATGCTGCACTTGCGCCTCAATTGGCCGTTTTAATTTCCATTATTCTAATGTTTGAATTCATTTGCATGTCGCTTTATGCAACGGGAGGAAAAGGCTTAAAGCGTGTATTAGGTCATTCAAAAAATGTACGCCTTATGAATCGCGTCGCTGGCACTTTGATGATGGGTGTTGGAGTTTGGCTATTAATGAGTTAATGGTATAGCGCTGACTTCTGATAGCGCTCTAATAGCGTTCCCAAATAGTTTCTCTGTCTCCAACAATAGTATTTCCATTCCCATGAAATAAAAAACGCCACTTCAGAACGAGTGGCGTTTTTCTCTTAGCTATAAACACAAATATGCATTAAGGCGCAGTGTCAATCTCTACTGGTAAATAATGTTTTGGCTCCAATTTCAATCGCTCTGGTAAAACGGTACCAATTGAAATAGACGACCAAGTGCCAGATAGAACACCAATAAACATAGCAGTAGAAAATCCGGCCAACGCAGCTCCGCCCATGATCCACAATGCCCCGACTGTGATTAATGTGGTTCCGGATGTCACCATGGTACGAGAAAATGTCGCAATGACAGCTTGATCATTGATCTCTTCTGTTTTCCAGCTCTGCTTCGCGATAAGCAACTCTCGAATTCGGTCAGCGATGATGATCGAGTCATTCAGAGAGTAACCAAGAATCGCCAAAATTGCGGCAAAAACGGTGAGGTTAAACTCCATCTGAGTAATCGCAAAGAAACCTAATACAAGCACCACATCGTGTGCGAGGGCGAATAATGATCCGCTGGCTAAACGCCATTCAAAGCGAAAACATAAGTAAGCCAAGATGGTTAAGATCGAAACGAGCAGCGCGAGACCACCTTGCTCAAACAGATCCTGACCAACTTGTGCCCCAACGATACTGTTACTGACCACATCGACCTGATGCGAAATCGGCTTTAATACATCCGCAACACTTGGTAGCTCTTGGCCTTGTTCTGGCGCTGAATAACGGATAACCCAGCGACCTTCTTCGCCAGAACGTGTCACAGATGTCGATTCACCCAATTCAGGCTGTAACGCACTGAGCAAATCTTGATTGGTTAACTGCTTGTCTATTTTAACTTCTGTCACCATCCCGCCGGTAAAATCGAGGCCCAGGTTTAACCCTTTCATTCCCAACGCGGCTAGCGCAATCACAGTTAAAATTAGTGAAACTAAGGTAGTAAAGTAGCGAATTTTACGAATATGCTGCTGTAATATTTTGACCATGATTAAACCCTCACATCACGACGGGCATCGCGGCCCCAAATTAAGTTGATCATTGCTCGAGAAGCAAATACGCCGGTAAACATACTGGTTAACAGCCCCAAACCTAGCGTTAAAGCAAAGCCTTGGATTGGACCGTTACCAATCGCGTACAAAATCACAGCGGTAATCATGGTAGTAATATTGGCATCAAGGATGGTGGCAAATGCGCTGTCAAAACCAATATCGATAGCCTGTGCAAAACTTCGGCCTTCGCGCATTTTGTCCTTAATTCGTTCAAAGATAATCACGTTAGTATCAACAGCCATGCCGACCGTAAGCACTAAACCTGCGATGCCCGGCAGAGTAAGAACTGCGCCCGGTAACAGAGCGATCAGCCCCAACAAACAAAGCATATTGGCACACAAAGCCACATTCGCGACCCAACCTAAACGGCGGTACCAAAGCGCCATAAACGTCAGCGTTAGTCCTAGACCTAAAGCCAGTGCCGCAAAACCATTTTGGATATTTTCGGCACCAAGAGAAGCACCAATGGTGCGCTCTTCAACAATGGTGACCGGTGCGGTCAGAGAGCCAGCTCGCAGTAAAAGTGCCAGCTGCTGTGCTTCATCCATGCTTCCTGCGCCAGTAATACGGAACTGGCTGCCGAGCTGAGATTGAATCGTCGCTACACTGATGACACGTTCGTTACGCTCGGTTACACCGCGTTCATTCGTCTTGTATTCACGGTAAACCGTCGCCATTGGCTTACCAATATGGGTAGCAGAAAAGTCACTCATTTTCTTACCACCAGCATGGTCAAGCGAGATGTTTACCTCTGACATGCCCATTTTGTCCACACCAGCACGAGCGTTCACAATATGCTCACCAGTCAGGACCGGACGCTTACTCAGTGTCACGGTGCGACCATCATTGTCTTTCAATACCAAATCTTGACTGCTTTGCGCTTTGCTTGCGTCTTTCACTTCATAGAAAGCCAGACTTGCCGTTGCACCAATCACATTTTTCGCTTGTGCTGGGTCTTGAACACCAGGTAGCTCAATACGAATGCTCTCTTTACCCTGACGCTGAACAAGTGCTTCCGTAATACCCAACTCTTCAATTCGACCACGCATGATCTTCAGGTTCTGCTGTAGCGTCGTGGACTGGAATTCCTGGATATTTTGCTCACTAGGCTCCAGCACGAATCCTCTTACTGAGCTTTTTGCTACCCAGCCTGGGTAATTTTGCTGCAAGAACTGGTTTACATCAGCGAGTGCCTTTTCACTCTCACTGTTGACGGCAATACGATTACCACTTTCAGCGCGAACCTGAACGCCACGTGTTCGATTGTCACGCAGGTCAGCTTTGATCTCATCGATCAGTGCGTCTCTTTGCTCTTCGAATGCTTTGTTTACATCAACATTCAACAGGAACTGCACACCACCACGTAGATCAAGGCCCAGCTTAATCGGGTTAAAGCCCATCTCGCTCAACCATTCTGGCGCAACAGAGACATACGAGAAGGTGATACTGTCCTCTTTATCCAACTGTTTATTGAGCAGAGCACGAGCTTTACTTTGTGCGTCTTCACTGCCAAAAACGATGGTTGTTTTGCCATCCTTTTCGATGATTCTGTCGGTAGAAATATGGTTCGTTTTGAACAATTGATTGAGTTGTACCAGTGACATTTCAGTCTGGTTTGGGTCAGCGAAGGTCACTTGGATCGATGGCTGCTCGCCAAACCAGGTCGGAATGGCACTCAGCGTTAGAATAATGATTGTCGCAATAAGCACGACATATTTCCAAGCAGAATAGTGGTTTAGTAATTTTCTACTTTTGGCTGGTTTTGGTGTTTTCTTCATATAAACATCATCCCCTCACCCTTAGGTGAAGATTTACTTTGATAGAGTCAAGACACGACAACCTACGCCCAGAAAATAATCCAGGATAAAGAATGCTCAGAACACAGATCTGTTCTGATGAATACCGTCGTCGTGTTGAGATTGCACAGAATGTGCAGAGTGATGGTGTTTAGGCAGAAAACTGACTATTGAGAGCAACATACATCGCGTTGGTTTCTTTCCAACCAGAAAGGCGATAGTCGCTTGTGAAATGATGAAAAATGGACTGGTTTTGACGCCAGTTAATATTGATCAGGCTGTAACTATAGCCAACATCCGCATAGAAAGGCGCATTAAGGTCGCCGACAAAATCGACATCTTCTTCATCAAGCCCTTCTCGGACATGAGAGAGCCAGCGTTGCGAATTAAATATCGCCGACGAATCTGAATTTGCATGACCTTCAGATACCGGCGCGCGCGTGGACTCTTCTGACGCCTCAGAAAAATCATCGTCTGAAATTGGGGATGTGCTTGCTGCAACAAAAGGCTGCAGTTTACTGAAATGCGGTAAGTGAGCTTTCTGATCTGCTTGGGCAGCCGAAACATGCACTGGCAGTAATACCATTGCAAGCAGCAGAAAAAATAGCTTTCTAAGATAAATCAGAGGCATGAAATCTCACTAAAACAAAACACGGCCGAGTTTACTAACCCGGCCCGATGATAGTATGCCTATTGATCAAGCTGAACAACTAAAAAGATCTAAATCTCTGATTCCATCTTTGCCATTACGTAAACGCCTTGCATCTAACGATAGAATATTTCGCCACTATTGACGTCCAGATAGATTTTGTTTTCCTGCTCTAAACCACCACAGTATATGAAGTACACATTTCGCTGCTTGTAAGTCACAGAACGAACCCACCCGCCAAGTTCTGTGAAATCTTCTGGCTTACACGTATTGTCGTCCAACAGCAGTTGTGTCTTGTTGCGAAATATTTCTAGATTGTCTTTTAAATCGTCTGACTTTTGTAAATACCCATCGAGTATCTCTAAGCGCTCTTGCTCTTTAATCACTGGTTCAGCATCCGACAGCCCTTTTGCATCTAACCATTCCGCCGTTTCTTCGCCGCCGTCCTCATAAACGAGATAATCGGAGATGCGATACCAACCGTTAGACTTTTCCAAAACGACGACCTTTTCCCCTTTGTAGATCGTATCAACAACTAACGCGTTATGGTCTGGTTTGTTGTACGCGCTAACCTGACGTTCAATCACGTAATACTCGGTCGTTTCAGGCGGTACAGATTCCAAATCCATGACAGGTTTTGACGCTTCTTCTTTTACTTGAGCTTCAGGAGAAGAGGCTTCTGTTGTCGGTTCTGGCTGATCCTTTTGCATAAAGAAGAAATAGTAACCAAAACCAGCGCCTCCAAGCAGTAAGACAGCTATCATAACGATAAGCGCTTTCTTCATATCTTTTCCCTTCTATTTTGGGCAAATATCCCAAAAGATACTTGATTATACTTCGCCAGCAATAAACTATAGTTAAAAGAGTCGCTTAACTAACGTGAATAATAATGATAAACAAGCTTAAATGGATACTTTTGCTTTTCGTCTTCCCATCGGTATGCTATTCAAATGTGCCATGCACCCCGTCTTCATGGAATGATAATCTGAATGAATTCAACAGGCTAGAGTCTAAGTACAATCAGCATGTCAAAGTCTTCAACGCACTTCTGATTGAACATAAACAACGACCACTCTTATCCAAGGAGTTTTCTCCCAACGAGCTAGTGATGCTTTGGCGCGTAAAGTCTCGTCGAGATATGCTCCAGACTCAGCTGGACGCATCTATACAATACCGTAAAGAATTAACTCAAAAAGCCAGTGAAATAACCAAACTCAGTACACAATCTCAGTGGTCCGCCAACGGTTGGGAGAAACTGGCTCAAAGTTGTAAGTTATCAGAAAAGATGTCAAACCAGATTACCGCAGAGTGGTATCAGACGAATGCGAATCAACTTGCTGAAGACTATACTAAATTATCCTCACTTTATCTTGGTTTAGCCTCAGTCTACGAGAGAGAAGCAAGCGCTTTAACATCTGCGAAACATCAAAGAAACATAAATTCGGCCACACCATAATCTGTCGCACCAATTTGAATCATTTGCATTCAATCTGGATAATTTTAAGAGACATAGGTCACAATAATACTTTACTTGTGGCTAATAATTGGTTACTTTAGCCGTTAATAAAGTTTAACAAATAGTCACAACTGGCTGGGATGATGCTACAAAAATGGTTATCAATCGACTAAGTAACAGGCAAGACCCTAATACTACTAAAGCCAAGTTTTTGTCAGTAGTTAGGCACGTAAAACAATTCGGTTCAATCAGTGATCTGGACCTTTGTAAAATCTTCGGAGAAACAATTTGGAGCGATGGGAGGGAATACCATTCAGCTGCTTTCTCATTTAAAGTAGATAGACGGACCGGCAATTGTGAAATATCACAATACAAAAATAGCCAATAAATCGTAAAGAATTCGAAAGCGAAGTCAGTAAACGGACTTCGCTTTTTTGATCAAGCATAAACCGGAAGGCTCCCATTCCCCTTTACTTCTCGTATTGCTAAATGGGTATGAATGTCTTTGACGTTCTCTAGCCTCTGTAGTTTTCTGGTGAAGTTTTCATAGCCTTCCAGATCCCTACTGACCACTTCCAACAAGTAGTCGTACGCGCCCGACACCACATGGCATGAGATGACCTCGTCCATTTCAACGATCGAATATTCAAATTCATCAATTGAAGAGGCTTGGTGGTTATTCAAACTGACTTCGACAAATACCGTCATCGCGATGCCAACCTTACCGCGGGATAATATCGCCCGGTATCCATTCACAACCCCTTCTTGCTCAAGACGCTTTATTCGCCTTGCGCATGGAGAAGGTGAAAGCCCCACTTGATCAGCGAGATCAGCCGTCGTCAGAGTGGCGTCTTTTTGAATCAGGTTCAGTAGCTGCCTGTCTATTTTGTCCATTTCTCATTGCCTGCCAAATATCATCAATATTTATACGTTATACGCGCTTTTTCACTAACATTAAAATAAATCACGTCATAACTTGCCACCACTGAGCGTCCTTTTTGTTCGACAATGAACAAATCGATAACAAATTGGATACGTTAAGCATGATTCTGGGATACGCAGCAATATTAGTGACCTTACTTCTCTGGTCCGGTTTTTTCATTTCTCTCAAAGCAGGCGCAATCTCAGCACTTCAACCAGCCGATATCGCATTAGTCAGATTCTTGATTCCCAGCTTGGTTTTGCTCCCTTTTGTCCTAAAGAACAGAAAAACCATTAGCGTTATTCCCAATAAATATTTAACAGGCGTTGTAGTGGGGAGTGGGCTGCCTTACTTACTGCTCGTTGGTAGCGCGATGCACCTCGCCCCAGTGTCTCATGCCAGTGCACTGATACCCGGCACATTACCGTTATTTGTCTCCGCCATCGCTGTTCTCTTTTATCAACAAGCATTGAGCAAACACCGTTTATTTGGCCTAACGACGGTATTATTGGGTATCTTTGTCTTCTTGTTTTCCAACACGGGCACTGATTACAACTGGTCACAATTACAAGGACATCTACTATTTCTTACCGGCAGTTTGATGTGGGCGGTCTTTACCATCAGCGCGCGTGTCGCCAACCTGAATGCTCATGTCTGTGCTGGCTTTGTAGCGATAATCTCGTTAGCACTGCTTATCATCGCGGTCGGTTTCGGCTGGATAGACAGCTATTTAGCCGTCACACCAATGAAGTACTGGCCATGGAAAGAACTGTTCGGGCACACCATGCTTCAAGGGGTAGGCGCTGGCTTAATCGCTTCCTATACTTTTATATACGCGATCCGAATCATTGGTGCGGAAGCCAGTGCAGCGTTTGGCTCTTTAACTCCAGTCATTGCTACGTTGCTGGCGATCCCAATCTTTGGTGAGCAACCCGACACACTCACATGGCTTGCCCTAACGCTAGTAACGTGTGGCAGTATAATCGCGAGCCAGATATTTATGAAAAATGACCTTAGTCAGCCTTATCGCCCGCCTGTTCATCGTTAGCATAAGTTAGCCTTTTAAACAGGTTTTTGTGACCACAAGTTTAATATTTGCGAACATGGAATTATTAGACAAGTGGTCACTTTGCAATCACTTTTGGGTTGAAACGAGGATAGCGTGGTGTTTGAAGAGATTAAAAAGCTATAATAGGCAGTTATTTACATAAAGTATGTTGCCTGAACAAATGGTGTTCTGATAGCCTCCCAAACAATAAGGGATTATATTATTCGACGACATGCCAGCAACGCACACGAAAGATGAACTGAGTCATTTCTTGAAACCAGGAACTAAGCTATCCATAGAGATGGAACTTGGTCCTCAAAAGAGCAGCTCATACGTTACAACTTATTTGGGCTTGAAAGAAAACGCCTATCTGATTATTGATATTCCAACAAAGCTGCTGGAAGATCATGCGATTAGAAGACTCAATAATGCAGACGTCGTTGTTCGTGGTGTATCAGACACGGAGCTCGGGCACGTAGTTGCATTCAAATCCAGTGTGTTAATGCACATTAGCCACCCATCCCCTCTTTTATTCGTCCGTATACCGACGACGTTTGCCACAAAACCCGTGCGCGAATTTGAACGTTACAAGCTGAAAATGGACTGCACTATTGACCATGGCGGTCATGTCTACGACGGAAGCCTGATTGACTTTTCGATAGCCGGGATAGGCATCTCGACCTTATTTGAACCGGAATTCCAAGTGGGTGATAACGTCAAGGTTGATTCAGCACTTAGTGCCTATGTAGGCAGCGACAATCATTGCTTAATCGCAAACATCAAAAAGTTAGCCAAAGGCTGGATCATTGGCATTAAGTTTGACAAGCCAATCGCAATGACTGACCAATTGAAAGTAGCGTTGCTGGAACAGTATTTTCTGTCCAGCAACTAACGTTTAATGCTAAAAGCAAATTGAACGGCTATTGTTCGCCAAAGCGAGTTGCTTCGAAGCTGTTGAGGAATCGATGTATCAGATAGGTCACGAGTAGCGTTGCAACAATGGCAAACAGGATACTGCTCACCCGATACAGCGCACTAAAGATCAAATCACCACCTGGGCTTAAGTATTGACCAAATAAAATGCCTAACGTGGTGAGTCCACCAAAGCCCGCTCCGGATCCACTGGATTCTTTAACGTGCATATAGCTGAAAATCATTGCGCCAATCCACAGCAGAGGTACGACGAATAACAAGGTATCTGACCAGTCATAAAGCACTAGCTGGCTGGTAATACCGAACGTCACCCCCAGTAACGTGCCCATCGCTCTTTTACGAGCATAACCTAGGGCACCATTCCAATGCATCGGAAACAACAGCAATATGGTCGTCGCCTGTGCCGACAGAGAGTCACTTAAGTCGAAAACCTGGAAAACCAGAAACGACATAGTTACGATGCTTGCTCCCATCAAGGCTTCATGACGCATGCGATGGCTTTTCTTCGGTTCCGAAGGTCTGGCTGGCGGCTGACGAGGCTCAGCATCAGGAATCAAAAACGTCACTAAATACGCAACAACAACTGAAAGAACATTCGCTTCCAGATTACTGAAGATAAGATCATTTAGGTCAGTACTGACATAACTGGAAAAGTGCAGCATGATGCTGAGGTTCAATACACTACTCGCACCAAACAGGAATAAACTTCCCTTCGACATACAAGCAAATTTGTACAGAAATAATCCAAAAGCAATCATCGTCATCATGAATGGATGACCGCCAAACAGTCCAGCAAGAATACCAACTTCCAGGCCACAAACTACGGCGGCAAATATCATCTGCCTAGCCGCATGCAAGCTCATCACAGGAACCATGCCGAGCAGCAGCATCGGCGTTACCGTGTAAAACACACCGTAGTTCCAGCCGAAAAGTTTACATACGGTAAAGCCTATCGTAGCGCCAGTGGCGATTCGAAGACACTGCCTGAGATCATTCTCAGACATGGGGTGGTCCCATAACTTCATACCACCTCCTGATTAATAGATGTAATGCAGAGCACTCAAGAAATGAATCTGTAGGTTACTAAACCACCCAGAGATCGTATTCTCAGGCAACAGTTGGACGGTTGCACGCGCTCCGGCAGGGAACGAGTGCTGCTCTTGATCGTCAATCGCTAAATGCAAACGCATGCGCTGTGCATCCCTAACCCAACGGTCCGTCTCTGTCGGTGTGGCAAGTCGTCCATCAGCATCGAACTGACCAGAACTTACGCCAGCATCAATACTTGTGATTCGAGCTTCAAAAACGTCACCCGGCAAGCTATCAAAAGCAACCAATGCGCGGCTGTCACGATTAAAGTGGCGCAGGCTCTTTTCTCGGAAATCAGCAATGATGTCAACGTCATCTGAGACTAATGCAACCAGAGGACTTGCCGCAGAGGCGTAAGCACCCACTTCCAACTGAAGGTTGGCGACGATACCATCATGCTCAGCAATAACTTTTGTGTAAGACAAATTGAGCTCAGCTTGCTTGAGTTGATTCTGCGCAACACGAACGCTGACATTATCTTCACCTATTTCACCACGGCTTACTTCTAGCTCCTTCAGGCGAGCACGTGCTGCTAACAAGTTGGCTTTTTCAGCAGTTGCGCTACTCTGCGCATCATCAAGTTGCTGTTGAGAAGTACCGTTTCGGTGAAACAGCTTATTCAAACGCGCCGCTTCTCTCACCTTTTGCTCTGCAACAATCTTGTTTGCTTCCACATCCGCTTTTGCAGCGGCGATTGATGCATCCAGCTGGTCATTGTTTTGAATCACCTGATCCAGATTGAGCTGAGCACGTTCAACCGCCAGTTGGTAAGGCTGTGGATCGATCTGGAACAGTACTTCACCCTTATGGATTTCCTGATTGTTTGTGACGTAGATTTCTGTGATTTGCCCACTAACACGCGGCGCCACTTTGGTTACCACACGAGTTGCCATTGCTTGAGGCGTAAGAGGCATTGCCAGATCGGCAATTAGAAAGTAAGCAAAGACAAGGACAAACGCTACGCATGAATATTTAATCCAGCGCGCGAACTTTTGGTCTGGAGTCATAGGATTCAACTTCTCTTTTTTAGGTTTTCTGACTTATTCGCTAAGTGTATCGAGTGCATTGCGAGCAATTTGCTCTAGGATTAATCCCATGGCCTTAAGCTCATCATCATTAATGTCCGACAGTAATTTTCTACGAACCTCATAGATTCGGCTCTCTAGTTGAGTAATAAGAGCTTTACCGTCATCAGTCAGGCTGACAATACGGGCGCGCTTGTCATATTCACAACAACGTCGTATTACCAGAGACTGCTCTTCGAGTAATTTTAAGGTTCGCATTAATGACGACAGTTCTATCTCTAGTGCTTCCGCGAGATGCTTCTGGCTGACGTTGTCCCCCATGCGATATAACTTCCATAAGGCAGTCCAGCGCGGATACGTCAGGTTCAGTGGCTCAAGCTCTCGGTCTGCGACCATTTTCCATAAACGTGAGACGCGAGATAACTTTTCCGCAACGGAAAGCTCTCTCAAAATGTCGATGTCTTGAATCATTACAAACACTCAATTACTTAGCATGCTAAGTAATATAAATTAGTTAGCATGCTAAGTAAATAACTTTGTGACAAAAATCACATTAAGTTCAAGGAGAGAAGTTTGTTGCAGAGGGATCTTAGGTAATAAAAAAGGCACAACTTGCGTTGTGCCTGATAGGAGCTGATGTGTTTCTTATACCCAGTCGACTAAGAATCGCTGTTTGTAATCTAAAAGTGCTTCATGGAATGCGTTTTCTTTAATTGGTTTAAGTAAGATGTAGTTCGCCCCCGCTTCCATAAACGCATCACCTGTTTCTTTTGCAGTATCTGCCGTACAAGCATAAATCGGCGTGCCTAGTTTGAGGTTTCGGCGAATCTCTTTTGTGGTTTCTATACCACCGAGATGCGGAAGTTGGTTATCCATTAAGATCAAGTCATAGGTATGGTGTTTTAACCGCTCGATGGCCTCGAGCCCGTCTTTTGCCCATTCAACCTGCATTTCATACTTATTACAAAAGGCTTTTAAAATAAACGCGTTAGTATGATTGTCTTCGACAAGCAGGACTTTCAACGTTTGATTAAACATATCTTCAGGGTTGATATGTTGATCGGGTTTATTTTCACTTGAAAGACGTTCACGGTCTCTCACTGGCAACGTTACAACAAATGTCGTTCCAACCCCTTTTTGACTGTAAACTTGGACATTACCATCTAACATATCGACCAAACTTTTGACGATTGTCAGCCCTAAACCACTACCACCGTATTCACGCGTTGTCGTTTCCTCTTCCTGCACAAACGGTTCAAACATTTGCTCGAGTTTGTTCGGGTCGATACCTATACCCGTATCGGACACTTCAACCACCAGCACACTGTTCTCAACCCCTTCAAACTGATCCAATACCGCGCTTAGCCGAACACTTCCTGATGGCGTAAATTTGACTGCATTACTGAGCAGGTTAAACATAATTTGGTTGAGGCGAACCTGATCGGTAAAGAGTGCGACTTGAGGATCCAACTGGTTTTCAATGACCAGTTCCACGCCTTTACTTTCACAAATCGGACGATAAATATTCTCTAAAGTGCGAACAGTATCGGTGAAGGAAAACGAGTGTTTTTGAATATTAAATTTCCCTTGCTCGATTTTCGAGAAATCTAGAATGTCATTCAAAACAGCAAGTAAGTGCTCACCACTATGACGAAGCACGTCTATCTGGTTACTCTGTTCTTGCGATTTAACCGCACCTTTCAATAGCTGAGCGACACCTAAAATACCGTTAATTGGCGTTCGAATTTCGTGACTCATCTTAGCGAGGAAATCAGCGCGAGCTTGAGCGGATTTTTCTGCTTCTTTTCTGGCGACATTACTTTGCTTTTCAGCCTCGATAAGCGTTGTAATATCTTGCCCTTGAACAATGATACCGCTGAGATCGCCATCCACCAGAATGGGAGACAAGTTCCAGCGATACACTTTCTCGCCAATCGGTACATTCACTCCGGTAAGAGTTGCGCCTTGCGATGCCATACGCAGGTGAGGAAGCAATTTTTCCTTAAAGCTCTTAAATACGGGAGGCATAGTTTTATTATCATTTTCGAGCACCAGCTCTTTTCTCGCCGCTGGGTTTATTTGTATCAGTACCCCAGCTTCAGACCACACCATGATCGGCGATAAAGCAAAGTTAAACAGGTCACGGAATGAGCGTTTTTGTGCTTCAAGCTCTTCAAAAGTGTTTTCTAGCGTCGTCCCGATATCATCAAACTCTTCGATATCTGACCCGCAAAATCGCTCAAACCCTTTTTCTTCGCGAGCTGAACGTGTGTACGACATTAAGGAGTCAAGTTGTTCTGCTACTTTATTCTCTATCCACTCTTTGGTCAGTAAGGCGATCAAGATCATCCCGATAACCGAAGCCATCATCGCCAAAAGATGCTGAACCTGCAGGGTAACGACACTTTGATTATCCTGAACCGTCAATAGAGATAAATCCGTATGAGCCGCATTCACCTCAATTGGTGTCTTAATAATCAATAGTTGGTCGAGCTTCTCTTGAGATTCCCTACGTTTCAGAACATCAAATATTTTGTAAGACTCATCACCAGCCAACGAGTTGGCTAGAGGCAAGTTATTGGAGATGAGTACAACATTATCGACGTTACCTTCGTTTTTCAGCCTTTCCATCAAGCCAAAGTTGTTGTCCAAAACGACAACATTGTAGGAGTAACCCATCACTTCGCCCGTTGTGGGTTCAAGTACGGGGACTCTTCTCACCAACAAATGACGAGCGCCCATTGGCGTTAGTGACGTAATGTAGTACCAGTTATTGGTGAATGTGACGCTATTGGAAATAGTATCGAGTATCGAGTCATTAATGCCATAAAAATGGGCGTTTCCATCATCCCAGATAATGCCTTGATGGTTAGTGAGGAAGCGAATTTCAGGCGTGTGTGCAGGATCACTCTGGTCAATGCTCAGAAAAAAGAAATTTAAGGCTTCTTCATTCCGCTTCGTATAAAAATCAAGCACCACATCGCTTTTAGAATTGCTGTCGTGGTGGATCTGTATCGCAGCGAAATGACTGTCAAAAATATTCAGAATCAGGGCAGATGTTTGTTGCTTTGTCCTGTCGACTTCTTGCCAAATAATCTGTTTGGAGAAGTAATAACTCTGAACGAATATGCCTAAAATTATCGGAGCAAGAACGAGAATTATAATTTTAGTTATGAGCGTCGACAAAGAGCGACGCTTTCTGGTTGATGTGTTTGTCATCAATTATCTGAGTATCTAAATGCGCGCTTTCTTAAGGCTTCTATTCTTTCGGGAGAATCTGATGTGGTGACGACTTCATAGTCACCAGAATATACAGTTGGTACTGACTTCCCTTCCAGATCCCACTTTATGGCTTCTGCCATCGCAATACCAGTATCGTCGTTCATACGCATGACGGTTATATCCAACTCTCCATCTAAAATGGCGTCTAGCTCTGCAGAGCCCCCTCCCCAGCCATTAATCATAATATCATCGCGCCCGAGTTCAGCTAGCGCTTCAACGGCACCAAGAGCGACGTCTGTGAGCAAGCATAAATAAAATCGACATCAGGGTACTTGTCCAAACTGGCTTTTGCCGCCTCATACCCAGACTGCTTTGTCGCCTTGGTGTAATATGCAGATTGTAGCTCAAAGTTGCTGTCACGGTTTACCTGGTTAATAAATGTATTCCCTCTTACATCACTAATGTAGCCTTCTGAAAAGTAAAGCACACTGTAGTGAGTGTTTTGGGGGAAGCGTTGACTAAACTCTTTCGCCAGTTTTCTGCTGCCTTCAGCATGGTCAAAACCAACATAAAGAAACGGCTGATGTTTATCCCAATCTCTTACTGGTGTCGTAATGTTTTGTAAGATCAGTTTGGTTTTCTTCGAATCTAAGACATGCTCAATAAATTTGCGATGTCTGGTGGTATCGAGCGTAAAGATGAGATAGTCCGAGTTGCTTTTCAAAGCCTCCATTAAAGACAGACTTTGCTGTTTGATATCGGCGTTTGGACGGGTAAAAACCTGATTGAGCTGATAGTTAATATTTAGCTTATCTAACCGTTTTTCAAAGGCATCAATGTTTCTGATCCAGTAATCTGAGATTTGCTGCCCTGGGTAAACGACTGAAATCTTCAGTTCACGCTTTTTATCGCTAGTCACCGGAATCGGTTTTTCTCTGACAGCTTCAGCCAGTGCGTTGGTTAGTTGCTTTTGCTCTGGAAATTCATTCAGAAACTCTTGATATTCCCAATATCCATTCAGGACTTGCGATGGATGTGCTGCTGGGGCCATACCAGCTACTAATACAAGGGAGAATATTAACTCTTTTTTCATCTGTTGCTCTATTAGTTTTATATCGAGTCTAATTCACTCTATTTATTATCTAGCCGAGTCATCCGTTACTTGGGCGCGTTGAACTATTGTAATCTACCTTCCACTAAGTACTGGTTTCAATAACATTTTCTTCGTTATGCATTATGCGTCAGATGAGTCTTACATAACAAACGAATATTGCATTATATTTCATTACATTATGAACGCATCTTTTAGATAAAAAGAAGCCGCCTTATAGAAATCAGCGGCTCTTTGTAAGTCGGTGTCATGCGTTGATTCGACCATTTATCGGCGTTTAACGACGAACGGTAAATATCAAGCTGTGGTGTTCATCTAAGCCAAAAGACGCTTTTGATTCAACCAATAACTCTTTTTTCGTTTTAGCTAGCTGCTTAATAAAATACTCAGCTTTCATCGCCAGACTCTTGGAATCAAATTTCATGGTCCATTCCAGAACTAATGGCCCTTTACCTTTTAGTGCCTTAGCGCCTTTGCCATCTTGATGCTGTTTAAACCGGCGTTCAATATTGTTGGTTACACCACAATAGAGTGCATTCCGGTTATTTCGTATCAGATAAACACTCCAAACTTGTTCAACACAATCACTCATCAAAGCAGAGATTCTACCTGAGCTTTCAAAGCATCGAGTTCTTCTCTCAGCATTGCCACTTCTTGTTCAAGCTGACTAATACGATCTGAGCTCGGTGACACAGTCGCTGTTGTCTCGATAGCAGAGACATCCACTTCACCGCAGAATAAATGCATGTAGCGAGATTCACGCTTACCAGCCTCTCGTGGCAGTTTTACGACTAATGGACCTTTCTCTTCGCTCGCTAAGTGTTCCAGAACGTTTTCCACCTCTTTAACATCGCGAAACGTCGTCAGGCGGTTAGTTCGAGTGCGAATCTCACCTGGCGTCTGAGCCCCGCGCAACAGCATGCAGCATACAATGCCTTTTTCTTGCTCAGTCAGTTTTAGGTCGCCAAACTCTGTATTGCAAAAACGGTGCTGATATTTGCTCACTCGGCTATTAAAAGCACTTTCGTCACTGACTAGTCGACGTTCAATCAGCGCATCTACCGCATCTAATACATCAGACTCGGACAACGACATGACTGGCTCACGATTGCTTTTTTGATTACATGCGTTGGTAAGTGCATTCAGACTTAGGGGATAAAGATCGGGAGTCGTCACTTCTTTCTCGATCAGGCAACCAATTACTCGTGCTTCTATTGCCGTTAGCTCAACTTTCATAATGCATTCCTTATTATTTTTTGCATTTGAATTTTATACTCAAGCCGCTCTAGAGGGTCAGGCTGAAACCTGAACAGGTTAGAAAGCGCTTGAATATAAGGTAGTCAGGCTAAAGCATAGACTAAGACCTGACCCCTTTCGTGAATCGGGATAGGACTTAGTGCTCGGAGAGAATAGGTACTTTTCTCAGATTACCATCTTCATCAATCATCATTATTTTCGAACGATTGAGTTCAACTTCTGTAAGTTCAAGTTGATCGCGTGCATTGATGTATGCTGTTTTTAACTTCTCAGCCAAAGAACTCGTGACTTGTTCACTATCTTGACTGTCGACTTGCTCCGCAGTGTTACGAGAGTCCATATCAAGTGTCATCATTTTGTATTTAATGATGCTGATAATATAGTGAAGGCTCAATCATGACAACGCATCGATTTACTCAAACCCCGTATCAAACACATATTTATCCAAACTAAGTCGCACAAAGACACGTTTTGTTTCGCCGCGGCTGCCAATTCAAACACGAGAATTGTAATGCATGAATCATTTCAAGCGTGAAATCACCATTGCTCTGAGGTGCGCCAAATCAGGCTCAACTGGCATAAAACTGAGATGGTTTCTTGTTGTAAGGCAAGTCACACAATGATTGGTCGAGAAGTGTTCAACTCATCGTCGTGATTGATCTAAAGACTGTTATGCTACGGGATGTTGTGCTTTAATCGAGAAAGATATTCACAAATTAGGAAAGGGAACTATGAGTAGCGTATTTGAAATCGTTAGCCAAGCTCGTCGCAAGAATAAATTGAAACGAGAGCTTCTTGATAACGAGAAAAAAGTTCGTGATAACCGCAAACGTGTAGACCTGCTAGAAAACCTTCTAGACTACATCAAGCCAGAGATGACTCACGACGACATCTTAGCGATCATCAAAAACATGAAAGCCGATTACGAAGATCGTGTTGATGACCACATCATCAAGAGCGCAGAAATCTCTAAAGCACGTCGTGACATCAGCCGTCGCATTCGTGAACTGACGGAAGAAGACAAGCAAACTAGCGGCAAGAAATAAACACCAATAGTTCTGTTATAATTTGAACCCCGAGCAAGACAACTTGCTCGGGGTTTGTTTTTGTCACGGATTAAAGTGGTGTGTACAATTGCACCAACGTTATCCCAAACCTATAACTGAATAAGCTTTCTATGTCCTCAACTACGATCAGTCCTCAACCTACATTAGCCAAGCAATTGTTCTCGATGACATGGCCCATGCTCTTTGGTGTTTTATCACTGATGAGTTTTCAGCTTGTGGACAGTGCTTTTATCGGCCAACTTGGCGTCTTACCTTTGGCGGTACAAGGATTCACACTGCCACTGCAAATGGTCGTGATCGGTATTCAGGTTGGCTTAGGCATCGCAACAACCGCGGTTATCTCTAAAGCACTAGGAGCCAATGAAACACGCTATGCTAAACAGCTTGGCGGTTTAGTTCTAATGATTGGCTCGGTAGGAGTTGCGATAATCAGTGTGTTAATTTGGTTGCTTCGTTACCCGATATTATCCATGCTCAGCGCACCGGATACGGTTATGCCTATCATCGATAGTTACTGGCCATGGTGGTTACTGAGCTCCTGGACTGGTGCCCTCCTCTACTTTTACTACAGCATCTGTCGAGCTCACGGCAATACCATGTTGCCAGGCACCATGATGATGATCACTAGCGGTGTGAACCTAGTTCTCGATCCGATCTTCATATTTACCTTCGATCTCGGCATTAATGGCGCAGCGCTTGCGACAATTGTTGCGTTCAGTTTTGGTATTTTGGTCGTGGCTCCACGAGTCAAAAAGAGCCATTGGGCCACAACGCAATGGCAAGATCTAAACGTAGTTAAGAGTGTCCGTTCCATCGGCAATATCATGGGGCCTGCGATGATAAGCCAACTCTTACCCCCTTTGTCTTCCATGCTCGCAACTAAGCTACTGGCAGGATTTGGTACGGCTGCCGTCGCGGCATGGGCGCTGGGATCGCGTTTTGAGTTTTTCGCCATTGTTTCTGTACTCGCATTAACTATGTCTCTACCGCCAATGGTCGGGCGATTGCTTGGCGCAAAAAACTATGATGACATTCAATCGCTGGTGAGTATTGCGGTTAAGTTTGTTCTGATCTTCCAGCTCTTAATTGCCGTTATTACCTTTGCTGTCGCGAATCCTCTGGCATTATTAATGACCAGCGATATTCAAGTTGAGCAAGTGTTAGAAATGCATTTGATGATCGTCCCGATTAGCTTAGGCTCTCTGGGCGTATGTATGCTTATGGTTTCTATCTGTAATGCATTAGGTAAGTCATACACGGCGCTAACCGTTTCGGCGTTACGTCTGTTCGTCTTTTTCCTGCCATGTTTATGGGTTGGTTCTCAGCTTGGTGGAATCAGAGGTCTTCTGCTTGGTGCTTGTCTGGGTAATATCTGCGCAGGCATCGCTGCTTATCTCACTTATCGTCGCACTATCGCATCGCTGTCCGAAAGGCATAAAGCGTACTAAGTCTATAAACCAATAAGATCAGATATCATAATAATGAAGCCCTCTATATTGAGGGCTTCATTCGTTGAGTTAAATACAGCCTTCTAATACCAATCACAGTAAGTAAGTGTTCAGAAATAGCGTAGGAAAAATGCTTGAGAACAAGGCGAAATTTTTCGATAAGTAGTTATTCTACAGTCAAAAATTTCAACACGGTTATCGAGTATTTTAACAAGCTAGGATGACCAGTTATTTACTACGATTGGTATAATACATCAAGCCTTCTTGTCCGCAGGAAAAACAACGCCAGTTTGTCTTCTGACTTCAGTCAGGACTTTTGCTACCGTCAATGAACGTTGTTTGGTGCTCTCATCAATCACACCTAACTTAAGTTGCTCGGCAAAAGCTTTAGCTTCGTAAAACATGTGGTTTTCGGTTTGTGGCAGGGTCAGTACTTCTTTCTCGTTACCACGAAGAATGCGTTCGACGCCACGACCCGTGGAGATCATATCGACTAGGACGCTACCTTGCTCACCCTGAAATTCACTTGGAATAAGCGAGTCGCTTACTTTTGAATGCAGAAGATTGACGTTAAAATCGTCGTAGGCAAGGGTCACACTCCCGCATCCATCCACACCGGATGGTAAGACAACCGCACTGGCCTGAACCTGATTTGGCTCGCCAAACAACTCAATTGCCGAACCCAGACAGTAATAGCCGATGTCCATAATCGAACCATTGGAAAAATCCGGATTGAACGTATTCGGGTTCTCACCGTTTAAATACTTTTGATAGCGAGAGGAATACTGGCAATAGCTGATCGTAGCGTGTCTTAACGGAGCTATGGTAGGCAGGCTTTCTTTCAACACAGTAAAGTTGGGAGTATAAGGCGACATGAATGCCTCAAAAAGCACGACTTCATTTTCTTCAGCGCACTTAAACATCTCTTGTGCAAGTGCGTAATTTGAGGCCATCGGCTTTTCACAAATGACATGCTTACCCGCTTTTAGCATTTGCAGCGCTTGAGGTGCATGAAGCGAATTTGGACTAGCAATGTAAACCGCATCAATATCCGGATCATTGCCCAAAGCGTCTAAACTGTCGTAGAAAGTCTCCGCATGGTATGGCGCACCAAATGAACGCGCCTTGTCAAACTCTCTCGAATATACGGCTTTGAGACGAAACTCCCCCGTTTGTATCGCTGCTTCAACAAATTGTTGAGATATCCAGTTCGTCCCAATAATCGCGAGATTAAACATGTCATTTCCTTCTAATTTTGATCGTAAACGCCAAGTGACTTCAGCTTATCTAATCGATTTAAACAAGGTTTATCTGATTAAACAACGCCAGATAGCGAAAGAATCGCTGCGCTACGTGTTCCACAATTTATGACTTATAATTGTGACAGCGTCACTTAAGATATAGAATTTATCGCAGCTAATCGTCGATTTATTGATAAACCTCAACAACCTCTCCTACCAGGGCTGGTAATTTGAACCCGTTTTGTGGCTCGCTAGCTCGAATGATCATTCTGATTTTGCTCTTCCCGTGAACAATAAACCTAATCCTTATATGGTTAATGGTATTTTTGGCGCTATAAATCCCAGTTCATATTGTGATTTGATGCAAATTTTTGATATTAAATCTGAACCTCAGAAGCACATTTCATCCCATCCATTAGTCTCAGTTGATAAAGAACATAATTAAGACTTTTATGTTTACCTTCAGAGTTGCGTTATCGATTCACATCACATATTTATGTAAATGAGATCTTATATTTCAATCAAAACCCATGATAGTAAGCATTATCATCGCAAAATAAGTTTGCATTTTTAAAAATGTCAACACCTTAAATACGACGCATTAGTCACATTAATCCTCCACAGATAAGCCATAAAACAGTGATTTCCACTAGGTTTATTTTTCCTAGCAGAATAAGCCCTTCAGCCGTAGAATCCGCCCCATAATTATTACAACCCGATTACATTACCACCAGACTCCTGCGCTCTACCGTAGAGGTACTAGCGGCGAGTATGGTTAGCCCCCAAAACGTGAAAGGTCCAATACAACAATGAGTCCAGAGAAATATCTCCAAGACTGGCAAACTAGCCAAACGATTGCTGAATCTATCTCCCCTCTAATCGGTAAGCTGTATCGTGAAAAAGGAATCGAAGTGGTTCTGTTCGGTAAGACGCTTATCAACGCCACAACTATCGACATTCTCAAAACTCACCGCGTAGCAAGACGATACACTGGAAGCCCTCTTTCTCTAGAGCAAACAATGCCTATCATTGAAGCACTATGTGAAATGAGCATTTCGTCTAGCCGCGTTGATATTGGTCATCTGGCAACTAAGTATTGGAATGAGCACGAAGACACTTCTTCACTAAATGATTTCCTACAAACAGCACTTCAAGGTGCTCGTGATGCAGATTCTTCTCTGAAAGCTCGCGATGTGGTTCTTTACGGTTTTGGTCGCATCGGGCGTCTACTAACTCGTCTTCTTATTGAAAAGAGCGGCCCTGGTTACCCACTAAGACTTCGTGCAATCGTTGTACGTGGTGGTAAAAAAGGCGACTTAGAGAAGCGTGCTAGCCTACTTCGTCGTGACTCGGTACACGGTCAATTCAATGGTAGCATCATCATTGATGAAGAGCGCAAAGCACTGATTGTGAACGGTAACTTCATTCAAATCATCTACGCAAACAACCCAAGCGAAGTTGACTACACCGCTTACGGCATTAACAACGCACTTGTTGTAGACAACACAGGCGTTTGGCGTGATGCAGAAGGTCTAAGCCAGCACCTAGCATGTAACGGCGCACAGAAAGTACTTCTGACTGCACCAGGTAAAGGCGATATCAAGAACGTTGTATTTGGTGTAAACGAATCTGTGATTCAAGAAGAAGACACCATCATCTCAGCAGCAAGCTGTACAACAAACGCGATTACACCAGTACTGAAAGCGTTGAACGATAAGTACGGTGTACTTTCAGGCCACATCGAAACGGTTCACTCTTACACTAACGACCAAAACCTGATCGATAACTTCCACTCAGGCGATCGCCGTGGGCGTAGTGCATCTCTGAACATGGTTCTGACTTCAACTGGCGCAGCAAAAGCAGTAGCAAAAGCACTGCCAGAGCTAGCTGGTAAGCTAACAGGTAACGCGATTCGCGTACCTACGCCAAACGTTTCAATGGCAGTTGCAAACCTAAACCTAGGTGAAGACGTGGATCGTGATTCACTGAACGACTACCTACGTGAAATGGCTCTGAATTCTGAGCTATCAGCACAGATTGATTACACAGACTCAACTGAAATCGTTTCAACAGACTTAGTTGGTTCTCGTCACCCTGGTGTAGTGGATGGTCAAGCGACTATCGCACAAGACAAGCGTTGTGTACTGTACATCTGGTACGACAACGAATTCGGTTACAGCTGCCAAGTTGTGCACTGTATGGAACAAATGATGGGTGTTCGTTACCAAACATTCCCTCGATAGGTGAACATTGCTCCACAACGTTAACCACATGGTGTAGCGAACTATACCTCAACATTTGTTCTTTATAATAAGCGCGAAAGCGCACTACTAACTTAACTCCCCATTTATACGCCTGAGCTTCCCCTCAGGCGTTTTTTATTCATACGATTTAACTTTCTTCAGACTTTGACATTCCTCAGACATACTTACGCCTATTGTTCATGTTTCGTTCATATTCACAGGGGTAATCTGAACACATAGACGAATAGAGAGGTCAAGTTTATGAATCGGATCATCGTTACAGCACTGGCACTGATTACAGGCCTTTTTGCTTTAGTATTTAGCCTCATCATGGCGATCCCATTGACCATCGCGGCACTGATTACCGGAAAACGTATTGAGAAGCGCGTCAAGTACATGCAGAAAGAGATGCAGCAAGAATATGAATTTAATACTGGAAAAGCAGACGCGATAGAAGGCGAATTTGAAGAAGTTCGCCGATAAGAGAATTAAAGTGTTTCTCAACCCCCTCCTCCCCAAAAGCTAACAAAGCTCCTGAGAAACTCCTTGCTTACACCCAGCCTTGAACAAGCTGGGTGCTTTTTTATGTTCTGGAAATCAAATTTATATCGTTACAACCACGCGCAGAGCCAACAACATAAGCACGACGCCAGACAAGCGATCGATCAACACCGCTTTTGAGCGAATACGATCAACCACTCGCGAGCTGGAGAGTACGATAGTAATGAACGTGTACCACAAACCGTCAACGATAAACGGCGTAGCAACAATGATCATTTGATTACTCAGATCATTACCCAGAGCAACGAACTGGCTAAATAAAGCGATAAAGAACAGTGCAATTTTAGGACTGAGAATAGAGATAAAAAAGCCTTCTCTTGCCGACTGTGCAACGGTGGTTTCCTGCCCAGATTCAAGCTTAGCCGCTACACCGCCTTTCGAACGCAGAGCATTAAACCCCAAATAGGCCAAGTACGCTGCCCCCGCCAAGCTGATCGCTTTAAACAGTAGCGGGCTTTGCTGTAAAACCACAGCCAAACCGATCAGAGTAATAAATGCATATATCCCGATACCAAATGCGTGTGCCCACGCTGTCGCCAACCCATTAAGACGGCCACCAGCCAAAGCGTGTTTAGCGACAATCGCCAAACTAGGCCCTGGAGACATAGCGCCCAACAAACATACGGTAAAAAGTGATAGCCAAACTGTTAGTGTCATAAAATCCTCTCCTCATTTGGTATCAATCTATCAAGTGAAGGGATATAAATAGAAATCAAAGTTTTTCATAAAGGTCATGACTTGAAATCATAACTTAATGAATAGAGTATTCCGATAGCTTCATCACTGTCCGAATTTGTTCTCTAACCCAACGATGGGCAGGATCGGTGTCGTATTTTGGATGCCACATCAACCAATATTCATGTGTCTGGGTTGCAAAAGGCAGTGGCTTATTGACTAAACGCCAATGCTTGGCAAGGTTCAGCGCAATATGTTCCGGCACGACCATAAGGTTGTCACTCGTTACCAGTCTGTTTACGGCTGCAGAGAAGAAAGGCACTTTAAATGCGATATGACGCTCCAGACCCATCTCTTTTAACGCTAGATCAGCACTGGAGTCCTTGTCACCACCTCCCGTCACCTTAATGTGCGAATAGCTGACGAGTTGCTTCGCGCTGATACTTTTACACTTAGCCAGCGGATGAGAATCTTTCATCAGACAAACCGAATTATCCGAGCCGATATTGATGCTCGATACGCCTTCTGGTTTGGAGGGGTACATAGAAGAAGCGATGTGAATGCCGAGCTCATGCAGTTTGTCCAGAAAGTCTGGCTGCCAAAGCCGATAAGCCATATCAAGTTGTGGCGCGAACTCACTGAGGTGCGACGCTATATCCGGTAGAACATATTGGGCAACGTAATCACTTGACGCAATCACGAGTTCTCCCTGCCAGTCTTTAGGTTCAAATGGCTTGTCATCCAAAAGATGGTCAAATTCCGCAAGTAACGCATCCAGTTTTTCTTTTAGCGCTATCGCTCTTGGTGTTGGAATCAGCTGATTACCCTGGCGAATAAGAAGTGGATCACCACACAGCTCGCGGAGTTGAGCCAGCTGACGACTCACCGCAGACTGCGTGATGTTCAGTCGCTGCGCAGTGCGGCTTACATGACACTCTTCGAGCAAAACATGCAAGGATCTCAGCAAGTTTAAATTGATGTGGTTTAGCATTGTTTATCCGATTGAATGGTACTTACGCCTGGCTTTGCCGATCACTTAACGAACTTATTCCCAGTGGTATTAAAAAACTCGGTTAATACAGTATGAGTCATGAGATGGCGAAGCTCAGGAAAGCGTTGAATTTGGTCTCTGACCTCATTCAGTCGGTTCATGTTGGGAACCTCGACAAAGACCATCATATCGGTTTCTCCGCTAATAGCATGACACCATTTCACCCCATCAATTTTATATAACTCATTTGCGTAAGATTCGCAGTAGTACGTTGAGGTGGAAGTATCGAACTTCAGAGCAAAATAGGCGCAGATTGAATCCCCTTCATTAGAGGCGATTTCTGCATGATAACCCAAGATAACTTTGTCATTTTCGAGCTTACGAATTCGAGCCGTCACCGCCGAGCGAGAGAGGTTCACTTTTTCTGCGATTTCAGTGACTGACAGCCGAGCATTGTGCCGGAGGATATCTATGATCTTGTGATCAAACTTGTCCATAAACTTACCGCTTCTTCCTTATTTTCTTCATTTTATAACGATTTTAAATGCATAAGAAACCAACATTTTGTTGGAATTATTTGAAACAACCGTCATATTGGCGGTGCAGTAACGCATTTTGTATTTGAGAACTCATTTATTCTTAGACTTCCCTTAGTTCGACACCGTCAGAGACCAGCATGGAACAGCTCAAAAAAGACATCTCACTTATATCCGGCATCGCCCAACTTTCCACCACATTGATGGGCACAGGTCTATTTATGATACCGGCGATTGCGGCAGGTATTGCAGGGCATTTTTCACTCTGGGCATGGATATTACTGTTCGCGGCAATTTGCCCGATTGCTCTGACGTTTGCTCAATTAGGTAAGCGATATCCCAACGCTGGCGGCACCGCTTTCTTTGTCCGAAAGGCCTTTAATGCAAAATTAGAAAGTAGTGTTGCCTGGCTGTTTGTCAGTGTGATCCCGGTGGGGATCCCAGCAGCTATCGCACTTGCCGCGGGTTTTCTCAAACAACTTCTGCCTGAGCCACTAAACAATGACTTATTCGCTCAAGTACTCACCATCGCGCTGCTGATATTGGTTAACTTGCTAGGAACAAAGTCATCAGGGCGTTTGCAAACAGTGATCGCACTGAGTGTATTTGCGCTGGTTGGTGCATTTCTATGGAAAGGAGAAATCAGCAGTGTTGATCTAACCATGCCTGCCGTCACAACCGACTCGATTTGGCCTATTACTTCAGCGCTTGCTGTGATGTTTTGGTGTTTTGTCGGCATAGAAGCATTTGCACACATGGGTGAAGAGTTTAAGAACCCACAACGCGACTTTCCTATCGCGATTATTGTCGGATGTTTCGTTGCTGGCGCAACCTATTGGGCATGTTCGGTTGTGATATTAAAGTTTGGCGCTTATGGCACCCCTCAGTTTGATAACGCCTCCATACCTTGGCTAAGTGCGCAGCTACTGGGAGACAGTGCCAAATGGATCATCAGCGTGATCGGCTTTTCTGCTTGTTTTGCCAGTGTCAATTTATACACTCAAAGCTTGTCCCGAATGGTCTGGAGTCAAGCTCGTGAATATCGTCCAGACAGCAAACTGGCGAAAGTCTCGCATCGGGGCGTTCCTTCCTCTGCAACATTGCTGGTTGGCTTCATCCTGTTTGTGTCCTGTGTGGCAGGTACACTATCTCAACTTGATTTAGAGTTTTTCCTTAAACTCGCGAACAGCATTTTTGTGCTGGTTTATCTGCTTGCCATGCTCGCGGCATACAAGCTGCTGCAAGGCGTTGGCAAAGCTCTGGCTGGAATTTCTCTGATTCTTTGCACTGGCGTCTTTATCTGCTTAGGTTGGTCCATGCTGTATGCGCTAACGATTTTTGTCCTGCTGTCATTGCCATGGAAGCAATTAAGATCAAAACGCGAATCAAAAGTGATTGAATAACCCCTTAAAACAGCTCAGACAAACGTTGTACAAGCGGATCAATTTCTTTTAAAGCCACGTTGCCATAACCGAGCACCACGCCATTCCAATCACGATCTTGGTAGCTTGGGTGCTCGTAATAACTTAATGGACGTAATACGATGCCGTCATTTTCGGCGCGTTTCGTCCATGTCAGTTCATCAATGCCCGTTCGCCATTTTAATGTTATATGCAGTCCGGCAGCCTGACTTATGACGCTTACTTTGCTTCCAAAATGTGCTTGGATTGAGAGGCACATCTGCTCATGTTTCGCTTTGTAAACCCGTCGCATTTTACGGATATGGCGCAGCAAACTCCCTTCAGCAATAAAATCAGCCATTGCCTCTTGGACGTGGCTGGGAGAATCGCCACTTAACGCATCTTTCACCATCAAACATTTATCTACCAGCGCTTCTGGAACCACAAGATATCCGAGCCTTAAACCGTTAAACATAACTTTGCTGAAAGAGCCAACGTAGAGAACGCGATCATCCCTACCCATTTGTGCGGCTAACCCTTGTAGACTGGTATACGGACGATGGGCGAACTGAAATTCACTGTCGTAGTCGTCTTCTAAAATCCAGGATGAATTCTGAACAGCCCAATCGATGATCTTCCCTCTCTGTTCGGTATTCAAAGTGGTGCCCATTGGGTACTGATTACTTGGTGTGATGTAGAGAGCATCCGCATCACTGCTCGTTACCACATCAATATCGAATCCATACTTTTCCTTCACCAACAGTGGTTCGAATTGATACTGCTGAAACTGAATTAACTTGCGCATTTGAGCGTAGCCAGGTTGCTCCATCAATACCTTGTCGCCTCGATTCAGAGTTGCCATTGTTGCAATACTCAGCGCTTGCTGAGCTCCAGAAGTAATGATGATTCGTTCAGGGGTACAATTAACCGAACGGCTTGAAGCTAAATAAGCCGATAAAGCACAACGAAGTGACCAGCTTCCTTGGATATATTGATTACCAAGCAAAGACGTCCGCGTCAGATGACGATTCAGATACTTCTGCCATCGGGCGCTAGGAAACGCGGCCAAGTCCGGAACTCCAGGGGCAAATGGCGCGTTAATGTCATATTTTATTAAAGGAGCTTTGGCGGACTTAACCGACACCTTTTCCGGCAAATACTGTTCGGGTAATTCTACTGCGACATAAAATCCTGAGCCCTGCTGGCTAATCAGATACCCTTCCGCAACTAATTGCTCGTATGCCGATATAACCGTATTTCTGCTCAGACTGAGTTCTTGAGATAGTTTACGTGTGGAAGGCAACTTTCCATTTTTAGGCCAAAGACCTTTGACGATCTTTTCCCGAATCGCAAAAAACACCGATTGCTGCAGCGTTCCATTGGCTGAACTTACACATAAATCACCCACATCAATCAAAGACAAACCGGATCCATCCATTGTTTAAAACTGGCTCTCTTTAAACTACCAGTTAGACGGTACATTGCAACTCGACACTGATAAAAAAAGATTGAGGTCCCAACTATGGGATGACGCCAAGGAGAGCAGTAATGTTATCAAGTACGAAAAGAACACAAATAAAGAAAGGCGCACATAAGGCGGTCTCCGAAGTTGAAAAACTGCATGCGATTATCGATGAAAGTTTGATTGCCCATATCGCGATCACCAATGAGTCAGGGCCGGTGGTGATTCCGATGCTGGCCTGGCGTGTGGGAGAGTTTGTCTATATTCATGGCGCGAACAACAGCAGGCTGCTGCGTACACTCAAACAAGGCGATCAAACCTGTCTCACTTTTACACTGTTCGATGGATGGGTACTGGCTCGCTCTGCGTTTCACCATAGTGCGCACTACCGCAGTGCCGTTGTATTTGGCCAATTTGAAATCGTGCCAGATAACCAAGAAAAAAATGATTTGTTGAACCATTTCATTGAGCAAATCGCACCAGGTAGAACCGAACAGATCAGGCTGAGCAGTGAAAAAGAGCTGAGCGCAACCATGCTGCTGCGTATCTCGCTTAAAGAAGCGTCTGTGAAGATAAGTAATTTTGGGGTGAATGATGATGCTGAGGATATGGATATTCCGGTCTGGGCCGGCGTACTGCCTTACCGAACTGTCGTTGGCCCTCTGGAAACCAGCCCAGATCTGTACGATGAAATTGCTACGCCGGATTACAGCAGTGCGTATTCAAATCGTTGGCATAGTTCTGAAACTGAAAACTAAGCAATAAGCATATTGCTTATCTAAACAGATCCCCTCAACCGCTGGCACCACCAGCGGTTTTGTTTTCAAATGTATCCAATAACACTGTTTTCCCGTATAACAAAAGGTTAAAACTGAAAGCGCTATTCTTTAGTGGTTGGGATGTAGAAAACGGGAGGCTCTCAATGTCAGACAAGGAAAAAAACTTACCTACGCATCGCATTTCCAGATTCGGTAAATTTGCTTCTCTTGCTACAAGAGTCGCCGGAAATGTGCTTGCTGAAGGTACTAAACAACTCGCCAAGGGCAACAAACCTAAAGCGAAAGACCTCCTGTTGACGCCTCAAAACATCACCAGACTGACCGATCAGCTTGCTCATTTACGCGGTGCCGCGATGAAACTCGGACAAATGTTGTCGATGGATGCGGGTGATATCCTCGAACCCGAGTTAGCCGATATTCTCTCAAGGTTGCGCTCTAATGCCGATCCAATGCCAGCCAAGCAGTTAAACGGCGTCATGGAAAACGCACTTGGTCCGAATTGGAAATCAGAGTTTCTTGCTTTCAACTTCAAGCCGATCGCCAGCGCTTCCATAGGACAAGTACATCAGGCATACAGTGATGCGGGCGACAAGCTTGCGGTGAAAGTCCAATACCCTGGTATTCGCAAAAGCATCAACAGTGACGTCGACAACGTTGGCACACTGCTTAAAGTCGTGGGTCTGATACCAGAATCTGTAGACTATAAAGGGCTGTTAGAAGAAGCGAAAAAACAGCTTCACGATGAAGCCAATTATTTACGTGAAGCACAGTTCGCCATACGTTATTACGAGGCACTAAAAGCACACCCGCACTTTGTTGTGCCAAAAATTCACCCAGAAAGCTCTTCACAATCAGTATTAGCGATGGAATATATCGAAGGGGTCCCAGTGGATACCATCGTAAACGCTGACCAAAGTACCCGTGATGCCGTCATGCACAACCTGCTCGAACTGCTTTTCCGCGAGCTATTCGACTTCAAAATGGTTCAGACCGACCCAAACTTTGCCAACTATTTATATCTTGAAGAAACCAAGCAAATCGGTCTGTTAGATTTTGGTGCCACTCGTGAATACAGTGAAAAATTCAGTTCTGGATATCGTCAGGCGTTCTCCGCGGTTATTAACCATGACGAACAAAGCCTGAACGAAGCTCTGGAGAAGATTGGTTTTTTCAGTCAAGACATCCTGCCAGAACAGAGAAAAGCAATTTGGGAACTGGTCAAGATGGCATGTGAACCCATGTTAGTTGATCAAGACTATGACTTTAAAGCCAGCGGCCTTGCTCAGAGGTTACGTGACGCAGGTAAGATCCTCAGCATGGAGCAGGATTACTGGCACACGCCACCAGCGGATGCCATTTTCCTTCACCGAAAAATAGCGGGGATGTATCTGCTGGCGGCACGAATTGGTGCCAAAGTGAACATTCGCAAATTAGTACAGCCTTATCTCAATATCAAAGTCGAGTAGCCTATTGTTTTTCTGTTACTTTCGCGTACTTTAGTTTTGTCGAACGTTTAACGCCATTCTTCGCTATTGTTATTAGTGAAGGTTCGAACACTATCTCTATTCTTTAAACGAACAAACTATCGGGGTGCTCGGTGAGCAAGTTTCAAGATCTCTCCATTCTCATACAACAAATTGGGCAAGCTGAAGAAGCGGATCAAGTCGCAACACTCAATGCGTCAATCGAAGAGGGTTTAGACCCCGGTTCCATCGCCCTGATTCTGGAAGCTTTCACCATCAATGATCGTGTTCGGTTATGGAGAGCGCTACCGCTAGAACTACATATTGATGTGCTGACTGAAATGCGTGCTGACGTGCGCTTTTCGATCATCAATGCACTATCCGAAGTCGAACTAAAACTGACGCTCGCCAAGCTAGACAACCTTTCTCTGATCGAGTGGGCAGACTCACTGCCAGAAGAAATCATTAATGAAGCACTGGCATTAATCGAGAAAGACGAGTTAGAGCTTTACGATCAAGCCAATGCTTATGAAGATGAAGAGATTGGCCGTTGGGCAGATCGAAAAATCGTTACCTTACCTTTTAACATTACGGTTGGTACTGCCAAGCAATTGATGGATCGTTACAGCTACGACATGCCGCAGCAGGTCTATTTGATTAACCGTAATAAACAGTTTCGTGGCACGGTTAACTATTTCGAAATTTTGCGTAGTGACTCCGATGTACGCTTGAAAAGCCTTTCGATAGAAGCAGTGACGGTCCTCGACAGTAAAATGTCGCTACCTGAAGCGGTAGAGGCGCTGGAGCATAGTACCCTTTCCGCTTTACCAGTAACCGATGCCGACCAAACATTGATCGGCGAAGTGGACTGGCAATTTGCCCTGAGTACTCAACGTGAAATCTACGAAGCCCGCTTGATGGCGGGTACCGGTATGGATGAAGGCGACGACTTATTTGCTCCGGTGATTAAAAGCTCCCAGAAACGTGGTGTGTGGTTAGGGATTAACTTAATGACTGCCATATTAGCCTCCGTCACGATTGGGCTATTTGAAGACGTGATCGCCCAAGTAGTGGCGCTGGCGGTATTAATGCCGATTGTCGCATCAATGGGTGGTATTGCGGGTAGCCAGACACTTACGCTAATGGTTCGCGCGATGGCACTGAATCAGATCACGCCCGGAAACCGTTTCAAGCTACTTAAAAACGAGTTGGGTATTGGCTCTCTAAACGGCATAGCGTGGGCAGTGATCATTGGTGGTTTGGCAGGATTATGGTTCCAATCCGCGATTCTTGGCGGAACCATTGCTCTGGCTATCGTCGTCAATATCATCACCGCAGCTGTGTTCGGTGTGTTGATTCCAATAATCTTGGACAAGTTAGAATTAGACCCAGCACTTGCGGGGTCGGTGATTTTGACTACCGTAACTGACGTTGTTGGCTTTTTTGCCTTTTTAGGCACCGCTAGCCTGGTTTTGTTGTAGGAAATTAGTACTAATTTATTAATCAATCATTAGCATAATAATGAAAAATTGCATATCGCAGTTGCAAATTGCGAATATTATCGGAGTTTAGGCAACGTCACTCACAGAAACCACGCTTTTTAGTGGATTTAAAAGTTGGCACGCTAGATGCATTGTTTAAAGCGACCCTTCTTAAGCCGAGGGTCACCTAGCCAACTGACGTTGTTAGTGAACTCAACTTTGTTCATATATATAAGCCAATCGCACTGTTTGCGGTTGGCTCTTTTTTTATCTATCTTCGCTAAATCCAATTACCCTCTGGTTTCACCGTTTCATACAGGGACAAAACGGACAAAATGACATTTTCGTTATTTGGTCATAAGTCTCATTAAATTCATCGCGCTTGGAAATTCGTTATTGGGTTGGGCATACTTTCCTCACCCCCAAGTATGAAGTATTACCCATGACGTCATTAAGCCAAGTAGAACCCCTATTTCTAGAATTCATGCAGCAAGAAATGCAAATTGATGCCGCTCACGATCTCAGCCACGTAAAGCGTGTCGCCAAAACAGCTAAAAAGCTCGCTGAGCAAGAGGGAGCTCAATTGGAAGTCGTATTGCCCGCTGCCTATTTGCATGACTGCTTTACTTACCCAAAAGATCACCCTAACCGTAAGCAAAGCTCCGCGATTGCAGCTAAAAAGGCCATCGCATTTTTGGAAAGTATCGACTACCCACGTCATTTCCACGACGATATCGCCCACGCGATAGAAGCACACAGTTTCAGCGCTAATATTCGTCCCAACACATTAGAAGCCAAGATTGTGCAGGATGCTGATCGTCTGGATGCTCTGGGTGCAATTGGCGTAACACGCTGCATTCAGGTCAGTACTCAGTTCGAGGCCAAACTGTATGATCATCAAGATATGTTTGCGGAAGAACGCGAACTGGATGATCAACAATTTACTCTGGATCATTTTCAAACCAAGCTATTTAGAATCGTCGATACCATGAACACCACCTCCGCTAAAGAGGAGGCACAAAGACGCAAAGCATTTATGCAAAGCTATCTAGGTCAATTACGCGAAGAGGTCGCAGAGTAAATGTCAGAAAGTTATGCCCTGATTAAGGAGCTTAAACGTCAGCTGAGACTCTCTGGTTTGCACTACGCAGACGTTGCACAGCATTTAGAGTTAAGCGAAGGAAGCGTAAAAAGGCTGCTTGCTGAAGGGCATCACATTAGTCTCGAGCGGCTTGAGCGCATCTGCCAACTGATTGGGTTAGACATGGCCGAGCTGTTTAAGCTCGCCGCTTCACACAATAAAGGGCTGGAATCACTCACTCTGGATCAAGAAAAACAACTCGTTGAAGACAAAGCATTACTGCTGGTCGCTATATGTGTTGTGAATGGCTATCAATTTGAGCAAATTATTGAACAATATACGTTTAATGAACCAGAGCTAATACAAAAGTTAGCCCAGCTCGATCGGCTTAAGATCATCGACTTACTCCCTGGCAACAAAATCCGTTTACGTATCTCCCCGACGTTTAACTGGCAGATTGGTGGCCCAATCCAGCGCTTCTTTCAACAGCAAGTTCAGGAAGCCTTCTTCCAAAGTTACTTTTCTGCAGAAGGTGAAAAGCTGGCAATGGCCACTGGGTTGATGAGTATACCGACCAACAAGAAGCTTCAGCAGAAGCTACAAAAAGTGATCGATGAATTTTATCAGGCTTGTCAGAGTGACAATTCATTAGAGATGGATGAAAAACACGGTACCTCTCTGGTTATCGCGATGCGTCGCTGGACGTTTCCTTTGTTTAAACCCTGGGAACGCACTCCGAATCAATAGTAATAAAAATGGTAACCTTAGTGAGTAAAGTTACATAAATAGCCACTATAGGTAACACATTACGTTACTACATCTAAACAACTGGCTTATCTATCGGGAAGACATAAAGTGCATCCATCTAGTTTGATGATGTGCATATGGAGCCAGCATGTTTTTGTCTAAACGCTTTTTCCCATTTTTCGTCACGCAGTGTCTTGGGGCATTGAATGACAACGTTTATAAAAATGTTCTTTTATTAATGGTCACCTACAGTCTGATTGATTCATTACCCGTTTCCGTCAACCTGTTTGTCAATCTTGCTGCGGGTCTGTTTATCCTGCCCTTCTTTTTATTTTCAGCGCATGCTGGTGCAGTCGCGGATAGTATGGACAAAGCCAAGTTGATACGCCGTCTGAAGCTTATCGAAGTGCTGATCATGGCCTGTGCCGCCACTGCCATCATGACTGAAAATGCCCTGTTAATGTTAGTGTTGTTATTTTTAACCGGAACACAATCCGCCTACTTCGGTCCAGTGAAATACGCTTTACTGCCTCAAGCCTTAAAAGCCAGTGAACTTGTCAAAGGTAATGCCTGGGTTGAAATGGGGACCTTTTTATCCATTCTGGTTGGTACGTTAACCGCCGGACTTTTACTCGCGATGCCAAACGGCACACTTATCGCCTCGTGCCTTGTTTTGTTCCTTTCGATAATGGGTTTCATCAGTAGCGTGAATATTCCTGCGTTGCCAAGCCACTCCAATCAGAAAGTAAAGTTCAAGCCAATTTCTGGCCTGAAAAAGACGCTAAACGTCGCACAAAAACAGCGTGGAATCTGGATGTCGATTCTGGCAATAAGTTGGTTTTGGTTTATGGGTGCGACCTATCTTACACAATTCCCAAACTTCGCCCGCGAGCATCTCTTTGCCGATAGTACCGTCGTATCTTTGTTACTTGCGCTATTTTCTATTGGCATCGCCACGGGATCTTGGTTGTGTCAAAAGCTCTCTTTTGATCATGTTGAGCTCGGAATTCTGCCATTTGGAATTCTGGGACTAACGTTATTTGGACTCGATTTATTGTGGGCAGTACCCTCACACAGCCTATCACCTGCGCAGTATTACAGTGTCGAAAGTTTCATTTCAGAATCTAAACACGTTCGAGTGATGATGGATTTGTTCTTCGTCGGAGTCAGTGGTGGGATATTTATCGTTCCGCTCTACTCGTTCATCCAGTCTCGTTCTAACCAAGGCGAGTGCGCGCGTTCAATCGCTGCAAACAACATCATGAATGCCTTATTCATGGTCGGGTCAGCATTAGTGTCCATATTCGTACTTAGCGTGTTATCCCTGTCCGTTGTAGAGCTCTTCGCTATCATGGCGGTTGGTAATTTCTTCGTCGCTATTTATGTCTATCGCCAAGTGCCTGAATTTACGCAGCGCTTTATCAGCTATTTGCTTAGCCACTGTATGTACCGCGTTTCTGTAGAGGGGCGTCAGCATATCCCAGAAACAGGAGCGGCATTAATCGTAGCCAATCATGTCAGTTATGTAGATGCGCTGATTCTGATGGGGACCTCTACTCGCCCTGTTCGTTTTGTGATGGATAAATCGATCAGTGAAATGCCTGTTCTTAAATACGTGTTCCGTCATGCGGGCGTTATTCCAATTTGCTCTCCTCGCAAGTGCACCGAAACCTACAAGCAAGCCTTTGAGCAAATCGAGCAGGCATTACATAACGAAGAAGTCGTTTGTATTTTCCCCGAAGGCCGTTTGACCTCAGATGGTGAACTCGGCGAGTTTCGACCTGGAGTGGAAAAAATCCTCAAGCGTTCACCAGTCCCTGTGATACCAATGGCGTTGAAAGGACTGTGGGGGTCATTTTTCAGCCATAAAGGTGGACACGCACTCACTAAAAGACCAAAACGTTTCTGGTCCAAAATTGAAGTCAAAATTGGTCAAGTACTGGGCCCTGTTCAGCTCGATCGCCACAAGTTACAGCAAGAAGTTCAGGAATTGCTGATAAATCAGAAGTAGTTACACCTAATTTAGAGTAGGATACCTAAAGCAGATTGACCTTGCCGATGTCCTAACTCTAGTCGGTCAATATGCGGAGTCGTCATTGGAGATATTATGAAAATCATCATTCTACATGGTCTTTATATGCACGGGCTGGTGATGCAGCCTCTTAGCCAAAAACTGCGTAAATTGGGTTACGAAACCCAAGTGCTAAGTTACAACACGGTATCGATTAATGAAGATACACTGTTTAATACTATTGACCATGCACTCAATCCACTGACGACCAATGTACTGGTTGGGCACAGCTTGGGTGGCTTGATGATTAAGCGTTATTTGGCAAATAGAAAACCAACCACCAGTTTGATTTCTCACGTTATCGCCATTGGCTCGCCTTTAAAAGGAGCGTCGATTGTTTCACGTATCCAAGACCTTGGCTTGGGCGCACTTTTAGGTAACTCGCCTCATCACGGTTTAAACAAACACGACGACGTCTGGGACTTTCCCCAAAAGCTTGGAAGTATCGCTGGCACGGTCCCTATCGGGGCTCGTCCTCTGCTTATTCGCGGTGATAATACCATGTCAGACGGCACGGTAACGGTGGACGAAACCCGCTTGGAAGGCATGCAAGATCATATTGAGGCAAAACAAACACATACTAGCCTGATCTACAACACTTTCGTCCCTGAGCAAATTGATCACTTTATTCGCACCGACTTTTTTCGTCGATAGCACATTTTTATGTAATAAAAGCGCAATCTGCTTCCCAAAATATCGTTAAATCAGTACTATCCCTTGGTCAGTCTTAGTTAAAAAAGACTTGGCTAAATTTTAATTGTTCTCAGGGCGGGGCGAAATTCCCCACCGGCGGTATACTCTTTTGAGTGAGCCCGCGAGCGCTCGATTCGTCGAGGTCAGCAGATCTGGTGAGATGCCAGAGCCGACGGTTATAGTCCGGATGAAAGAGAATAAGAATACACCAGTACGCTTGCTCGATTCGTTGAGAGGAACTGGTGCATTTCTTTTTGATCGCATTTTACAGCGAGCTCTCATACCGCCCTGATTCTGGTCATATTTAGGAGTTAACCATGAATCAGTCATCGCTACTTGCCGAATTCGGCGACCCAATTACTCGCGTTGAAAACGCACTTACCGCACTACAAGAAGGCCGTGGTGTGCTTCTGCTTGATGATGAAGACCGTGAAAATGAAGGCGACATCATCTACTCAGTGGAACATCTGACTAACGAACAAATGGCACTGATGATCCGTGAGTGCAGTGGTATCGTGTGTCTTTGTCTGACGGATACTCAAGCAGACAAGCTGGAACTTCCACCAATGGTTGTGAACAACAACAGCGCAAACCAAACCGCATTTACGGTTTCGATTGAAGCGAAAGTTGGCGTAACGACAGGTGTCTCTGCGGCAGACCGTGTTACCACTATCAAGACAGCGGCAAATCCACATGCGAAGCCTGAAGATCTTGCACGTCCTGGCCACGTCTTTCCTTTGCGCGCTCGCCCAGGTGGCGTGATGACTCGCCGCGGACATACCGAAGGCACGATTGATCTGATGCAAATGGCAGGGTTACAGCCTGCGGGCGTATTGTGCGAAGTGACCAATCCAGATGGCACGATGGCGAAAACACCAGAGCTCGTTGCATTTGGGCGTCTTCATAACATGCCGGTTCTTACCATTGAAGATATGGTCGCATACCGTAATCAGTTCGATTTGAAGCTGGCATAACGCCCACCCCATTTTATTTGAAAGCCGTGCAATTGCGCGGCTTTTTTGATCGATATCTAATCTACAGAGTAACACTATACTGACTAAGGTGAACAAATAAGGATATCGGAGCATGAAAGGAAGAATAAAGAACTTGGTCTTACTCGGGCTACTCAGTCTGAGTTCTACAGCCTTTGCTGCTAGCTGCCCGGATATTCTTAAGGGCAAACAAAGGTTACTCAACTCCACTGATGAAATTGATTTGTGTGAGCAATTTAAAGGGAAGACATTGCTCGTCGTCAACACCGCCAGTCAATGCGGATTTACGCCGCAGTTCGAACAGTTAGAATCGCTTTACCAAACGTACAAAGATAAAAATTTCGCGGTTATAGGCTTTCCAAGCAATGACTTTAACCAAGATAAAGGCAGCGAAGAGAATTCCGCAAAAATTTGCTACCTCGATTATGGGGTCACCTTTCCGATGATGGCTAGAAGCTCAGTGATGGGCAGCGATGCAAATCCAGTATTCAGCGAAATCAGCCAACAAGCCGGTATCACGCCAAGATGGAACTTCTATAAGTTTCTGATTAGTAAAGAAGGCAAAGTCATTGCGACATTCCCAAGTTCGACATCTCCTACAAGTACTACGCTTACTAATATGATTGAACAACAACTGTAGGACTGCAATCATGACCACCACACGCTCTACCATGTTACGGCTGGGCTATTTAGGACTCATTCCATTCTTACTTAGTTTGCTGCTCATTATTACTGACACCACTTTATTTAATTTAAGTGGTCATCAATTCTTTATTGCCTACAGTGCGGTTATCTTAAGCTTCTTGTCGGGCGTGTTATGGGGTAATGGAATCGACCATTACTACCACCGATTGAGTCGCAATATTTTGGTGCTGAGTAACCTGTTTGTTTTACTCGCATGGGGTGCCCTGCTGCAGGGACACACTCACTACGTCACCGCCATTCTTCTCCTGGCCGCAGGCTACATTGCCGTTTGGTTCTCTGAAAAATTGATTAGGAAGGTAGAACAGGAAATCGACCCAAAAGGTTATCAGGGAATGCGTGGAAAACTCACCTGCGGGGTCTTGTTGATGCATGGCATCGTGCTGTTTGCTTGATGATGACACAAAATAAATGGCGACATGATTGTCGCCATTTTTCCTAAGTTTTTATCCTTAAAGAGTCAGCAGATAATTAACTAGCTGGTTATACTCATCGTAAGAACTGATTTCGTTGGGAATGACAATGTACTTGTTGTTCACAATCACACCCGGCACTCCTGTCAACGTGCTTGCTTTGAACTCTTGGTCGAAACGCTTTTGCATCGAGTTCACAGCAAAGCTGTTGTACGCTGCGTCAAACTTTTTACCGTCTACACCATAATCAGTGAAGACTTGTTTTAGTTCAGCTTCGTCTTTAGGTGCCGCACGCTTTTGGTGGATCTGAGCAAACATCACCGGAATCATCTTATCTTCGACCCCTAGAGATACCATCGTTGCGTAAGACTTCGCCATAGGAACTGCCATGTTCCCACCCATAAATGAAACATGGATTTTCTCAAATCGCGCGTCTTCAGGTAAGGCTGGTTTCAAGTTCTCAACCAAGCTTTCAAATTTATAACAGTGCGGGCAGTAAAAAGAGAAAAACTCTGTCACTGTCGGTTTCGCCGCCTTCTCTGCATCCAGCACTTTGTAGTGTTTTCCCTCTTCAAACTGGGCTGCATGAACCGTAATCGCAAGTAAAAGGGTGCTGCATAGCGCAAGTAATTTCTTCATTGTTTGTTTCCTTTAGACAGCAGTCTGCCGTCTTACTTAAATCAATTAGTCGTTGTATTTAGATTAGAAGAAAATCAAACAATGGGAGGTCGATACGGCTGGTAGATCACCGATACCGCTTTTACGGCAGGAGATTTACCAATAAGCGCAAGCCGGTGAGGAAAGCGCATCAGACTATTGTGCGGCAAGGTTACAGGCACCTTCACAATACATGAAGAACTGCAACTGGTGTGTTGGTCTTTCCCTGACGTGAGCACTCGTTCATTCTCTGAGGACTCAATACAGTCAGTATTAACCCCAAGCTGAGCCTGAAGCTCTTTCAATGGAACCTGATTACTGTGATTCTGACTTGGTATGGTCTCTGCTTGTACATTAGGCGCAAGGCTCGTTAGCAGCATGGCTACCAAGCAAGTTAATGTCATCATCAATGTACGGTTAAAGGTACGCATACCAACATCTTCAAAAGTAGGATAATTTTCATCATACAGAAACGTTCTGTTCATACAAGCGTCAACACTAACCCATTACTTATACAACTGATTATTTTTCCTTTTTTACCGTCTTGTAGCTGATAAAACTTGAATTCAGTATGAAACCTTAGTAATAGTTAGGGTAGTTTTTGTACAAACAAGGAAAAAATTAATGCTTAAAAAAAGATTTTTTAAAACCAAAGATGAAGTTGAAGTCACCTTTGAACTTGATAAAGAGCAGCGTGAATCCGTAAAAATTGCGGGAGACTTTAACAACTGGCAGCCAGAACCAATGAAACTGGTTAAAACCAGCGGCCAGTTTAAGTTTAAGACTCGCTTACCAAAGGAACAAAACATTCAATTCCGCTACCTGCTAAATGAAGCTGAATGGGAAAACGACCCACAAGCCGATGCCTACGTTCCGAATGGTTTTGGCAGTGACAACAGCGTCGTTTGCACCAGCGAGCAAACCGCTTAACGTTAACATCAATCATCATTTTTCAGGCGCACTTGTTGCGCCTTTTTTATTTGAAACTCAATTGTCACTGGCTCTCTCCACGATAGATCGTACTCGCCCTTCTCAATCCTGTTCTTGCTATTCACAAATGTTTCACGCCTGACCTATTAATCTCGCCACTAGCTTGGGGCACGTCGAAACCAGGCATGCATTTATCAATAAGCAGTATTGGAACTCTATTTTGAAACCAGGAAAAACAGGTATTCGCCGAGTCATGGACGCGACCGGATATTCATTACAAGGATTGAAAGCCGCTTGGATTAATGAAGCTGCGTTTAGACAAGAATTACTCCTTTCCGTCATTCTCTCGATAAGCGCATTCTTCTTGCCCGTCACAACCTTAGAACGAGTGCTGATGATCGGCAGTTTATTTTTGGTCTTAATCGTCGAATTAATTAATTCCGCCGTAGAAGCGGTTGTTGACCGTGTCAGCGACGAATGGCACGTACTAAGTGGCCGTGCTAAAGACATTGGATCTGCGGCCGTATTTGTTGCACTACTACTCGTCCTGTTTGTCTGGGCGTCATTTTTGCTTTAGTTTTTTGTAAGGCAGTTATTTATGAAGACAGTTGATTTACAACGAGAAGGGATCTCTTACGTTACCTTTTCTTTTTTATTAGCGTTTTATTTTGCGCTTGTTGTCAATATCCCGATTTACAAAGAGCTCATTGGGATTCTATCTAGCCTCGATAACGTTAAAGTCGGGTTTGTTGTTACCATCCCAATTTTCTTTATCGCTGCACTTAACTTCCTTTTCAATTTGTTTAGCTGGCCGTGGATAGGGAAACCGTTTTTTATCCTACTGCTCATTCTATCGAGCATGGTGAGCTACGCGAGTTACAACTATGGCACACTGTTCGACTACGGCATGATCGCCAATATTGTTGAAACAGATACCAGCGAAGCCAGCTCCTACTTCAGTGCGTATTCCGCTTTGTGGGTGCTATTAATGGGTATCGTACCTGCGCTGGTAGTAGCCAATACCAAGTTGCGTCCGTTGAGCGGCCAATGTTTGCACTTTTCTATCACCAAGTTGGTGTCTATGATCGCCTCTCTTGCTGTTATTGCGGGCATTGCAGCGTTGTATTATCAAGACTATGCATCGGTAGGCAGAAACAACAGTTATCTGAAAAAGATGATCATCCCGACTCAGTTCGTCTATAGCGCAGCCGGATACGTGAAAAAAACTTACCTTACCGAACCAGAGCCTTATCGCGAGATTGGTACCGAGGCCAAACAGTCCGCAGCAGCCTTAACACAAGCTCAGAAAAAGCCAACGCTGTTAGTCTTTGTTGTCGGTGAGACTGCTCGCTCTCAAAATTATCAACTCAATGGGTATGAGCGAAAAACTAACCCCTACACCAGCAAGCTAGACGTGATTTCCTTTCAGGATTTTGCTTCCTGCGGCACCGCAACAGCGGTATCGCTTCCGTGTATGTTTTCCCAACTGACACACCACAACTTCGACCGCAGCAAAGCAGACAACCAAGACAATGTGTTAGATATTATGCAACGAGCGGGCATAGACGTGATGTGGAAAGAAAACGATGGCGGTGATAAGCACGTTGCCCATAAAGTCAAAAAGATCGCGGTAGACAGAGCGAAGACCGATCAATGGTGTAATGGCACTACTTGCTATGATATGGCGCTTCTCGACAACTTTGAGCAAGAAATAGATAGTATGGAGGGTAACCGAGTCGTCACGCTGCACCTTATCGGCAGCCATGGTCCAACCTACTTTCAGCGATATCCGAAAGACAAAGCGTTCTTCCAACCAGATTGCCCTCGCGCCGATATCGAAAACTGTAGTGTCGAACAAATAGTCAATAGCTATGACAACACCATCCGCTACACAGACTATGTACTAGAACAGACCATCGATAAACTCACGACATTGGAAGACAAATACAACACGGCTTTGGTTTACATCTCTGACCATGGCGAATCTCTGGGTGAAAGCGGTATGTTCCTGCATGGCATGCCTTACAGCCTTGCACCAGACACCCAAAAGCGTGTGCCTTTTATGATGTGGATGTCACCAAACTTTAAGCAGGCAAAGCAGATTAATACAGACTGTTTGAGCCAAGCAGCGCAAAGCGTGGGTAAATACTCTCAGGATAATGTCTTCCACTCGTTGTTAGGCATTATGGATGTTAAAACCAGCGCGTACGACGGTGCACTGGACATTTTCAAAACATGTCGCACGCCAAATGCCTGAGAGATAAGTCATTACCGCTGGGTAATTAAGCCAGAACCTTAAGCCTGACCACAAATTGTGAGTCAGGCTTTTTTATGACATAGCACTCCAGCAAATTAACCCTCACCCTTGCTATACTCGGCGGCTAGTCACTACAAAGAGAAGAATCCAGATGAAAATTGGCATCATCGGCTTAGGAGATATTGCGCAAAAAGCTTATCTTCCTGTTATCACTCAGCTCCCCAATATTGACTTGGTATTTTGTACCAGAAATACCACAACTCTGAGCGCTCTGGCTCAACAGTATAGAATCGCAGAAACCTGTCAGGACTATCAGCAACTTATGAACTTCGGCGTCGATGCCGTCATGATACACGCCGCTACCAGTGTCCACTTTCAAATCGCTGAATACTTTTTAAAACAGGGTATTCCGACCTTTGTAGATAAACCTCTGGCTGACAATGCCGCAGAGGTCGAAAAACTGTATGAGATTTCGGCTCAGACGAATCAGCCTCTTTATGTTGGCTTCAATCGCCGCCATATCCCGCTCTACAATCAACACATGCATGGCGTCCAAAAGGGCGAACTCACCGGATTGAAGTCACTTCGCTGGGAAAAGAATCGACATAACTTGCCCGGTGACGTTCGTACTTTTATTTTTGACGATTTCATTCATCCGTTAGACAGTGTGAACATTGTGGCTAAAGCCAATCTGCAGGACGTTTACGTCACCCATCAGTTTGATGGAGCTGAGTTAGCCCGGCTGGATGTGCAATGGCAACATGGTGAGACACTTCTGCACGCTTCTATGAATCGCCATTTTGGCATCACAACCGAACGAGTACAGGCGTGTTACGCCAACCAAGCGGTCGAGTTCGACTCTTTTGTCGAAGGCAAACGTTGGCAAGAAAACCAAGAGCAAAAATTAAGCTTAAAAGATTGGACGCCAATGCTAACCAGTAAAGGCTTCCATGGGATGCTATTAGATTGGTTTAGCGTCATAGAAAGCGGAAAGCTGGGGAATACAGTTGTCGATCGCAATATCGCCAGCCACCAATTAGCAGAAGCAATATGCCAACAAATTGAGAAAGCCATTTTACGTTAAGCGCCGTCAATACGGTATCCACGTTCGTTTGCTTTAGCTTAAGTGAAGAAGCATGGTGGCGTGGATATTCTTCCCACCTTACAACTAGTTACTTCCAAACCTTAGCTCAGATTAATGTTATTCATACTCTGTTAAGATTCCTGTGACATACTTATAATCATGTCCAAATTGGATTCAATGACGTCACTTTACATCAGTGGCATGAACTCGATTTAAAATCGACGATTAGAAATAGGAAATAGAATGAGAACTCTTGGCAACATCATCTGGTTTGTGTTGGGTGGCGTATTTATGGGACTGCTGTGGTGGTTTTTCGGCATCCTGGCCTTCATCAGCATTATCGGTATCCCGTGGGGGCGCGCCTGTTTCGTCATGGGTAACTTTTCATTTTTCCCATTCGGAAAAGAAGCCATTTCACGTGATGAACTGACCAACGAGATGGACATAGGCACCAGTCCACTTGGCGTTATCGGTAATATAGTGTGGTTTGTGTTTGCAGGTATCTGGCTGGCAATCGGTCATGTCGCTTCCGCGGTTGCGTGCTTTGTTACCATTATCGGTATTCCGTTTGCACTTCAGCACCTCAAACTGGCGGTTATTTCCCTTGCGCCAATTGGTAAAACTGTCGTATCGAAAGAAGAAGCTGCAATGGCTCGCTTCAATATTAATCGATAAAACTTGTTATCCTCTGGGAGATGGTTCTCAGAGGGTAACCCCTGTCAAAAGTAAGCCGATGATTGCTAAAGCGTACTCGATTATGGTTGGTTGTGTGTTCATAGCGTCGCCTAATATTATAAATTAATACCTAGACCACTACTGACTTTTAATTATTTATTATATAAATCAAAGATATCTAACAACCTCGCCATCATAGAAATGGTTGTTAAATTTCAAGTCTAACTATGGTTTTGCCGCCCACCTTCCCTGTTTATTTTCTGCAAGCCGAACTATAAGCATAGTCAAGATCCACCTAGATCGTGGAGATTTTGCCTGCAATTACGAGATATAACGTGTTAGTTTCGATTAAAGTCAGCGAAGAGAAGAACTTAAAAAGTAAATTTTGCACGGGGAATAGACAAAAACAACGGCTCAAACCAGCAACAGAGTGGTGTCTCGCAGGCTAGATAAAAAAAGCAGAGGCTGATATGCACTCTGCTTTATCGATAAAATAGGCGTTTAGACAGGTTAGAACTCGCGGTTCATCCTTTCCAGACAGGTCAGAAATACGGCTTGTTGCTCAGGCTCGATATGTCGGGTCAAATCTCGGACTAAATCCAAATGCAACTGATTATGATGACGATGTATGAGCTCACCTTCTGGTGTCAACTTGACCACAATCGCACGACGGTCTTCAGGATGTGGGCAGCGTTCAATCAAATTTGCATTGACGAGTTTATCAACCTGAACGGTTAACGTTCCCGTTGTGATGCCCAGCTTTTCAGCCAGCTCTTTCATGCGTAGAGCACCATGACCGCCGAGTACCTCAATAGTATGGACCTGAGCCAGTGAATAACCCGTTTCTTTCACAACTGACTGCTCCCACGACGACATTTTATCGTAGAACTCAGTCAACATTTGATTCAATCTTTCTAATTCGCTCATCGTTTAGTCATTTTGCAATTCGAGAGTAAGGTGATGAATCTTATCAAACTTACTCAACATTTGTTTAAATTCACCGAGTGATTTGTTACTGCGATTCTTAATCGCAATAGCCGCTGAATAATGGTGTCCACTCACTTTCCATACATGAAGATCCACTACATCAGCGTAAGGGTCAAGCTCTGCACGAATATCTTGTCGATATTGCTCATCAATACTTTCATCTAATAAAACTGGGGCCGTTTGCCGAATTAAACCAAGCGTCCATTTACCAATGACCAGCGCACCGACGATACCCATAGCCGCGTCTAACCAAACCCAACCATAAAATTTACCGATGATGAGGGCGACAATCGCAAGTAGTGACGTTAACGTGTCCGCAAGAACATGGAAATACGCCGCCGCTAAGTTGTGATCATGATGATGTTCATGGTGGTGATCGTGATGATGATGCTCATGTCCATGATGGTGGTGATCCTTTAAAAGCAACATACTCGCCAGGTTTACCACCAAGCCAATGACCGCCACCATTATCGCTTCGTTAAACTTAATCGTTTCTGGGTTGAATAACCGATGTACAGACTCAACCATCATCATCAATGCGACGATGCCAAGTGCTATTGCGCTAGTGAACCCGCCCAACACACTTACTTTGCCTGTACCAAAAGAAAATCGCTCACTGTTCGCGTGCTGCTTTGCGTAACGATAGGCAAACAAAGTAATGCAAAATGCCGCGGCATGAGTCCCCATATGCCAGCCATCAGCCAGTAACGCCATGGAACCAAACAACGTACCCGCACTAATCTCTACTATCATAGTGACCAGCGTAAGAAGCAGTACGTAAAAAGTTCGTCTTTCACCTTGATGGTTATGTGACACAAAATCATGTGAATGCTGCGAGACTGTCATTGCGTGACCTTTCATCCTGAATGCTCATTTGTTTGATAATCAAAATACTTGATATAAATTTAGTTTGACAATCAAACATTGTCAACGACTAATGCAACCCCATGTCTGGTTGGGCTTTGGTTATATCACTCAATACGTTAAGCTAATGGTCATCCAATCTGACCCAAACGTGATGGAAAATACCGATGGAACAAGTAGGTACTCGCGCATTGATTGTGGAGGGAGGCGCTATGCGGGGCGTCTTTTCGTGCGGCATACTCGACCACTTTTTAGAGCAAAATTTCTCACCCTTTGACAGCTTTTGGGGAGTGTCAGCAGGAGCAAGTAACTTAGCGGCTTACCTAGCGAACATGCCGGGAAGAAATCTGAAAATCTATCTCGATTACAGCCTACGTAAAGAATTTATTAACCCGAGTCGGTTGGTTCTTGGCGGAGATATGATGGATCTCGACTGGATGTGGAATCTCACACTCGAAGAACTTGGGATCGACAAAGCCGTTCTGGCTGCAGACCCGCGCCCTTTCTTCTTAGGGGTTACTCGTCAAGACACGGGTGAAGCGGAATATCTGACTCCAAACGTGGATGCACTGGCAGAAACAATGAAAGCCAGTAGTGCACTGCCTATCCTTTATCGCAACGGCGTATTACTGAATGGTACACGATATGTTGATGGTGGCGTCTCTGATGCGATTCCTATTGCAGAAGCCATTAAACGAGGTGCAACGAAAATCATGGTATTGCGCAGTCGTCCCGCAAGCTACCGAAAATCAAAATCAAAGTTTGGGGCCGCAACCAAACGTATGTTGAAAGATACACCTGCTTTGATTGAGCCGATGCTGACTCGTGACATTCGCTACAATCAAGCCCTATCACTTATTGAGAATCCGCCAGAAGGCATAGAGATTATTCAGGTTTGTCCGCCAGAGACATTTAAATTGAAGCGCTTGAGCCGTTCTCCGGAGCCATTACGTGCAGCGTATGATCTCGGTTTAGAGGCTGGGAAAGAAGCCATGATGCGCTGGGAGCAGATTTAAAATTATCGGTTTCGAAAAGAAAAAAGCCACACCCTAAGGCGTGGCTAATGCAAATTCGATGGCAGTGGATTATCGTATTTGCTTTTCAGTAAGCCCAACAGTCAGGCTCCAATTCTCTTATTTTTTGTTCTCGGTAAATCACCAAAAACTAATAAGTTTCAAACAGTCCTGCATTGTAGTCTTGGATCGCTTGTTCGATTTCTTCAATGCTGTTCATAACAAATGGACCATAGTGAACCACGGGCTCGTTAATCGGCTCGCCAATGAAAACTAGTACTCCACTTGCGTCGTTTGCCGTCAGCTCAACCCACTCTCCTTGAGACAAGAACGCCATTTCGCCTTGTTTTATGACTCGTTGCTGAGTTTCAACGTTACCTTGGTAGACATAAAGCATCATGTTGTGGTTCGACTCGGTGACAAGCTGGAGCGTTGCGCCTGCATGTGGTCGCCAATCAGCAACCGTTGCATCAACGCCCGTTTTCGTTAGTGGTCCGCTAGTTCGGTTCCCATTGATATTAAGTTCCCCGGCAATAATACGAACCAAGCCGACATTTTTGTCATTCACTTCGGTGATGGTTTCAGGCTGGAAATCATGATACTGAGCAGGTTGCATTTTATTTTTTGCTGGCTGATTAATCCAAATCTGAAAACCATGCAGTTCGCCATCTTGCATAATTGGCATTTCACTATGAATAACACCACGGCCAGCAGCCATCCATTGAGCGCCACCAGAACGAAGTTCACCGACATTATCCATGTGATCACGATGTTGAAAGTGCCCTTTCAACATATAGGTCAGGGTTTCAATACCTCGGTGAGGGTGCGGAGGAAAACCGCCGATATAGTCAGCGCGGTTATCAGATTTCAACTCATCCACCATCAAAAATGGTGAAAAACTGGCATTATTGAATCCAGCTACTCGGCGAATTTTAACGCCATCACCATCCGCAGTAGGCTGGGAAGGAATTATCTGACGGACTTCTCTTGTTTTACTCATAATCTTTCTCCTCAAAAGCCTCGCTCACTTTTCTCTGTCAAGTTCGCATCACTTGGCTATCGGTATGCTGTTATTGTAGTGTGGAGAAAAATAATCATGACCATATGCAGTTGAGCTAATTGTTCAATATTTTCGAATGACAACAATTCTTCCCTCCGCTGTTGTGTAAATAGAGGCAAATTATCTGCTCGCTCACTGTTGGAACATTGGCTAACATCAACCAAAAAATAAATGTGGCTATTTTCTAAACTCGGTGTATAGTGGGCGTTGGCTCTTAAAGAAGAGCTGTTAATGCAACATTTAGTTTAAGTTCCTTCTCAGTAAAATCTTGAATCACCCATTCAGACACCTGCGTACAACTTCCTCTTGATTGAACATTCAATAGCTTAAAAAAGATCCACACGAAAATTCGTAATTAAAATGTTTATTTCAAAGGTGTTTTTATGTCTAAAGTAACTGGTTCAGTAAAATGGTTCAACGAAACAAAAGGTTTCGGTTTCCTATCTCAAGACAACGGCGGCCAAGATGTATTCGTACACTTCAACGCGATTGTTGCTGACGGTTTCAAAACACTGACTGAAGGTCAGAAAGTAAGCTTTAACGTAGAGCAAGGTAAAAAAGGTCCTCAAGCGACTGAAGTTACTCCTCTATAAGACTGCTTTTCTTGGTGTAGCATATTCATGCTGCACCAAACTTCTCCCCTTCAAAAATCCCATTTTAATTTTTAGCCATTTAATGGCTTAGCTTAGTGCTGTCTAAAATAAATTTGGCAGTGCGATTTTATATTTTTTTAATAAAAGGAAAGTAATATGTCCTCTAGAAGAACTAGCCGTCAAAGGCATTGGTACCAACTACTTAACAAAGACAAAACGGTAAAGAAACAGGAGAATAAATGTTAGAAATTGAGTTTAATTTAAAACAACCACAAACCACTTGGAATGCCAGAATACATCAACTTAATAGCGATATATTAATGCGACATGTATTGCCAAAACTTCAAACCAACAGTGTTTCTATTGACTTCCAATATAATGAAAAAAACGGTGAAGGTGCAATTCTGTGTGACGAAGGTTCAAAGATAGGAAGTTTTATTGTCAAATAAAACATTTTTCAGGCATTGATAGTATTCACGTTCAAGTTGGAGGCCTTTTTATGGCTAAGAAAAGTAACAAACAATTAGAAAAAGAAAAGAAAGAATCTGAGCAAAATAATGCAGCGATTAAGCAAAAAACTCGACGCCGTATTGAAGACATTATGGAACAAAGAGAGTTTGATAAATTATTTGATCTCTAACAGAGTAACATCATCTTCTTTCTTCATGTTAAGTGTAAGGTAACGCCGCCTGCCTTTCACTCACATGAACAGTGCCTTTTCTATCCCAATCCTCTTCTATACAGCCTAACTGAATATCCTCCGATTATTTCACTTGTTCAGTGTCACCAATAAACCCCTAGTCAAATTGATAATTTTGCGTATAATCGCAACCGTTTGCTTCGTATAACCCCAATGATATGGTTTGGGGGTCTCTACCAGCTCCCGCAAAGTGCTGATTACGAAGAGTTGAGATCACGATGTATCTTACTCTTTGTAATAGCGTTCGACTTATTTCTATCAATACCTATTCTTAGAGTAACTGCATCCACAATACACAAAAGGTGGAATATGAACGCATTTATTCAAGGTCTTCCAAAAGTAGAGTTACACTTACATATCGAAGGTTCACTTGAGCCAGAGTTGCTGTTCAAGCTTGCTAAACGCAACGGTATTGAAATCCCGTACTCGACCCCTAGTGAATTACGCGAAGCATACCAGTTCGAAGATTTACAGTCTTTCCTCGACCTTTACTACCAAGGCGCTAATGCTTTACGTACAGAGCAAGACTTTTATGATCTGACCTGGGAGTATCTAGAACGCTGCAAAGCCGATAACGTCATTCATACGGAAATCTTTTTTGATCCTCAAACTCATACCGAACGCGGTATTGATTTTGATACCGTGATAAACGGAATTAGCCGCGCGTTAAAAGATGGTCAGGAACAACTTGGCATTACTTCTCAAATCATTGCCTGCTTCCTACGTCACCTGTCTGAAGAGAGCGCTATCGAAACGCTACAATCTGTTCTCAAACATCGCGATAAAATTATTGGTGTCGGCTTAGATTCATCAGAGAAGGGACACCCACCAGCAAAATTTGAGCGCGTATTCCAACAAGCAAAAGCGGCGGGTCTATTAACGGTTGCTCACGCTGGTGAAGAAGGCCCAGCGCAAAATATCTCTGACGCAATTGAAATGTTGGAAGTCAGCCGCGTTGACCACGGCGTTCGCTGCGTAGAAGACAAAACCTTGGTTGCCTCACTTATCGAAAGCAAAATGCCTCTTACGGTCTGTCCACTCTCGAACATTAAGCTGTGTGTCTTTGATGACATGAAGCAGCACAACATTGTCGATCTTCTCCGTCAAGGCGTTGCAGTCACGATTAATTCCGATGACCCAGCTTACTTTGGTGGCTACATGACCGACAATTTCCTCGCTGTGAGTCAGGCACACCCAATGAGCAACGCTGAAATCGCGCAGTTCACGCTTAACGCCATAGAAGCGAGTTTTATTGATGACGAAATGAAAGCTAGCTATCGTTCTCAAGTAAAAAACTACGTTGAAAGTCATTCTTCTTTATAGAAATTGAGACTCGTTAAATCGTTATAAATTGATGTGTATACTCAAATGACTTTCCGATTTAATTCAGAATGTTAATAATACTTGGGTATACCCTTACAAACCCTCAGTGGTTAATGTTCAACTTAAGCGCTAGACTGACTGAGACAAATAACGAATATCAAAAGGAAGACAATTATGATTCAACAAGGCCAAGCACTACCTTCTGCAACTGTCAGTGAACTAACAGCCGATGGCATGGCAAATCACGACGTAACTGAGCTGTTTGCGAATAAAAAAGTGGTGTTGTTTGCTGTCCCGGGTGCGTTCACTCCGACTTGTTCAGAAGCTCACTTGCCAGGCTATGTTGTTCTAGCAGACCAGCTAAAAGCAAAAGGCGTTGATCTTATCGCATGTATCGCAACAAATGACGCATTTGTTATGCACGCTTGGGGTGAAGCTCAAAATGCCTCTGAGATTATGATGCTGGGTGATGGTGATGCAAGCTTCACCAAAGCACTTGGTCTGGAAATGGATACTGGCGGTTTTGGTGGTATTCGTTCGCAACGTTATGCGATGATTGTTGATAATGGTGTCGTGACCAAACTTAATGTTGAAGAACCACAGAAGTTTGAAGTGAGCAACGCAGAAACAATTCTTGCAGCACTTTAATTAAAAAAAGAACGCCCTAACTTAACTCGGGGCGTTCTTTTATGTTTATTAGTACTAGCGGTTAATAACTTTTCTTCTGCTTGCCGCTAAAAGTAACATCAACAGTAGATACATGTAACCGATAGAACCACCGCTACTGTCATCATCTTCATCGTCATCACAAAAAACAACGTACTGACCTTCAATCGAGGCGTTACACTCTTCATCTTCTATGACTTCTTCGTCTTCTGTTTCTGTAACCGTTTCACCTTCTTCTCCTTCCGTCACCGTATCTTCGCCATCTTCGGTTTCCTCTGGAACAATCAGAAAGTCAGGTTTGGTGATAACAGCTTCGGGAGGTTGCTCACTGTCCAAGTATGAGTCAATCCACTCTGTGTAATAAGAAACGTTGGTGTACCAAGTTGGTAAGGTAACAGAGCTACAGACGCTATTAATGATTGGACCAGCACTGATAATACCAACTTGGGTAAAGCTCAGGCCATCGCTACTTGGCAGTAATAAAGGACCACCCGTATCGCCGACACAGGCACCATTACCAAATATGTTGTCACCGATAGGAAAACTTTGTGTCGGCAACGTACATAGCTTCGTAGGGTCTACCGGAGATTCAAGGTAGATTGGCATTTCTTCAGCAGACTCTAGGCGTTCATAACAAAGAGACATAGGGTAATAAGAAACATCTGTATCTCTAAATTCAGTCGTGCTAGCCCCAATTGCAGGATCAGAATCACCACCAGTCCCCCAACCTGCGACTTTTACATTAGGTTCAGGATTAGCAGAGTCCCACCTTTCTCCTAAATCAGACAATCTACTATTGCTATTTACATCACCTAAGCTCACCTTGCCGACGAGGTTTGAAGGAAAATCACGTTCAACATAAAGTAAAGCAAGGTCATTCTGGTATGCGGTTGACTCTAGGACCATTACCTCAGTCTCACCAGTGTTATCTGTACTATCGATTGTTTCTACAGTAACAGATTGCACTGGATAATAATCTGGATGTATCACAACGTGAGTGACCTTATAGATGTCAGATATCTCAACTTGAGACAAATCTGCCTTGCCAGCCGTTATTGAGATTTCTTTAGGTTTGGCCACATCATAAAGTGTAAACACGTCAGGGTTCGAGTTGCTATCTTCCAAACTAGCATCAGAAGCAACTAAACAGTGGGCAGCAGTCAACACCCAGCGCTCACTGATTATAGTCCCACCACATGAGTGATCTTCAGCGAAAATACTGGCTCGAACAGAAGCTAAAAAAGAAAAGTTATCGTCAAAATCCTGTTGAGTTTTCTGAACATAAGTATTTTCATCTACAACAATTGCGTACGTTGATGTACTGATCAAAAGTGAGGCAAACAGCGGTGCCCATTTGTTTCTCATACACTTCCCTCCTTGGATAAACAAAGTTGACTGAGTATGAACGGACAACGTGCATTACACACCTGCATACTTGGGCAACTACATGCACAAAAGTATAGGCATTTAGTTCACTACTAACTGCAACTTAAGTTGCAAAACATAATCCGGACCACATAATTCTAAAGCATGAGAATTAGTTTCAAAGATTACACCCATTTATGATACATAGCTCATACCATGTTTAGTTAATGGGTAATATAGCGTTAACCAGAAAAATGAAGAGAGAATTGCTCGAAACTGCACTAGCAGCCATTAATACTGTAGTGAGTGAAGATAAAAAACCGTCCGCACTCAGGCGGGTTATAAAAAACACGTGTGCGGACATAACAACAACACAGTTCATGCTGGCGAACTGGAAAATAGGGGGCAATGAAAATCAACGAAATATGACTTTCAATAGCGATAGTATTGCGTCTCTTTGATTTTATATTGTTAGCTAAGGGTCAATAATATGGCTGGAAAAATAAATAAGAGTAGACAAGAAAAACAACTAATTAATCGATTTAAAAAGCAAAATCAGAAGTATAGAAATGAAATATAAATGTCACTTATGTCAGATATTAATGACGTTTATGTTTTCAAACTAGATTTAAATAGAAAAGTCTTTTCCGGTGTTGATACTAATGTTGCTAAGCGTAACGCTTCGTTAATCCTTTTCAGTATTGACTAATAAATTCATCATTGATGGATTCAAGTATGCGAGTTGATCGTAGAACAGAATAGAAAACTGCGCACCAATTTCGTGAATGGTACGCAGGATAATAGGATTGAGCCTAAAGTTTTAGCTTTAACACGTCATCAATATCTTGTGCACTATGTCGCTCCTCAAGATACTCGCCTTCTTCACCCCAAGTTCGGTTAACAATACGACCGCGTTTGACTGCTTCACGTTGATCGATGGCTTTTGCCCAACGAACTACGTGCTCGTAGCTGTTTACGTCTAAAAACTCAGCCGCATCGTACGCTCGTCCCAAAACTAGGTTGCCATACCAAGGCCAAGTGGCGATATCCGCGATACTGTATTCGTCGCCACCTAAAAACTCATTGTTCGCTAAGCGTTTGTCCAGAACATCTAATTGACGTTTCGCTTCCATGGTAAATCGGTTGATCGGATATTCAAACTTCTCTGGTGCATAGGCGTAGAAATGCCCGAAGCCACCACCAAGATATGGCGCAGACCCTTGCAGCCAAAACAACCAGTTCATTACTTCCGCTCGCTTTGCCCCTTCTTTAGGCAAGAACAGGCCAAATTTTTCCGCTAAGTAGAAAAGAATATTGCCAGATTCAAAAACATTGACCGGCTCTTCGCCAGAGCGATCGACTAACGCAGGAATTTTTGAATTTGGGTTAACCGCAACAAACCCGGAACCAAACTGGTCACTATCACCGATTTTAATCAAATGTGCGTCGTATTCCGCTTCTTTCACACCAGCAGCCAGCAGCTCTTCAAACATAATGGTGACTTTTTGGCCATTTGGTGTCCCCATGGAATATAGCTGGAATGGATGCTCACCAACGGGTAACTCTTGCTCATGACGTGCGCCTGAGTCCGGACGGTTGATGCTTGCCCATTGGCCGCCATTTTCACTGTCGTTTGTCCAAACTTTTGGTGGTATGTACTCGTTTGACATTGTTATTCCTTATCGTGTTTGAATGCGCCTTTGGCTGATAGGATCAGTAGTGTGTTACTCAATCCCATGTCTTGAATTCATTTGGTCATAAACAGAATATTAGGTCGCAACCATAAATTTAAAGCCCTCAAGACGAGTTTGATTAGAACCTTTGGTTATGGTTTTTTCTTTAGCGCTATAAGATAAATCAAGCAGATATGGCTAGGGGCAGGAGATAGCCGCCCCATGAAGGGACGGCGCGAAGGACTATAAGACTAAGCCACCATCGATTTTTAACACTTGTCCTGTAATGAACTCACTCTTGTCTGATGCTAAGAAGGCAACACCATTTGCGATATCTCGAACGGACCCCATCCGGCCTAATGGAGTTTTACCTTCCATCATTTTGATCACTTTCTCAGGCAGGTCTTTGGTCATATCTGTAACAATGAATCCGGGAGCCACACAATTCACACGTATTTGCGCGCCTTTTCGAGCAAGCTCTTTCGCCCACCCTTTGCTCATTGAGATGACACCGCCTTTGCTGGCAGCATAATTACTCTGACCAATATTTCCATCAGTACCCACGATGGAAGAGATATTCACAATACTGCCAGTACCTTGGTTTAACATTACCGGAGCGACACTTTGCGTTAATAAAAATACCGCTTTTAGGTTTACATCGATGACACTGTCCCAATCTTTCTCCAGCATATCCTGAAGTAGAGCGTCTCGAGTAATACCTGCATTATTAACTAATACATCAATGCGATGATGTTGCTGAATGATGCTCTCTACGACTTCATTGACCCCTTTGGAATCACATAGGTTAACTTGATAGCTGGTGAGCTGTGATGACTGGCTCCATTCGACCGGAGAGATATCTAACCCGATGACATAAAAGCCATCTTCTAATAGTTGCTCACAAATCGCTCGTCCAATACCGCGAGCGGCACCAGTGACAATGGCTACTTTGTCATGTTTCATCTTGGTGTTCCTATATTTTTGAGAATACACCCTGCGCTTCAGCACTTGTTCCTGTATTCTCTTTTGCTTCTCGTTCTAGCACGCCTTTGCGTCGCTAGTAAAACTATAGATAAATTCTAAGAGCGAGTTGTGAGCGATCCGATACAATTGGTCAGTATTTTTTCAGTACCTCCGTTAGTCGGAGCTTTGGATTCGTCCTTTTCCAACAAGTTTTCATACACTCTTGCTGTAGGTTTTAAGTCGGTTTAGGGTGTGATACGTATAGAATGAATATGGACTGCTAAAAATAGGTCTCGGAATTTCAGCATGTTGAATATGAATTTCACTCAGAGAGTTGTGATTAACACAACTCAGCAAGAATGGATTGCCAGCCCGGCCAAAGGCGTTTGGCGTAAACCATTAGAGCGTGAAGCGAAAGAATCAGGGCACACCACCAGTATTGTAAAATATGAAGCTGGATCACGCTTTGCGACGCACTATCACCCGTTCGGTGAGGAAATTTTAGTGCTTGAAGGCGTGTTTTCTGATGAAAATGGCGATTACCCTGCTGGTACTTACATTCGCAACCCACCAGGTAGCCATCATGCTCCGTTCAGTAACGAAGGGTGTGTCATTTTGGTAAAACTGAACCAGTTTGATCCCCAAGATCTTGCGGAAGTACGCATCAATACCAATAAGGCAGAGTGGCTCCCCGGAATTGGCGGCCTGCAAGTGATGCCTTTGCATGAATTTGGTCATGAACGTGTTGCGCTAGTGAAATGGCCGAAAGGAGAACAGTTTCATGCACACCAACACTTTGGTGGCGAAGAAATATTAGTTTTATCTGGCAAGTTTCAAGATGAGTTCGGCATCTATCCCAAGCATACCTGGATGCGAAATCCACATTTGAGTTCACACACGCCATTTGTCGAAGAAGAAACGGTGATTTGGGTCAAGACTGGGCATCTGCCAGTTCAAAAATAAAAAAGGCTCGTATGCCTAGATACGAGCCGATACTCATTAGCTGGCTATGCACCCATGATCCTGGAATGTAACCAATCTTTCAGTTCAGCACGATTATGTTTCAGTATATTCATCTCGTGATCATCAATGGGGTTACCTTGCAGTTCCAAAACACGTATTTCTTTATCCAAGGCGTTGTAGTTTCTCACGTTTTCAGCAAAGGATGCATCATTTGCTGACAGATGGGAGATGGTATCCAAATGTTCTGGAAATTCATGAGTTAATGAGTGATTTTCACCTAACATATAGACCTCTTGGTGGATGGTTGATGTATATGTTTGCTCATATTTTAAGCAGTGCATTAATAAACATAGCATTACATCGGGCAATATATCGTCGAATTGCCCACACTTTTACTTAACTAACGCCAACAACTGAAACGTTAGGACATCTAAAACGTTCACTACTTTTTCGACTACATTTAATAGAATTCCAGCGAGAAGGTACATCCAATGAAAACCGTAAAATTCAGCTTAGTCGGTGTCGCAGTGGCGATGGCACTATTTGGCTGTAATTCAGACAGCGATTCCGTTAGCGCGACAACTCCTGTAACACTTTCTGTATCCGATGCTCCCATTGATGATGTCTCCGATGTGGTCGTTACATTCAGCAAAGTCGCTTTCCTATCTATTGACGATGAAACACCTCAAATTTTTGAAGTATACAAAACGGATGAAGAAGGGAACTATGTTGACGAAGATGGTGAACTGCTTCTTGAAGGCGAAGATCCTATTCCACTCAGTGTGAACTTGTTGGACGTACAAGGCAGTGATGTGGAAGATCTTTTAGATGGCGAACTTCTTCCTGTCGGTAATTATAAGCTTTGTGTTTTTGCCAACGATGGAGACCATCCCGATTACCCTTCCTATGTCGTCGATGAACTGACAGGCAACAAAATTCCACTCACGGTAAAAGGAGATGGAGCCTGCCCACAAGGTGTGGGTAAAGAAGATAACGCCGGGGTTCTGTTCTTCAATAACACATTCGCAGTGAATCCAGACAACAATGAGTACGTTGTCGAATTTGACCTGCGTCGAGGCCTGAAAGATGGTACAGGTCAAAACGAAGGTTATAGTATTCAACGAACTTCAGTATCATTGATTAACACGGTCACCACTGGTGATATCCAAGGTGTTGTATTAGCTGCAACGTATGGAGGCTGTGTGAACGATACCGATACTGGAAACGGATATGCTCAAGCGGTTTATTTATATGAAGGTAACGTTGCCGAAGAAGACATGGGTCCATTTGCTGGCGTTGAAGGAAAAGTCGACCCAATCGCAGCAGCAGCCGTTTCACTAGCCGACAACAATACAGACTACACGTATGAATTCGGCTTTGTCGAGCCTGGTACCTATTCTGTCGGTTACACATGTACTGCGAACGATGATTCGGAAGATGGACTTGTAGAAGGTGAGGCATTCAGTATCTTTGATTCCGTCAGTGGGCTGAGCGTTTCAGTGGGTACAGATACCGAAGCGAACTTCTAGCGCCTCATCTAAGAATGTTGTACAACCAATTCCAAAGTGACCTCAAAATACCGCTAATCAAAGTAGGTATTTTGAGGCCATAATTCATCAGAGGTAACGAGTGGGTAAATAAAAACCAGCTCAAACCGCTCTCCAACTCAACGTTACCAAAGTGCCAGCTCAAGAATTTTCGCTTACCTTAACTTGCCTAGGTGACGCATTAAACAAACGATAAGCATAGATTTACTTACCCAACGAAGAACACTTACTGTTGATGTTTTTTTAATTTGTTAAGCACCAACTTCGTGCCACAAAAAGTTCCCTTCAAAAAATATATTTTTCCTTCAAATCAACTTTCTACAGTAAGTAACTGTTTTTTCTTGCGCATCGATATGTGACACACTTCACGCTCTCAACCACATATTGATGGTTAGAAAAGTAGCGTCTATCTTTCAGAAAAAGGCATCAACTTTGTAGCATTAATGCGCTCTAAATCAGGCACTTTTGAACATACGGATTTAAAGAGTTTCAAAGTGACGAAGACGCAATATAACAAGGTAACCTGCTACTAAAAGTTGATTACAACCATTCTGAAAGCGCGAACCAATTAGGTTGACTGGGGGCAATACGTCAGCCTATCGCGCTAAGAGACAGAGGGGTTATCAGAATGAAAACTCGAATAACAAAAGTACTCGTCGTTACGGGCTTAGCGGTCCTAATTTCCTACTTTCCCGTTTACTACTCATACGCGGCAACATCGCCAAACTGCAACAACATACTTGCAACCAACCGAACTTCAGTCTCTCAAAAAATGGTCATGTTACTCGGTCAGGATATAACGAAATCTAACCACATCACTACCGTCATTCCGACAGCAAAAAATCCGTTTGTAACGGAAGAACTGGTATCGGTTTCTAATGATGTTTCGCCCAATGGCCGCTATCCCAAACGTACTCTCAATGACATTCAAAGGATGAGATCAAATTTAAATCTGGCCGCGAAGGAAGCAGAGCGATTGAAAGGCACTTATGAGCTGGCATTGATCAGCCTTATCGATGGTTATTGCCAGTTTTCAAATAATAAACTGACCCAGCATGCGAAAATAGATTTTGACCATTTAGAAGGTCTTACCCTTTACTCCATCCCTGCACTCATCGCGATGGCAGATCAGTCTTACGCTATGTTCAAAAAGCAAAGCAATAAACAACCGAGCGAATCGAACGAACGCAATAACGACCAGCAAAACAACGAAGAAGCTTCTAGCGCAGTTGCCGCTGCTAGCTATCAAAACGATAACGTGATGGTGAAAGTGGAAGACTTTGACGGTTCCAACGTAACTTTCTCCGTCACGAACATCGGCGCTGAGGGCAAGTTAGAGCCTCAATTCAATACGTTTAGCGCTTATCGTAATGAAAGCGGAAACCTTCTATACAGACCTGAATCTCTGCTCAGTATTGAAGATAATGATGGTAACAGCATACCAACTATAGGCATTGCAGAACTCTCTTCTCACGGGAGTAAACATCTATCTATTTCACCTGGAGAAACTCGCACGTTCGTCACGCGACTTGTGCAAAAGGCTCCCGAACATGCCCAATTGAGCATAGAGTTTCCGGCCAAGGCGTTGAACACAGAACAGCCTTTTTCATTGTCATTTACCGACTTAATCGCTATCGCAACGGCTGACATAAACTAGTCGAAGATAGAGATGAAACAAACTAAAGAGAACAAAGCAGGCTTAACCAGCCAGCTTTGACACTTCTTCTATGAGATAAGTAACCCAAACAATGAGATGCTAACTAGTATTCTTTTTGTATCTGCGATAAAACGAGTGGTGGTAATAAGTGAGGGATGATATTTGGCTGCAAAGAATAAACTGATCCGTTATGTCGCAACGGAAGTCTCTGATGTTTTTGATAAAGAAGATGAGCTAATCGCCCAGGTTCAATCTAATCAGCTTTCGCAAGTATTGCTTCTTTGGCAAGTCAAAAGCCCGACCTTAGTATTACCAGCAGGTAGGAAATGGCCAGTATCGGAAGAATTAAAAAACGCTCTGGACAACACCGGCTGGAAGTTATTTTCTCGTAAAACTGGTGGTGCTCCAGTTCCTCAAGTTCCGGGAATCATCAACCTATCTCACATCTATCACTGGCCAGAAGATCAACCCTACGACATAAAAAAAGCCTACCTCGATTTGTGCTCAATTTTAACGGTCTTTTTTGAACAACTTGGCGTGAAGGTAGACGTGCACGCGACGCCATACTCGTACTGTGATGGTGAGTACAATTTGAATATTGGAGGGCAAAAAGTCGTCGGAACCGCACAACGTGTATTACTTAAAAAAGGCGGAGGAAAAGTCGTCTTGTCCCAGGCTTGCATCCTGATCGATGCCAATGTCGACAAAATTGTTGAGCCAGTGCGACTGTGTAACCAACTCTGCGGTCACAACGATAATATTCGTGGTGATGTACACACACCATTATTCGATCACATCACAGATAGGCCAGCTGTTGACGCGTTATTTCAGCGACTAACCAGTGCTTTTTTAGCACAAGCCAACCGCACGTAACTTAAAAAGGAGCAAGATGTGAATCCTGCTCCAAGCGTCTTAAATCAGTTAGTGAGAGTAATCATTTCTCTCACTATATACATCAGAAAAATATTCAATAAATTCAAACTGCATGCCGTGATCTTCCATATAGTAGACGTTCTTTCTGAACGGGTGCTCATCACCTCTATGATCCAGTTCGTACCCGGCGAGCCTCAAGCGTTCGATGAGCGCCTCTACATTAGGGACTACAATCCCAACATGTTTGACGCCAGTAAATTGCGATGTCCAATGGTTCGCTTCTCCTTTCCCTCCTGAAGAGATCGCAATGTAAGAATGGTCGTCGCCAACGTGAAACCATTCAATCGTTCGACCAAACCAGTTATCAATTTTTCCGCCGCCACGTACTGTCCACTCAGGAACTGCCGCAATTAAAAATTGAATGGTCTTCTGCGCATCGACTACTGAGATATTGGCGTGTTCAACGTAACTTTTCATTGGTGTTTTCCTTTTTTCTTCTCGCTTTCATGTCCTTACTACTCACTCTAGAACCTCAAGTTAAGTTGAGGTAAAGAGCGATTTTGAATGTGGCTACAAAAATGAGATGGCGATCAAATACGGAATTAGTTGAAGCTCGCGCATAAAAGCCTCAGAATGTCGCACTTTTCGCGGCGAAACTAATTTCGACGCGTTGTTATCTAACTCGACAATTGAGAATCATACATATGGGTTTTACCTCGTTAGGTCTATCTGCTCCAATCCTTAAAGCTATTCAGGAAAAAGGCTACGATACCCCTTCTCCAATTCAGGCTCAGGCAATTCCGGCAATATTGGAAGGGAAAGACGTCATGGCAGCAGCACAGACTGGTACAGGTAAAACAGCAGGCTTTACGCTGCCAATCCTGGAGCGTTTGTCCAATGGACCTCGCGTTCGTAGTAACCATATTCGCGCTTTAATCCTGACCCCTACCCGTGAGCTTGCGGCTCAGGTACAGGAAAACGTCTTCATGTACAGCCGTCACTTGCCGCTTACGAGCGCCGTGGTATTTGGTGGTGTAAAAATCAATCCGCAAATGCTGCGCCTGCGTAAAGGTGCGGATGTACTGGTCGCGACTCCAGGTCGTCTAATGGACCTTTACAGCCAGAACGCAATTAAGTTCGACCAACTGGAAGTACTGGTGCTGGACGAAGCGGACCGTATGTTAGATATGGGCTTCATTCGCGATATTCGTAAGATTCTCGATTTACTACCTAAGCAGCGTCAGAACCTACTGTTCTCTGCGACGTTCTCAAATGAGATACGCGACCTTGCGAAAGGTTTGGTGAACAACCCTGTCGAGATCTCAGTTAACCCAGCAAACTCTACAGCACGAACCGTTGAACAAAGTATTTACCCATCAGACGTGAAGAAAAAAGCGCCGATGCTGGTGAAGCTGATTAATGATGGTGACTGGCGACAAGTACTGGTATTCATGCGTACAAAACATGGCGCAAACCGCTTGGCTAAGTTCCTGGTAGAGCAAAATCTACCAGCGGCAGCGATTCACGGTAATAAAAGCCAAGGTGCACGTACCAAAGCACTGGCTGATTTTAAATCGGGTGAAATTCGTGTGCTGGTTGCGACTGACATCGCCGCTCGCGGTATTGATATTCCTCAGTTGCCACAAGTTGTGAACTTTGAATTGCCAAAAGTGGCAGAAGATTACGTTCACCGCATTGGTCGTACTGGTCGTGCGGGCGAAGTGGGCAAAGCGATCTCTCTGGTTTGTGCGATTGAAGCGCCAGAATTATTTGCGATCGAGCGTTTGATCCAAGAAGTTTTACCACGTAAAGAGCTTGATGGTTTCGCACCAACGAATGTCGTGCCAGAGTCAAAACTGGATACGCGTCCGATTAAGCCGAAAAAACCAAAGAAACCTAAAAAGCCAAAAGCACCTCAAGCGGAAGGCAGCAACGCGCAACCTGCCGATAAAAAAGCCTCTAACGTTGCTGGTAAACCTAAGCGCCGTTTCAATGGTAACGGCAAGGGTAATAACAGCGGCAACAAAAATGGCGCTAACCAAGCCGGAGCGGGTAAACCAAAAGGTAACCGTGAAGGCCAAGGGCGTTCAAACACCCAATCAAATGGCAACAAGCCAAATGGAAATAAAAGTGGTAATGGCGGGAAGCCAGCAGGTAGTCGCAAGCCACAAGGCGCTAAACCAGCCGGCAATAAACCATCGGGTCAGCGTCGCAAGGCTCGTCCACAACCAGCAAACTAACTCTGCCTCTGGCACATTAACCTGATTGAAAACCACAAAGCCGCTCATCACATGAGCGGCTTTGTTTTTATGCCAAGCGAGTCAATTATTTCAAAGGAGTAATACGAATATCCGCAATTTGGGCTTCATTCAGCTCACCTTCAATGCCACCCGCGTAGATGTAGGTTTCATTCGACTTGAGATAGCTCATATTGAAATGATCCTTCAGCGCAATCTGATAAGTCATACCTTGTTCAAGCGCGATTTCAACCTGAGTTGAGTAACGCATGCCCTGGTTTTCACCAATATGCCCCATCTGCAAGTAACCTTGGCCAACGACGGTGCCTGACTCATTGGTCACTTCTAGTAGCTTAACGGCGTTAGTGATCCCCGTATTAAGCTGGCCCAAATTATTGTTGTACCAAGCATCAAACTGGTAAGTACCACTTGATGGTACTGAGAACGACTCCAGCCCATTCACTGCGCCACTATCTTTGTTTACAGTGACAACGGAGACATCCTCTTTCAGAGGCTGATAATCCCCTTCCAGTTTGATACGAATCTCCTCACCAATACAAACAGGCTGACTTGGATTCGAACGGAACCCCTGATCATTGATGCTTTCCGCTATGTAGCAAGCAAAACCTTCTGGCACATCTGTGTATGTCTGTGCAGCCACGTTAGACTGAATTAAATCGCCATTGCGGTACAAGTTCACGTTGTATTTGCTCTCTACAGCAATGTTGACTGAATTGTCTGCAGATGTCGCGACCAAGGTAGGTTCTTGCGGCGAGTAAACACGGCTATCTTCGCTGGCGTATGGTGCAACGCCCGAGACCAGTTTTACTTCACTCTCAACATTGACCAATCCACCTAATGTCACGCGGTAGCTTCCATCTTCATCCAGAGTGACATTTTCTACCGGATAGTAGCCGGCTTCATCTTCGCTGACTTCAGGCAACTCAATCGTCACCGAGTAAGTTTTCCCTTTGAATGCAAAGTTTTCCAGCGTGATTTCATCAGACTGAGCGAGTAAGTGATTGCGCACCCAACTGGTAATAAACGGTTTTATCTCAAGCTGACCCGTTTCGGTATGGATGCCAAAAATAGTTTCCACCACCATATTCAGGTAACCACCCACAGACCACAGCTGACGCTGAGAGTTAATGACTGGACCATCAAGACTTGGGTCTTCACCATGATCACTGTGAATAATGAAAGATTTGCCCGATAACCACTCTAGGTTTTCCATGTTCGACAAGTTGGTTGCTGTTCCACGGACCAGAGAATGAATCGCATTGTTCGCCGCTGCAACATTTTGAGTTTGATGAGCCGCGCGCAAGCTATAGGCTGTCACAAATGGCCAGATTGCTCGGTTATGATAAACGGGAACATCTGGTTGTTGCGGGAAATAAACAGGTACACCAAACTCACTGTGTGGGTAATTCGACATGATTTGCTTAGCTTGTGTGTCTGTCGCGATGCCACTGATGATCGCAAGCGCCTCACCCAGCATGTCGTATTTATCGATAGCGATGTCTTTGCCGTTGTCAAACAGGTAACTCACATACATGCCGCGCTCTGCATTCCAGAATTGAGCATTAATGTCAGACTTCAATTGCTCTGCCCATTCACTGTATTTCACCGCATTAGTCGAGTCGTATTGCTCGGCCAATTGCGCGGCAAGTTTTAACGCGCGGTAGTGGACCACGTTAGTCGACAGCGCTTTGCTACTGCCGATGGCATTCACGTCATCAGGCGTCCATTTGGAATAAGTTTGTTCACGCCAGTCAAGGAAGGACTGTTCACCGGTATAAAGTCCTGATTTAGCATCAAAAGCAGCAAGTCGATCGGCCTCTAACGTGTTGCTGATCGCTTTATAAGCGCGTTCAGCAAACTGGCTGTATTCTTCTCCATCCAGCGCCGAAAGTAATCGTTCAGCACCGAGAGCCCAAGTGGTTCTGTCGGTACTGATGGGCCAACTTCCGCCTGTACCAGTATCCTGTACAATTTGCTCACCATCGTACTGTTGTTCTGTCGTTTCGCGGAAAGCAGACAGTTTAAAGTTCAGACCATTTTGAACGCGAGTTGGGTTCATAAGAGCAAGAGAAAGATCCGCAGCATAGGCGAGATCTCGCGTCCAGACATAGTGCCATTTCGCGCCCGTCTCAAAAACTTCGGCTTCAATTGGGTTGTTGTAGTTGTAATTGCCGTCTTGGATTTGTGAGACCGCAAGTTGATCCAGCTCTTTCATCGTCAATGCAAACAGCGCATCGAACGCCACATCACCCGACAAAACTCTTGGGCCCGCTTGCTCATTAACAACCACGCCCTGATCCAGAGCATCTCTTAGCTCGGTGGTGGTTGAAATACCAAACTCACGCATCTCTGCAGCAGGGTCTTTCACAGAGAAAGTAACGGTGTCGCTAGAGTCATCATAGTTGGCGAACAGTTTCACCTCTTTACTCTGATGCCCCTCGTGAACCATTGCGGGATCTAAGATCGCATCAGAGTAGTATTTTTCTGCTTCTTCTTGGGTTGCTTTTGTCACTGTCATGGTCGCGCGACTTTCATCAGCAAAGCTTACAGAAAACTTGTAGTAGCCTTTATCTGCAAACGTGATCTCCGAGTTACAATCATCGTTCATACACGCTTCATTGCTATCGGGTTTTGGCAAGTAATCCTGAGCTTCATCAAACGCCGCAGGCTCCTCAAAATAGGTGTATTGGATCTGCCACCCCGGATCAGCAATCTTAAACTGATTACTACCTCGAGCGACGCGCAGTACGGTTTCGTACTCATTGTTACCCAGATAGTTTAGCTTGGCATGGTCAGCCGTGCCCCAATCCCCGTTTAATCCTCGCAAATATAAATCTGCTGAAATAATAGGTTTGTCGACAGGTTCAATCACCTCTGACGAATCAGAGCCACATCCAGCCAGACCAATACAAGACGCGACAGCAAGCGCAATAAAGCTCGGTTTCATGTTCATTCCTTAGATTGTTATTTTGGGCGTTAGTCTAAAGAACGCATTCTTAGGAGAAAAATAGGTATAAAACGCTTAGCTATAGATGGCATCTATACCTCTACCCTCCAACGGTGATTTAGATCTATGAATCTCAGATTTTTCCTACAAATTTGAATGCCAAGTTTGTGATTCGTCCATGAAAGTGTGCAAAATACCCCGCGCTTAAAAAGGGGTAAGTAGAAATGGATAAATCTCTGCAGCAATTTTTACTGGTTGCTCGCTGTCAAAGCATCAGTGCCGCAGCAAAATTGGCGGGGCTTAGTCAACCGACCGTGACCAGTAATTTGAAGAAACTTGAAGAGAATCTTGGCGTAACACTGTTCGAACGTCGTCCCAATGGCATGGTTTTAACTGAATATGGCCGAATCCTTTATCGACACAGCAATGCGATGCAACACGAATACAACCAAATGATGCAGAGCATTGAAGAAAGAAGGCAATATCAAGTCGGCAAGATAAAGATGGGAACGGGCGATGCGTGGTGGCCGTTGTTTGTAAAACAAGCGCTTAATGATCACCTTTCTAAATTGCCATCCGCATCTACACATGTTGAGTTTGGTAATCACCTCGGGCTAATGGATTCTTTGATCAACGAACAAATCGAGTTTTTTATCGGTCATGAAATCGTCGGGTTGTCTTCTAAGTGTGATGTCACTTTTATTCCTTTATTTCAAACCGTGGATGCGTATTTCGTTTCTCCCGATCATCCTCTGTTAGGAAAAGTCGTCACAGACGAAATGCTGCATGAGTACCCTGCTCTCTCTGTCACTTATGATGCGAAAAAATTTAATCACGTTATCGATAATCCCATTCCAAAGCAGAATGAGCGCGAAAGACAACAATTGGACGACAGGCCAACCTACGAAGTGGATTCGTTACTTGCCAGTATTGATATGTTGAAAGAGAGTGTCGCGGTCATGTCATATACCCGTCATTTGCAACCCTATCTCGAATCCTTTGGATTGCAATGTCTAAGAATGGAAAACGAACCAAAACCGGGAACGGTAGGAATTTATCGTCATCGGCGCGAAACATCCGAGCCACACCTTGATTTAATCTCAGGTATTACTCAGCGAGCTAAATTACTTAGATAAAAAAGCCCCAACACAAGTGTATGTTGGGGCGTGAGTAAGGTAAAAACCCTTATGCAATCAACTTAAATTAAACGACTTGTAACTCGCCATTTCGCCAAGGTTCAATGACAACTTTGATGTGGTCGTTTGGTGTCATAAGTTGCTTAAATGCACCTTCAACGCCATCCATACCCACTTTCGCCGTCAGCATTTTCTGCCATGGCACTTTGCCTTCCGCAATGGCTTGAAGACATTGCTCAAACTCATGTGGCTGATAATAGTAAGAGAATCGTAGATCAAGCTCTTTTACTGTAGCGTAAGCATAGTTGACGCTCGTAGGTGTGGTATGAATACCAGTCACTACAATGCGAGCGCCTGCTGGAGCACGGCGGATAAAGTCATCAATCAAGGTGTGTTTGCCCACACACTCAAAGATAACCAGACGCGAACCTGCTGCAACTTCGGCACCGACGACAACTTCGTCTTCTTTGGTCGGATTTACCGTACGCGTTGCACCAAACTCTTTCGCAAGTTCCAGCTTCTCATCTTGAATATCGACCGCCAGAATATTGGTAACACCACGCAGTTTAAGCGCCGTGATAGCCGCAAGACCAATAGGACCACAACCCACAACCAATGCCACTTCATCGTTCTGAATGTCACTGCGGTTCACCGCATGCAAACCAACCGCCAGAGGTTCTGTTAGCGCGGCAGCTTCTGAAGGTACATTCTCAGGAACAGGCAGAAGCAGTGCTTCATCAAGCAAGAAATATTCAGAGTAAGCACCATGAATACCCGGAGTCACACCAACACCAGCGCCATTTTGGCTCATGAGGATCGGCACAGAAGTCACGCGGCTACCAACTGGCAAAGCTTGCTGTGTATCATCACCGTATTCGACGATTTCCGCACAAAACTCGTGCCCTAGCATGACTTGTGTATGGTCATCCATGCTTTCTGACATCACACCAAGCTCGCGGTAAACATCAAATACTTCGTCCGTATGACGTGCGATGTGTAAATCTGAACCACAAATACCACACGCTAAGCTACGAACAAGTACTTGGCCCGGTGCTGGTTTAGGCACATCCACCTGCTGCAGGTGAACGCCGCCATCCTGCATTACGATACTGTTCATTGTTGTCATGGAATTACTCTCCAAGCTCGTCGCTTAAAGCTGCAATTGCACCTGGCTTGATGTAACGCGGTGTGATGCCCTGAGCTTTAGCCGTTGCGATAACCACTTGCTCGATCCAACCCGCGTCCATGATGTTCATGAAGTTGCCGTCTTGGTCAAAGTTAATGTTCGCACCTTGGATGACCATAAAGCCATCTGCACCGCCTGACTCTTCTGGACAGTGGAATGTATGGATAGAACCGCCTGGCTCGTACAGGTAGCTGCCAGCCGTTTGTTTTTGATCTGGGTATTCGGTGTAGTGCCACATACCGCTTAGCGTGTAGAAATGCACCACGCCTGTGTGGAAGTGCTTAGGTAGTGTAATTCCTGGCTTAAACTTCGCTCGAATTACCCAAGTGCCGTTTTCTGGGTCAAGAAACAGCGGGTAAACATCGACACCCGGTAGTGCATCTTTGATGATTGACTCTTCATTTGTGTTTAGAGTTAACAGAAAATCCTGATGCTGAATAACTTCTGGTAATGACATAACTTGCTTCCTCGCTTTTGTTGTAATTAGACTTCCACGTCTTAGCCCAGTAGTGGGTATTTAAAATTCTCGAAACCGTCTGATGCACTGACTGTGCAACCGTTAATGCAGTTCGCTTTTTCGCTGACCAAAAATGCAACCACGTTTGCGATTTCTTCTGTCTGAGTAAAGGTATCGCGCATCTGCTCTTTGCGGATGTGGTCCCAAAGGCCAATCGCTTCATATTGGCGCAACATTGGTGTATCCACGCGACCCGGTGCGATGGCGCAAACACGAACACCCAACGGTGCCAGCTCCAAAGCTGCGCATTTTGTCATCATGTCGACCGCGGCTTTGCTCACGTTGTAAGTGAACGTCATTTCCGCCGCCATTTGCGCATAAACAGAAGAGGTATTAAGGATGACTCCAGGTGTGCCTTGTGCCTGGAACTGACGTCCTGCCGCCAAAATGCCGTAGTAAACCCCGTTTTGGTTGACCTTAGAAACGGGTTCAAAATCAGCGACCGGATCATGCTCTAGCAGCGGTTTGGCTAAACCAATGCCAGCGTTATTAATCATGATATCCAGCTTGCCAAACTCCGCGACAGCGTAGTTGACCATGGCTTCCACTTGCTGAAAATCCGTCACATCCGCCGAAAAGGTTTTTAATGATTTCGGGTCAGCGTCTTTATAAACGTCAAGCGACTGATCTGAAATATCGACAGCCAGCACGTTCGCTCCCTGCTCACGTAGCTTGCCTACGATGGCCTGACCAATTCCACCAGCGGCACCAGTGACGATCGCAGTTTTGTTCATCAATTCCATTTAGCTTCCCTTCTACGATATGTTATGAAAATGTAACTTAGATCAACTCATTGACACTCACTTGACCTTTTGCGAATAAAATTTGATATATTGCGATTTACAAACCATTAACATTTCAAAATCGAGATATGTATATCGTTAGAAGCGGTGCAGCAGACAAATTTGATAGTTTAGTTTCTGAACACGGACAGAATCCGATAGAAATAATGAAACAGGCAGGGCTTTCTGCTGCCCAGTTCCGCGATCCCGATACTTACATCGCCAATTCGAGGCTGGCCGAACTGCTGGAAGTCGCAGCGCTACGTTGTCAGGAACCGATGTTTGGTGTCTTATTGGCTCAACGGCAAAGCTTTAATGCCTTAGGTGACTTACCTATGCTGGTCGCTCGCGCTGAAACGGTCAGAGAGGCATTATTACGTGCTAATGATTACCTCTATTTGCAATCTTCCGGTGTTAAATTCTCGATGACACCACAAGATGATTGGATGAAACTTGCTTTAACTATCGATACCTACAGTGAACAGGTGACAACGCAACTGATGCAAATGAGTGTCATGCAGATGGCTAGGTTTATGGCGAACTTACTCAATATTGATATGAATAGTTTCACCCTGTACCTGACTCAATTTGGCAGCTTGGAAAACCGAAACGACAACTCAGCCCCGCTTCCCAAGATTCGATTTGGTGAGAAATTTAACGGCATTATGCTCAAGGCGAGCCTGCTTGATACTCGAAACCATCAAGATGAAGACGCGTTAGATCGACACTTTCAGGAGCATCTTAAATACCTGCAAAATCGCTATCCGGATAATCTAAGCGATCAAGCCAGAGATATGATTGGGCGATTATTGCCGACAGGAGAGTGTAGCGTTGAACAGGTTGCCAGAGCATTAGACATGCACCCGAGAATGCTACAAATCCGATTAAAAGAGCGGGGGAAAAATTATAGCCGGCTCTTGAGACAAGTGAGGCAGAGTCTGGCCGAACGTCGCCTTAATGAAAATATTCAAAGTATTACCGATATCGCCCTACAACTTGGCTATGCCGAAACGGCGGTATTCAGTCGTCACTTTCGTCAATGGACGGGTAAGTCACCGAGTCAGTGGCGAAAAGATCATAAATTAGAAAAAGTAAAAGAGCGCTAATAGCAGCACTCTTTTACTTTCAGTTGGTTGATTTACTTGAACGACTTAAGTAAACGTTAAAGCTCTGTACCATTTGAAGCGATGACTTTCTTGTACCAGTCGAAAGAGGCTTTCTTTTTACGATCTAAGGTACCTTCACCCTTGTTGTCTTTATCGACATAAATAAAGCCGTAACGTTTTTCCATCTCACCAGTGGATGCGCTCACCAAGTCGATACAACCCCAAGGTGTGTAACCCCACAATTCAACACCGTCTTTTACTGCCTCACCCATTTGCTCAATATGCGCTTTCAGGTAATCAATACGGTAGCTATCGTTGATTGAGCCATCTTCTTCGACTTTATCGAATGCACCCAAACCGTTTTCAACCACCATCAAAGGAACCTCATAACGAGCGTAGATTTCATTCAGTGTGTAACGCAGACCAATTGGGTCAATTTGCCATCCCCAGTCTGATGCTTGCAAATATGGGTTCTTAACACCGCCCATCAGGTTACCAGAAGTCGTTTCCTTACTTGAATCCGCGGAAACACAGTTCGACATATAGTAGCTTAGTGTGTAGTAGTCGACGGTTCCTTCAGAAAGAATCTCTGCATCGCCCGCTTCCATTTTCACTTCGATGTTATTTTCTTCAAAGTAGCGTTTTGCGTAGTACGGATATTGACCGCGCACCTGAATATCACCGCAGAAGTAGTTGTGCATTTTCATGTGTTCTTGAGCAAGTACAATATCTTCAGGGTTACACGTGAACGGGTAAGTGGTCAGGAAGCAGATCATACAACCAACCTTATTCTCAGGATTGATCTCATGAGCCAGTTTTACCGCTTTTGCACTGGCGACAAACTGGTGATGCAGAGCCTGAAAACGTAGCTGCGGGTAGTCAACCTGACTAATAAAGTCTTCGGTACCTTCGTTAAGGATGCCCAAGCCTAAGTAGTTTCCGATAGGCATCGTACCGATGTTGATTTCGTTGAAAGTTAACCAGTATTTCACTTTGCCATTGAAGCGCTTAAACAGTGTTTCCGCGTAACGCGTATAGCAATCGACAACTTCTCTTCCGGCCCAGCCGTTATATTCTTGAGTTAGGCCAAATGGCAGTTCGTAATGTGAAATCGTAACTAATGGCTCAATATCGTATTTTTTAAGCTCGTCAATAACGTCTTCATAGAACTTCAAACCCGCTTCATTTGGCTCCAGCTCCATACCGGTAGGGAAAATTCGGGTCCAGTTAATTGAAAAACGGAAAGTTTTAAAGCCCATTTCAGCGAACAAGGCAATGTCTTCTCTGAAGCGATGATAAAAGTCGATGGCTTCATGTGAAGGATAGTGAACACCTTCTTCAATAGTACGAGTGATTCGGCGAGCAACGGTATGAGTCCCACCACTAAACATATCACTTGTACTTGGTCCTTTACCGTCTACGTTCCATGCCCCTTCAAATTGGTTTGCTGCGGTTGCACCACCCCACATAAAATCTTCTGGAAAAACGTTATTGCTCATTTATTTCACCATTATTCAATAAGTTAATATATTTAATGCTCAACTCAAACCTAAGTTCACTTCAGTTCCGAGATGTATTTCTATACAATACAACACAAAATGAAACCGGTTACAATGATACATAAAAATATTTTTTAAGGCTGATTGATGACGAAAATGAACCCAACTCCAACGTTTGGCATCATCATTTTCGGTTGTTTTTTACCCTAAATGCCGCGCTTGAATGTGTTCTTAACGCCAGAAAAAGAGATCCGTATAGCGTTTTTAAATCGTCTGGCGATTGTTTCTGTGATCCAATTCTTTATTGCTTTTTATCCCTATTGATGTAAAAAGCGCTTTAGAACTATTCTGAAACCGGTTCCAAAAGCTTAGCTGTAAGTGAATATAATAAAGGGAAAGGTGAATATTATGGCTGCGGTAAGAGATTATGCTCAGCTTGCGAAAGACATTCTTGAGCAAGTTGGCGGACAAGAAAATATCACGAGATTTTCACGCTGTGCGACCCGTCTGCGCTTGGTGTTAAAGGAAACGCCTGATGGTGCTGCTGACAAAATTAAAGAAATGCCAGGCGTTATTACGGTTGTCATGAGTGGCGGGCAGTTTCAGGTTGTTATCGGTACTCACGTACAAGATGTTTATGCCGCAATGTCATCGTTAGTTGATACGTCATTGATGTCCGAAAGTACTGAAAAAGTGCGACTCATGGACGCTATTATTGCGTCGATGTCATCCATCTTCGCTCCTTTTGTTTATATTCTTGCTGCTGCTGGTATCTTGCAGGGCGCTTTGATTTTCGTCCACTATCTGGCTCCAAGCGTTGCCGGAACTGGCGCATTTGAAGTTCTGAACTTCATGTCCTGGACACCGTTTGTCTTTCTTCCTGTTTTTATCGCCATCACCGCATCCAAACATTTTAACTGTAACCCTCTTATTGCGATTCTTTGCTCATGTGCACTCATCAATCCATCTTGGGCAGACATGGCGTCGCGAATCGCTGATGGTGAATTAATAACCTTTTTAGGTTTACCGCTGGCGAAAACCGTTTATACCGCATCGGTGCTACCACCTATTTTCATGGTTTGGGCATTGAGCTATGTAGAAAGATACATTAAACGCGTCCTACCTGATGTCGTTCGTGAACTGTTCACGCCCCTACTTTGCATGTTAATCATGGTTCCTGCGACACTGGTATTAATAGGCCCTGCAACCAGCTTCGTGGCAAGCCTGATTGCAACTGGCTACAACACACTGTACGACGTTGCACCCGTCGTCGCAGCAGCTGTTATTGGTGGTATTTGGCAAGTATTGGTTATCTTTGGCGTACATTGGGGCACCACTCCGATCGTCTTGGCAAACTATGAAAACTTTGGCTACGACTCAATTCAGGCCTTCTGTGGTATCGCCGTTGTGGCACAAATGGCTGCCGCTTTCGCTGTCGCATTAAAGTCTCGTAATACTCGCATGAAAACGACCGCCTATTCAGCAGGCATCACAGGCTTCTTCGGCATTACCGAACCTGCAATTTACGGTGTGACATTAAGACTGAAAAAACCATTTATCTGCGGCTGTATCGGCGGCGCAATTGGTGCAGCGGTCGCGAGCCTGTTCAACACGTACTACTATGCTTATGCAGGGCTGACAGGCATTCTGACCGTAGTTAACGCGATTAACCCAGATAACCCAAGTTCATTTACTGGTGCACTGCTGGGCACAGGCATCACCATCGTTGTTACCATCGCTCTGGTTTATTTTGTCGGCTTTGAAGATCCAGTAGAAGCAGAAGACAAGCAAAAAAATGATTTAAACGTAACGCCAGAATTATCGCCTGTAATGAAAAAGACAGCGACGTTAGTTAGCCCATTAAAAGGCGAGATTATTCCTCTTGAAAGCGTTAACGATGAAAGCTTTTCACAAAAGTTATTGGGTGATGGTGTCGCTATCCGACCAGCAGAAGGAATTGTGAGAGCCCCATGTGACGCTGTGATTTCATCGGTTATTGGGACTAAGCATGCCGTCGGAATGACATCCACCAATGGTGCTGAAGTACTGATTCACGTCGGACTCGATACCGTAGAACTAAAAGGTCAATTCTTTGAATGTTTGGTCGAACTTGACCAACAAGTTAAAGCGGGTGACCCACTGATCAAATTTGATCTGCAAAGCATTGCTAACGCGGGTTATGACACAACCACACCGTTTATCGTAATGAACAGTGATGAGTACGAATTTGAACTGATCGAGCAAGATCAAGAAGACAAACAAATTGAAATTGGACAGCCTGTTATTCAAATGGCTTAAGGGTAAGTAAAGATGAGTAGTATTTTTCCGGAAAACTTTTTATGGGGCGGCGCAGTCGCAGCTCACCAGGTTGAAGGTGGATGGGACCGAGATGGTAAAGGTCCGAGTATCGTAGATGTGTTGTCCGGTGGTGATGTAAGCACTCAACGTAAAATTACCGATGGTGTGTTAGAAGGTTACCACTACCCAAACCATGAAGCGACCGCGTTCTACGATCACTACAAAGGTGATGTTGCACTGCTGGCCGAGATGGGCTTTAAATGTTTCCGTACGTCGATCTACTGGCCACGTATTTTCCCTAAAGGTGACGAGTTAGTACCAAACGAAGCGGGCTTGCAGTACTACGATGACCTGTTCGATGAGCTATTAAAACACGGTATTGAACCAGTCATTACCCTATCCCACTTTGAAATGCCGCTGCATTTATCGAAGGAGTACGGGGGCTTTAAAGATCGCCGCGTGGTCGACTTCTTTGTTCGCTACGCAGAAACGGTTATGCGTCGTTACAAGAACAAAGTGAAATACTGGATGACGTTCAACGAAATCAATAACCAACGCGATTTGCATTTACCTCTGTGGGGCTACTCAAACTCAGGCGTGGATTACACGGTTGAGGAAAAGCCTGAAGAGTGCATGTACCAGGTGGTTCACCATGAAATGGTAGCCAGTGCAAAAGTGGTCAAGTTGGGTCATGAGATCAACCCGGACTTCCAAATTGGCTGTATGGTTGCATGGGTACCTATTTATCCATATTCGTGTAATCCGGATGACGTCATGCTAGCTCAAGAAGCGATGCGTAACCGCTTCTTCTTCAGCGATGTCCATATGCGCGGCGAATATCCGGCATACACACTGAAAGATTGGGAACGCAAAGGCTACAACATCAAGATGGAACCCGGCGATCTGGAGATCTTAAAAGAAGGCGTTTGCGACTATATTGGCTTTAGTTACTACATGTCTGTCGCGGTAAAAGCTGATGCGGAACAAACTACAGAAGGATCAATGAGCGGCTTTACCGGCAGCGTTAGGAACCCATACGTTCAAGCCTCTGAATGGGGTTGGCAGATTGACCCTGTCGGTTTGCGCTACTCGCTCTGCGAACTGTATGAGCGCTACAACAAGCCATTATTCATTGTAGAAAATGGTTTTGGTGCGATTGACAAAGTGGAAGAAAACGGCGAAATCAACGATGACTACCGAATCGATTACCTGAAAGCGCATATTGAAGAAATGCAGAAAGCGGTTAACTACGACGGTGTTGATTTAATGGGCTATACCCCTTGGGGTTGCATCGACTGCGTGTCTTACGGTACGGGTGAATACCGTAAACGTTATGGCTTTATTTATGTCGATCGTCACGACGATGGCACAGGAACCATGGGCCGTAGCCGTAAGAAGAGCTTCTACTGGTACAAAGACGTCATCAACAGCAACGGTGAAAAACTGTAAAGCACCAGCGAGAAACTATAGATAGAACAATGCACCCTAAGCCCCGGCGAAGGGTGCATTTTTTTGTCCTGAAGTTCGCTCATAAACCACGACCGCAGATCACAGATTTAAGTCAAAGCAGATATTTTAGGAACAACAAAGGGCTTCTCCAGATCCTAGGGGAAGCCCTTTTATTTAACCTAAATTGCAGCGAATGCCGTCAGCCAATCCCTAATCCGTATAAGATTAAGCAATTGATTTACCAAGAAGTTTCACCACCTCTTTGGACGTAGAAAAGTCTTCAAGAGAGGTCAGCTTGATATCTGCAATGCCAAAGCGTGGATTCATTTCCTGCCCCGGTTCAGGTACACAAATGGCGGTCATACCTGCGGCTTTCGCTGCAATCAAACCGTTAACTGAGTCTTCAATAGCCAAGCAGTTATGAGGCTCTGTGTTCAACTTCACTGCCGCGTCCATGTACACCTGAGGGTGAGGTTTTCCATACGGCAGATGCTCTGCGGAGACATAGATTGAGAAATACTTACCGATTTCAAATGTTTCCAGCACCGCTTCGATTAGGCGTAAAGGTGAAGATGAAGCCAAGCCAATTTTCAAACCCGTTTTGGCCAGTATATCCAAAGATTCTTTCACGCCCGGGAGAAGTTGACCGTGCGTCTTAATTTGTCCGATCACTTCCGTCAAAATAGCATCTGCAAGATCAGGGGCACATTTCGGATCTAAATTACAGTAGCGTATCCAATAATTGGCGATTTCATCGATGCGAAGACCGGTACTCTGATAAGCAAGTTGCTCGGTGATTTGCCCCCCAAAACGTGCAACCGCGTTGACTTTCGCCTTGCGCCAGAACGGCTCAGAATCAACCAGCACGCCGTCCATATCAAAAATAATTGTTTCTATCAAAATGGTTTCCTGTTCCTTAATTATGAAAAGTGTTATCAAAATGACTTTAAGATGCAGGATTCGAACTAGGTTGTTTTGACAGGGAAATCCTGTAGGAGTCATTACCGTCAGATCACTGAATAGCAAAGCATAAATGTACTTATACTTATCAAGAGACTTCTGTTGCTCATAACTAGCATACACCAACAATTGAAACCGGTTACAGTTAGAGTAATATAATTCTCAGAAAACTGTGAGGACAAGCAAAACCAGACAATTTTTTGCTCTTATGCCTCGTGATGAATCTGTGTGTATTGGACTTACGTCTAAAATAAGACAACGGTTTACCTTCGCTCAGACAAATAGTGTAAACTGTCAAACCAAAGTATTTGGGAATAAAAAAATGGCGACAATCAAAGACGTATGTAAAGCTGCAGGTGTTTCAAAGGCAACCGTATCCAGAGTTATAAATGGAAGCGAATATGTGAAAGATCAGACTCGTGAGTCTGTGTTAGCGGCTATGAAATCTTTAGGCTATCAACCTAATGCTTTTGCGCGTGCTTTGGCAACAAACAGCTACAATACGTTCGGTTTAGTTCTCCCTCATTTTGATAGTCACTATTTTGGTTCCATGCTGACAGAAGCTGCGATGGACATGCAAAAAGCTGACAAGAAATTGTTTGTGATGAACAGCAGCGACAATGTAGAGGGCGAAGAGGAAGCAGTGCGCTCCCTTAACGCTCATAACTGCGATGCTATTCTGATTTACAGCCGTCATTTGTCTGAGCAGCAACTTTCTACTCTGCAGCAGGAAATGAAAACCCAACTTATCGTCATCAATCGCGCTCTAGACGATGAAAAGCTATTCAGCTTTTATTTCGATCAAGAGCAAGTGGCACGTGTCGCAACTCAATACCTTTTAGATCTTGGCCATAAACAGATTGCTTGTATCACTACTCCAATGTCTAGTAGCACAGGACAAAAGCGTCTTTCGGCTTATAAAGAAACCTTGATCAAACATGACATTGAAGTAAATGACGGACTGGTTTATGAAGGCCAGAGCAATCCTGAAAGTGGATACGATGCAACAATCAAACTGATTGATAGCGGCATACCTTTTAGCGCTATTTTTTCGTGTACTGACTCCATGGCCATCGGTGCAATTCGTGCACTGCATGACAAAGGACTAAAAGTTCCTGAAGATGTTTCAGTCATTGGTATCGATGGTGACCCAACAGCGAGTTTTATGGTACCGCGAATTTCAACCGTGGAACTGCCTATTTTAGAACTCACGCGCGATGCTATCACTACCGCACTGACGCTGAATAAAGAACAGCAGACCGTTCAAAAACACTTCCAATATCAGGGCTCGCTGCAAGTAAGAGAATCTACTCAAAAATTGAATTGATCGCTCTCTGACACCTAAAAATTGACTAACCCGCGCGTTGCTTTCCTTTATCGGCGCGGGCTAGATAAGGCAAAAATACTTCCTACTCGTCCCTAATCCTATCTCCAACTCGCTCAATATCTCCCGTTTACTCAGAGGTGATTAGTTCACAGTCTTCCCTCAAAAATTTACGAAAATACAGAATCTTATTAGTTCCAATTCTGATAACACTCCTTTGTCTCAAAACCTTTGACAGTGTTTTTTACATTAAAAAATGCAGCACTGAGTACAAATCTCAACCACAATTGTCTTTATTGATAAGTATCAAGAATAACGAGGAATTTATAAATGCACCGATATTTTTAACCATCGATTCCAAGCCATGGTTAAAGATTGCGACAGATCCAAGCGATCTGAATAGGAGAACAGAGACCTCATTTCCGAGGGCCAAGAGCATCGGATTTTCAACAAGGAGAGTGTATGAGAGGCATTACTATGCATTTTACGTTGGAGGAATTCCAAGAACGTTTATCCAAAGTTCGACAATCGATGCTCGAACGAGAATTGGATGTACTCATTATCCATGACCCATCCAATATGTCTTGGCTAACTGGCTATGATGGTTGGTCTTTCTATGTACCACAATGTGTGATTGTAGGGCCTGAAGGTGAACCAATATGGTTCGGGCGTTGCCAAGACGCGAATGGCGCTTACAGAACCGCGTATATGTCGGCAGAAAACATTGCCTCCTACCCCGACCATTACGTCATGAATCCACCTCTGCACCCGATGGATTATCTGGTTGAAGCTGTATTGACGCCACGTTGCTGGGATCGCGGTCGTATCGGCGTAGAAAAAGACAACTATTACTTTAGTGCAACCGCCTATGAGTCATTGATTGATCACTTGCCGAACGCACAGTTGCTCGATGCAACGGGTCTGGTTAACTGGTGCCGTGCCGTAAAGTCGGACCAAGAGTTGTCCTACATGTACCGCGCTGCGCGTATTGTCGAGAACATGCATCGTGTCGCGTTTGATATGATCGAACCAGGCTTGCCTAAACATCATCTGGTTGCAGAGATTAACCGTCAGGCGGTCCTTGGTCATGAGGATCATTTTGGTGATTACACCGCGATTGTTCCGCTATTGCCCTCGGGTGCTGATGCTTCCGCGCCTCACTTAACCTGGGACGACAGGCCGTTCAAAAAAGGGGAAGGGACCTTCTTTGAAATCGCTGGTGCACATCGGCGTTACCACTGCCCTCTATCCCGCACTATTTTCTTAGGCGAACCTGATGACAAGTTTAAACGTGCCGACGAAGCGCTCACAAGAGGTCTTGAAGCAGGTTTAGAAGTCGCTAAACCCGGCAACACGTGTGCTGATATCGCCAACGCTTTGAATAAAGTCCTCGATAAAGCAGGCTTTTCCCGTGAAGGCGCTCGTTGCGGTTATCCCATTGGCCTGAGTTATCCACCCGATTGGGGCGAACGGACCATGAGTCTTCGCGACACCGACAAAACCGTTTTGAAAGAGGGCATGACGTTCCATTTTATGCCCGGCCTATGGTTTAAAGACTGGGGCCTAGAGACCACAGAAAGCATTGTTATTACCCGCCTTGGCGCAAAAACATTATGTGATTTTCCCCGCCACTTGTTTGTTAAACACTGATTAGAAAGGGTTGAAACGAAGAACTTAGCAAAGAAAAAGGAGTTTGCATGCAAAACAGCTCGATCACAGCCACCGTAGACTTTGACCGAGAAGGTACCCAACATGGTTTTCTGACCCTGCCTTACTCCCATGACGATTCCGCATGGGGAAGCATAATGATCCCGATAACCGTGATAAAAAATGGCCCGGGTCCAACATCACTTTTAACCGGGGGAAATCATGGCGACGAATATGAAGGGATCACCAGCCTGTTAAAGCTGGCGAGTTCATTACAGCCTGAGCAGATACAAGGGCGCGTGATTATTGTCCCAATGATGAATTTGCCCGCGGTCCAGAATGCTTCCCGCACTTCCCCTATCGATAAAGGTAACTTAAACCGCAGCTTTCCCGGCAACCCGTCGGGAACAGTCACAGAGAAAATCGCCGACTACTTCACCCGCTATCTGGTGCCATTGTGCGATTTCGCTCTGGATATTCACTCAGGGGGAAAAACGTTAGACATCGTCCCTTTTGCCGCCGCACATCGCTTAGATAATCCAGAACAGGAAGAAGCCTGCATATTGGGAGCGAAAATGTTTGGTGCACCTTACACCATGATTATGCTCGAAATGGATGCCACCAGTCTGTATGACACCGCGGTTGAATCTCAGGATAAAGTCTTTGTAACCACGGAACTGCGCGGAGGCGGTACCAGCACACCACAAACTATTCAATATGCCGATCGCGGTATCCGTAATTTCCTGCGTTTTGCTGGCAACCTTTCTGGCGATTATGAAAAGCCCAATCAACCAATCCAGTTACTCGACATGCCAGATGCAGACTGTTATGTCCAAAGCCAGCACAGAGGCATAGCGGAATACCGGTTTGAACTTGGTGATGCCATCAAACAAGGTGATGTCATTGTAAGAATCTATTCAACAGAACGAACTGGCGAAGTGCCAGTAGAATATCGCGCCGAGAGAGATGGCATTTTCGCTGCACGCCGTTTTCCTGCTATGGTGAATATTGGTGACACTCTCGCCGTCATCGCGAAGGATTGCGGAGTATTAACTTAAACGGCTAGCTAAACAGCATCAGCATTTCGTCCCAACCAAGAGGAGACCAACCATGCGCCTCGATCGCTACGACGTCAAAATTCTACAGATTCTGCATGACAATGGCCGCATCACCAAATCTCATCTTGCAGAAGAAATTAACCTGTCCGTCAGCCCGTGCTGGGAACGTGTGAAAAAACTTGAAGAAGCCGGCATCATCGAAGGTTATGGTGCCAGAGTGAATACCGATGTGCTGTTTAAACGAACGTCCGTCATGGTGGAAGTCTCACTCAAAGAGCACAACGCACAGGCGTTCAGACGTTTTGAGCAATTGGTAAAGCATACTCCTGAAGTGACCGATTGCTACGCCACAGGCGGCGGCGTTGATTATATCCTCAAGGTTCAATCCGAAGATATCGACCAATACCAGAGGCTGATCGACAACTGGCTGGATTCAGAAGTCGGCATTGAACGCTACTTCACCTACATCGTCACTAAAACCATCAAACGCGATTCTGGTAACTTAGAGATCAAGCAAAACGTTCTGTTCTGAAAGGAAAAGTGAAATCTGATCTCAGCAGAAAAAAACGCTACTTTCTGTCTTTATAAAGAAAAACCTCGCGGTTCTGCCTTTCGCATCAGAAATAATTTAACCCCCTCCTCGATTACAGTTTAACTATGGATAACGATGTTCGAGAGGGACTTATGGCAGCACTTCATAACTTTCATGGCGACGAAGTTAAAGCGTCGCATGACATGATGGCAATCATGGAAGACGTACGCTTGGTGAGAGGACTCGCCTACATTAATGGCAAGTGGACAAGTGGCGATAGTTTCCATCCCGTTCATAATCCTGCCGACGGCAGCATCATCGGATATACCACCCGACTGTCCCAGCAGCAACTCTACCAAACGATTGATGATGCTGAGCGTGCCTTTCGTCAGTGGCGAAAAATGCAGGCAGAACAACGTGCTGAAGTCTTGATGCGTTGGCACGATCTGATACTGCAATCCAAACAAGATCTCGCCCGTTTAATGGTGATGGAGCAAGGCAAAACCATAGGCGATGCACTTGGTGAAATTGACTACGGCGCGTCTTTTATTCGCTGGTTTGCAGAAGAAGCACGCCGCAGCTACGGTGAAACCATTCCCAGCCATATACCTAATGCCCAGCTTTCGACAATTCGCGAGCCTATTGGGGTTGCAGCATTAATCACGCCATGGAATTTCCCTAATGCGATGGTGACGAGAAAAGCTGCGGCCGCATTAGCGATTGGTTGCCCTGTGATAATCAAGCCTGCGAGCGAAACACCATTTTCATCGTTAGCCTTGGCAGAGCTCGCCGATCGAGCTGGGTTTCCGGCGGGTGTTTTTAATGTGGTCACCGGTGACGCTGCCATGATCTCTAAGACGCTGTGTCACTCCGATAAAGTAAAAGCCCTGTCGTTCACAGGCTCAACCCGAGTAGGAAAATTGCTCCTGCGTGACGCGGCACAAACGGTAAAGAAATGCAGTATGGAATTAGGTGGGAACGCACCTTTTATCGTCCTGCCCGATATGGAAGTCGAAGCCGCAGCCAAAGCAGCCGTAGAGGCTAAATTCCAAACCGCCGGACAAGACTGTTTGGCCGCAAACCGAATTTTCGTTCCGCAGGATAAATACGAGCCGTTCTTAGAAGCCTTTGCTAAACACATGAGCATGATTGTGTTGGGTAACGGCTTAGACGACAAGACCAATATGGGACCTCTGATCAATCGTGCCGCGGTGGACAAAGCTCACGATTTAGTTCGTGACGCACTTGAAAAAGGCGCGAGATTGGTTGCGGGTTATCACGACTCAGTACCGGGTGAAAACTTCTTTGCGCCAACCCTGCTTGCCGATGTGATGCCCGAAATGGCCGTCTACCGCGAAGAAAACTTTTGTCCCGTCGCTGGCGTGCTGCCCTATCAAGATTTAGACACCGTGATAGACATGAGTAACGACACCGAATATGGCCTCGCCGCCTACGTTTATGGACATGACATCCACCAGATCTGGCGATGTATGCGTGGTTTGGAATTTGGCATGGTGAGCGTCAACTCAGTCAAGATGACTGGCCACCCTATCCCATTTGGCGGCGTAAAACAGTCAGGATTGGGACGCGAGGGAAGTCATCATGGCTTTGAAGAATTCAGCGAAATTAAATATTGCTGCTTAGGCAACCTGCCTAGCGTGAGTGGCTGTTGAGACAAGAAAGTTGGAGATAAACAGGAGAAGGACTATGAACAATAAAACACAACAACTACTGGAGATCGATCGTCAACGTGTTTTTCATGCCTCAACCCACCTCAAGCAATACTCGGCTGGTGAGCTTCCGGGCAGAATCATATCAAGCGGACAAGGCATTCGAATCACCGACTCAGAAGGCACTGAGCTTATCGACGGATTTGCTGGCTTGTATTGCGTAAACATTGGTTATGGCAGAAAAGAGATGGCGGAAGCGATATACGAGCAAGCGAAAGAGTTGGCTTATTACCATACCTATGTTGGGCACACCAATGAAGCCTTGGTTAAACTCTCAGACCGCATTATCAAAATGGCACCGGACGGAATGAGCAAAGTTTACTACGGTATGTCCGGTAGTGATGCGAATGAAACCCAGCTCAAATTAGTCTGGTACTACAATAATGTCCGTGGCCTCCCTGACAAGAAAAAGATCATCTCACGAGATCGCGCTTACCATGGTTCAAGTATCGCTTCAGGTTCGATGACTGGTTTACCACTGTTCCACGCCCACTTTGATCTACCGCTGGAACGCATCAATCACACCATGGCCCCCTACTATTACCGCCGTGAAGATGATTCACTATCAGAGCTAGAATTTTCGCAATACTGTGCGGATCAGCTTGAGTCAATGATCCTCGCCGAAGGGCCTGACACCGTCGCAGCAATGATTGCCGAACCAGTGCTTGGAACTGGTGGTATCGTCCCTCCGCCACAAGGCTATTGGCAAGCAATCCGTAAAGTTCTCGATAAATACGATGTTCTGTTGATCGCCGATGAAGTAGTGTGTGGCTTTGGTCGTTTGGGCTCTGATTTTGGCTCACTCCACTATGACATGAAGCCAGACCTTATTACAGTTGCAAAAGGCTTAACATCGGCATACCAGCCTCTTTCAGGCGTGATTGTCGGCGAACAAGTTTGGAATGTTCTGGAAAACGGTACCGACCTATGGGGCGCAATCGGCCATGGATATACCTATTCAGGGCATCCAATGGGGGCAGCGGCGGCGAACTGCAACTTAGATATCATTGAGCGAGAAGGCTTAGTTCAAAACGCAGCAGATGTGGGCGCTTATTTGCAACAACGTATGACGGAAACCTTCCAAGATCATCCTCTCGTCGGCGATTCTCGAGGTATCGGTTTACTGCATGCACTGGAGTTCTCGCCAGACAAACTGCGTCGCGCGCACTTTGATCCCAATTTAAAAGTGGGTCCGCAAGTCTCGGCCGCCTGCCTGGAAGTCGGCCTGATCGCAAGGGCTATGCCTCATGGTGATATTCTGGGCTTTGCCCCAGCGCTTATCACCAGTCGTAACGATGTCGACACTATCGTGGCTAAAGCGCACCGAGCGGTTAACAAAGTGATGGATAACCTCGTCACCTCTAAGACTTGGAACGCGAAGTAAACACCTTAAACGTGACACATACTGAGCATGACACGCCGGCTTTTACCTCAAAAGCCGGCATTTTATTAGGATATTCGCCCCACTTCCCTTCCTCACTCTTTTATTGCTGATCAGGACTGGTTAAAATAGCCAAAATTGCGTATTAACTGGATTAAACATGGCAAAACTAACCCTTCAAGAACAAATGCTAAAAGCTGGCTTGGTTAACGAGAAAAAACTCAAGAAAGCGAAAAAAGGCTCTAAAAAATCCCGCGTTCAGGCACGCGAAGTCAAAGCGGCCGTTGAAGAGAGCAAACGCCAGCAGTTAGAACGAGATAAAGCGTTGAGCGAACAACAGAATGCTGAACGTTTGAGTAAAGAGATCAAAGCGCAAATCAATCAACTGATCGAAATGAACAAAGTTGATTTGAAAGATGGCGACATCAAATACAACTTTACCGACGGCACTCTGGTGAAATCACTCTACGTTGATTCTCTGATTCGTGAACAGTTGATCAAAGGTATTCTGGCTATTGCGATTGTAGGCGAGAGCTATGTGGTTATCCCTCGTGGCGTGGCAAACAAAATTGCGCAGCGTGACGAATCTGTGATTATCGATCAAAAAGAACCTGAAGCCGACATTCCTGCAGAAGATGACCCATATGCAGAGTTCGTCGTTCCTGATGATTTGATGTGGTAATTCACCAACACCTAAAAACGAAAGGCAGCGAAATTCGCTGCCTTTTTTTGTTTCTTTCTATTGTTATCTTGCTTTCAAGTTAATTAGAAACACAAGTTTTCGATAATGTCGTCATCAACTTGGTTCGCTAACGTCACCTTAAGCTTCGGTGTTCTTTCCATTTCACGTTGAATCGCAAAATTAGCTTCTTTGTTACGTGCCCAGCTACGACGTGCGATACCGTTGTTAACATCGAACAAAAGCATAGACTTCAATCGGCGCTCAGCGCTGTCACTGCCGTCAAGCAACATACCAAAGCCACCGTTGATCACTTCACCCCAGCCTACACCGCCGCCGTTATGGATAGAAACCCAAGTCGCGCCACGGAAACCATCCCCGATTACGTTGTGAATCGCCATGTCAGCAGTAAAGCGGCTGCCATCGTAGATGTTCGACGTTTCACGAAACGGTGAGTCAGTACCACTTACATCGTGGTGGTCACGACCAAGAACCACAGGACCGATTTCGCCGCGATTGATCGCATCGTTAAACGCTTTCGCGATTTCCATACGACCTTGCGCATCCGCGTAAAGAATACGGGCTTGTGAGCCTACAACCAGTTTGTTCTGTTTCGCATCTTTGATCCAAGTAATGTTGTCTTGCATCTGTTGCTGAATTTCTTCTGGTGACTCTTCCATGATCTTGCTTAGCACTTCCGCAGCAATTTCATCGGTTCTGTCCAGATCTTCTGGTTTACCTGAAGTACAAACCCAACGGAATGGACCAAAACCGTAGTCAAAACACATAGGACCAAGAATGTCCTGCACGTATGATGGGTATTTAAAGTCGATGCCGTTTTCAGCCATCACATCGCCACCAGCGCGAGAAGCTTCAAGCAAGAAGGCATTACCGTAGTCAAAGAAGTAAGTACCACGAGCTGTGTGTTTGTTTACCGCATCAGCATGACGCTTGAGAGTCTCTTGTACTTTTACCTTGAACACTTCAGGCTCTTCACGGATTAGACGGTTAGACTCTTCGTAGCTGATATCAACCGGGTAGTAACCGCCTGACCAAGGGTTGTGTAGTGACGTCTGGTCCGAACCCAGATGTACAAAGATTTCCTTCTCGTAGAAAGCTTCCCATACATCAACCACGTTACCGATAAAGGCAATCGACACCACTTCTTCATTAGCCTGAGCTTTGCGAACACGCTCAACCAGTGCGTCCATGTTATCAACTAGCTCATCAACCCAACCTTGTTCGTGACGCTTAATCGCCGCTTTCGGGTTCACTTCTGCACACACAGTAATACAGTTTGCGATGTTACCTGCTTTAGGCTGCGCACCGCTCATACCGCCAAGACCAGCAGTCAGGAAGATCTTACCTTGTGGGCTTTGACCTTTTTCCAAAACCTTACGGAACGCGTTCATTACCGTGATTGTGGTGCCATGTACGATACCTTGTGGACCGATGTACATGAACGAGCCAGCCGTCATCTGACCGTATTGAGTCACGCCTAATGCGTTGAATTTTTCCCAGTCATCTGGCTTCGAGTAGTTCGGGATCATCATGCCGTTAGTCACAACAACGCGCGGTGCCTCTTCAGACGACGGGAACAGCCCCATAGGGTGACCAGAGTACAAGTGCAACGTCTGGTCGCTTTCCATCTCACTTAGGTATTTCATGGTCAGCAGATATTGCGCCCAGTTCTGGAATACCGCGCCGTTACCACCGTAAGTGATAAGCTCTTCTGGGTGCTGTGCTACTGCAGGATCTAAGTTGTTGTCGATCATCAGCATGATGGCCGCTGCCTGCTCACACTTGGCTGGATAATCTGAAATAGAGCGCGCTTTCATGTTGTAGCTTGGCTTGAAGCGGTACATGTAAATACGACCGAAATCTTTCAGCTCTTGAGCAAACTCCGCTGCCAGTTCCTGATGCCACTCTTTCGGGAAGTAACGCAATGCATTACGAATAGCGAGCTGCTTTTCTTCTGGGCTCAGAATGTCTTTACGCTTTGGCGCGCGGTTTACGCCTTCCGGATAAGGCTTTGCTTCCGGCAGTGTACTAGGGATACCTTGCTTAATCTGGTCTTGAAAATTTAATACTGTTTCCATTTTGTGAGTCTCCCTTAGTTCACGTTAAATGCTTGTGTTTTAACCAGTGTGATCATCGCATCGATATCAGGCTTAAGCAGGCGGTCTTCTTCTAGCTTGGCAACTTTCTCACGAATAATCTGGAAGTTTTCTTCAATCAGATCTGAACATTTGTGCGGACGTCTGAACTCTATCGCCTGTGCAGCGTACATCAGCTCAATGCCAAAAATCTTTTCCAAATTACCTAAGATTTGGTTCAGTTTTCGACCCGAAATACTACCCATAGAAACGTGATCTTCCTGACCCATTGAAGTCGGCACGCTGTCAGCAGACGGTGGGAAACAGAGTGATTTGTTTTCAGTAACCAGTGCAGCTGTCGCGTATTGCGGAATCATCATGCCCGAGTTAAGACCACCAGATGAGGTCAACAGACGCGGCAGACCGTGCAAGCCCTCAAGAAGCAGGTAACAACGACGGTCTGCAATATTGCCCAGCTCCGCAGCTGCGATTGAAGCGTAATCCAATACCATCGCCAGAGGTTGACCATGGAAGCTACCACCTGAAATTGCTTCTTCAGAACTGATAACGATCGGGTTATCAGTCACAGAGTTCATTTCGATTTCAGCCAGCTCTTTTAAGTGGTTAAAGGCGTTGCGAGAAGCACCGTGTACCTGTGGAATACAACGCAATGAATATGGGTCTTGCACGCGAACACAATCAGCATGAGAAGCCATGTTCTCAGAACCTTCGAAGAAACGGCGCATACGCGCTGCCACTTCAATGTTACCTGCGAACGCACGCGTTAGGTGAAGCTCTTCTCTGAATGGCGAGCCACTGCCTTGCATGCCCTCAATGCTCATCGCGCCAGCCAAATCAGCCAGATCCAGCAGATAACGCATTTTTGTTAGCGCGGTAATCGCATGTGACAAGATGAACTGTGTGCCGTTGATCAGTGCCAAACCTTCTTTAGCATGCAGCTCAAGAGGCTCTAGGCCGTTTTCACGAAGCGCTTCCGCTGCAGGAACAATGCGGTCTCCCTGCCAGAATTCGCCTTCACCAATCAATGGTAAAAACAGGTGAGAAAGAGGCGCTAAGTCGCCTGATGCGCCAACTGAGCCTTGCTCCGGTACAACTGGGATAAGGTCTAGTTCGATAAACGCCAACATACGCTGAACCACTTCTAGGCGAATGCCCGAGTAGCCCTGACTTAACGCATGTACCTTAGTAATCAGCATCAGTTTTGAGATTGGTTTAGCAATTGGCTCACCAACACCAACCGCATGAGTAATCAGGAGGTTTTTTTGTAGTAGATGCGTTTCTTCAGGTGAGATTTGCGTATCACATAGAGGACCGAAACCAGTATTGATGCCGTACACCGCCTTATCAGATGCAGCGATGATGTCTACATTACGACGACTTGCATTGATCTTATCCAGCGCTTCTTCACACAGTTCCGCTTTGATGCTGCCGTCAGCAATTCCATTTACGATATCTAGGTTTAGTCGGTCTACACCATATCTAAACGTCATTTTGTTCTCCTAACATACGATATTTTGCTATCACGTTACTTATGGACCTATGCTAGCTTGCTCTGGATGTTTTATAAAAGCATAATGTTCGTAGTTCATTCCGATTTTATCGAACTAACAAGCCAACATAAAAAGAGGTCACTCCATGCAGGTTCAAGATGTCGATTTACGTATGCTGAGGATATTCGTCGCTATCGTCGAATGCGGTGGTTTATCAGCTGCAGAATCCCGCCTAAACATTGGGCGTTCAACCATTAGCTCACATTTGTCTGATTTGGAGTTGCGTCTTGGACTTAAGCTGTGTAAACGTGGCCGAAGCGGTTTTGAGGTGACAGAGGCGGGGCATGTGACTTATCAGGCATCGCTGGAGTTACTTCAGCAGTGTGAAGCTTTTGCTGCGACCGTCGCAAGTTCGAAAAACGAACTCTCGGGTCGAGCAACGATTGCCATGATTGACACCTTAGTCAACGATCCGCGCTGCCGCGTGTCAGAGGTAGTGTCGTCATTAAAAAGCCGAAGCAACAACTTACAGTTCGACATTAACGTCTGTGAAGCACGCGAAGTTGAAACGTCCGTAGCCAATGGCCGCTCGCTGGTCGGGATCGGCGTCAGTCGCCACCAATTAAGGGGACTGGATTACTATCCGCTGCACAATGAAACCAACTATTTGTATTGCGGTAAAGGCCACCCGCTGTTCGACTGTAAGCCTTCTGAAATCAAGATTCTTTTACAACAAGCAGAAGTGATCACCAGTAACTATATGCGAGATAAGGAAACTCGCAACGATGCACTGAATTACCAAAACAGCGCTACCGCCTATCACGATGAGGGAATTGCTCATCTCATTTTATCCGGCGCGTTTATCGGTTACCTGCCCGAGCACTACGCCAGCAATTGGGTCGACAAGGGGTTGTTCAAGCCTATCCTGCCGGAAAAGTACACCTATCAAATTCCGGTCATGCTGATCACGTTAAAAAACAACTCGGCTTCACCATTGGCTAAAGCGCTGATTTCAGAAATAAAGCGCTGTCACGGCGCTAACTGATAATCAGGCATAGATAGGCTAAAAAGCGATTAGAGGTTACGAATATGTCCATCCTCGCGAACCATATGCTCTAAATCACATATTTATTACTATAATTGAAGCAATTTGATTAGCGAGCTCTTAGTTATCATGTCAGATAAAATTACGGTTTGGATTGGCGTATGCTCGTCAATCATCACCATTATTCTTAGCGTCATGAATTTCAATCTAAATGCTGAAATGCAAGAAATTGACGCCTATGTCAAAAAGGTGGAAGCAGACTTAAAACAAAAGACCTTTGAGCTAGAGAAATCCAAAGAAAATACATCGCGGTATGAATTTATTAATAAACTCATGCCTGATTTACTGGTTGATGATGAAAAGCATGTTGTTCTTACCACTAATCTGATTGCTTTGGTTCTCGATGAATCCGAAACCGAGCAGCTGTTTAACGGCCTCGCGAGTTCAACAGAAGAGAATGTAAGCAGTGTAGGTAAAATTGGCATCGCAACCATCACAAGCGTCCAGAAAAACAAATCGAAATATCAATCGGCAATTGAATATGAGGCAAAAGCTTTTGACGCTTTAGTGAGTGAAGACTTTGCAAATGCAATAAACTACCTCGATTTGGCCGAAGAGGTGTATCCCTCTTTTCATCAAGTCTATGAAATTAAAACACTCCTACAGGAAAACGTAGCAAATTTGCATGACGAAAATACAAAAGCAGCGGTTCTGAAAAAAATCGTGTTCGAACTCAGCTGGAAAGCCCCTCAACCACAGCTCAGTCAACTAAAGGAAATGGTAGAGTGAATAGTGGAATAAATCAGTATATTCGACTCACAAGCGACTCTGTCTCATGCCCCTTAAAATCAATTCAACCAAGAACGCCTAAGCGTTTTCAAAGCCTTCTATTGATTGATAAATAGCCCGCCTTCGTTCATCAAGCTTTTGGTATCAAAGTCGCTTTAAAACTGAAGGCTCTCCAAACCCTAAAATAACCGGTGCAGTCATTCAATGAGAGAAAGCACCCCAAGAGCTATCATGGTTTGATGATGACGATCTTATTTACTTGTAAATAAAACGTTAAAAAGTAATTGTGACTTCAAGGTGTTTTCTTATATAAACGGTTAATACAACCTAAGTGTCATTACGCTGAATCATGCAATTCTTTCGTTTTGGGCAAGGAGACCACGAATGCTTTGGATTGTTATAAAGTACCTTACCACCGCGGCTGTTGTCGTTTTGATTTCTGAAGTCGCAAAACGAAGCGATAAATTAGGTGCTTTAGTTGCGGCTTTACCGACAGTCACAATCTTAGCTTTGATCTGGATGTACATTGAGGGACAGGGAAGCCACAAACTCTCTAATCATGCGTTTTATACTTTCTGGTATGTACTACCAACGTTACCCATGTTTCTGCTCTTTCCTTACTTGTTGGCTAAATACTCTTTTTGGGTCACATTGCTAATAAGCTGCTTAGTATCCATTGTTTGCTTTGGCCTTACTCATATGTTGGTAAAGCAGTTTGGGATCAACTTGTTGTAAAGCTTGAGCAAAACAGCGTGACTCATACCATCCGAAACACTAGGCAGTAAAAAGCCCACCGAAGTGGGCTAAATATCTAATGCCAAACTGTTTACTGAGATAAAAGCTCTTCAATCAGCTGACATGTATATTGCAAGTTTCCTTGCTCAACGACATTAGCGAGCCCTTTTCTCGGCTCATCAACAGTGCCTGGACCATGACCATCACCCGAAGGATCCGCTGAATGACCTCCCTGATCAAAATTTTGCTCTTTGATCATTTCCATGGTCAAGGTTCCCCAGTTGCATTCTATGGTCATAGATTGGATCGGTGGGCCCGCATAAGTAAACGATGCAAATAGGGTTGCGAGTCCAGCAAAAAGCACAGGTATACATACTTTAGATATTTTCATAATCTCCTCCGTTATTTTTACCTGTCTAGATGGCACGTGTACCGCCTTTCACCATCGTTTTATACTGTAGCCCACATCTCTGATACGTTCCTGAATAGCCCTTTTTTGAACCAAAAACTGACAAACAAAAGATATTCGCCATGCGTTTGAACTACACTTTTCATGGAGCAAAACTAGTCGATAGATTGCGACAAAAGCACATGGTTTAACGTTGGGCATAAGGTTCGAAGAAGGAGATAAATAACATGGCACAATACAAAGTTGGCTACTTCGTCGGTAGTTTGTCTTCAAACTCAATTAACAGAATGTTAGCCAAAGCACTGGCGCGTTTGGCACCGCCGGAACTTGAATTAGTAGAGATCCCAATCAAAGATTTGCCCCTTTATAGTCCCGATTATGATGCCGACTTTCCTCAAGTAGCACGAGATTTCAAGCAAGCTATCGCCGATGTCGATGGTGTTCTGTTTGTGACTCCAGAGTATAACCGTTCAATACCAGGGGCGTTGAAAAACGCTATAGACTGGGCGAGTCGTCCATGGGGACACAACTCATTTACAGCCAAACCTTCAGGTGTAATCGGTACGTCTCCCGGTTCGATCGGGACTGCCTTAGCGCAACAAAGTCTGCGCAGCGTATTGTGTTTTTGTAACTCCCCGCTGATGAATACGGTCGAAGCTTACGTGCAATTTAAGCCGGGACTCATTACTGAAGATGGCGTGGTGACCGATGAGAGTACAGCAGAATTCCTGAGTAACTACATGGTTGAGTTACATGCCTTCATCGTCCGTGTACTCACGGTACTTCCAAGAAAATCGTAAAAGACATAGCTGCACTCAATCTTTGGGGATAGCTAACACAGAGCAGAATAAAAAATGGCGGCGCTGATACTATATATGAAATAACTCAGTACGCTGCCATTTTTACGCGAATGCGACCACGACTACCCTGTCACTCTGAGGCCCCTTAACACCATATCAACGACAAACTCCTGCGCTTTTTCAAATTCTTCTGTCGACAGGGGGCCACCTTTAATCAGCCTGATTTCGGTATCAAAGTCGGCGTAAAATTGGGTCGCTCCCCAGATCAAAAACAACAAGTGCAAAGGCTCGACCGGACGAATCAATCCCTTATCGATCCAGGATTGAATAATCGTTGCTTTGCCTGCCGCCCAGTTCACCATTGGGAACTGAATGGAATCCGCAATAATCGGCGCACCTTGAATGATCTCTTGTGCGAAGATTTTCGATTCTTTTGGGTGTGTGCGGCTGTATTGCATCTTACCGACGATGTAATTTCTTAGCACTACCTCTGGCGGTAGCATGGCGGCTTGTTCCGAAAAACCGTCATTCCATAGCGTGAGAATGTCTTTCAATAACGCCTTATAGATGCCAGTTTTTGACTTGAAGTAGTACAGCAGGTTCGCTTTTGGTAGGTTCACTCTGTCTGCAATAGCCTGAACAGAGGTGCCTTTGTAGCCATGCTTAACGAACTCATCTGCCGCAGCTTGTAAGATTAGCTCTTCATTACGCCGTCTGATCTCACCGACATTCGCTCGTTTCGTTTGCCCTGCTTCTACCGTCAAGTTGACTCCTTATCTTTCGACTTTTTGCCTTCACCAATCGTAGTAAATCGCTGTTCAGCATCGCTGGCTAAAATACTCATTGGCCTCTTTACACTCATAAACCTATCTACAAAGTTCTTTACAAAATACGCGCCAACCCAGAGAGCGCTCAGCGAACCGCTGATATCGGGGTTACGAATTACTCAGCAAACAAGACCTGCATCAAATGAGTGCAATGTATACAAGAGTTAGCACCAAAATTGTACACAATCCAGTCGCCTCATCAGTTCCCCCCAAATTATTGGGGTTTTCTGGCACGCATATTATGCTTGATATATAAGCCTTCAAGCTAAAAGTGGAAAGTTATTTTTAAAAATACGACCAATTGGTCAGGTTTTTGCTTTAGTACTCATACCAACTGGCTAATACCAACCAGTCGGCCAGTTATGCAAAGACGAAACAAATAACAGATTCATCCTTAGCTTGTGCTTTCGCCAAGACTGCGCGAGCTATTTGGGGCTCTTGAGTTGACCACATGGACAGGTTTTTAACAATAATGAATAGAGGAAGTTATGTTAGAGCTCATGATTAATAATGATGTCGTCAAAGTGGCATCAGCAAAAGCAGACACCATGCTTTTGAACTACTTGCGTGAACAAAAACACATGACAGGCTCTAAAGAAGGGTGTGCCAGTGGTGATTGTGGCGCTTGTACGGTAGTCGTTGTTGATACTGATGACGCAGATAAACTGAGTTATCGACAAATCAACGCCTGCATCACGCCGATTCATGCTCTGCACGGTAAACAGATCATTACCGTCGAGCACCTAAAACAAAACAACCAACTTCATCCTGTGCAGCAAGCGGTTGTCGATCATCACGGCTCTCAATGTGGCTTTTGTACGCCGGGAATTGTGATGTCTCTCTATGCGCTGTCAAAGCAAGAAGTCGCGCCTCACAACCCAACCCATTATCTCTCTGGCAACCTGTGCCGATGCACGGGTTACGGTCCATTGATTGAAGCCGCAAACTCGATTGCGGCATGCCATATAGATGATCCGCTTAGCGTTCATGAAGCTAACGTAAAAACATGGATGGCCTCAGTTGCAGACACAAATGAGCCGAACTATGCGCGACCAAAGAACCGTCAGCAACTCGCTCAGGCAATCAAAGAGATGCCAGAGGCAAAAATGATCGCAGGCGGCACGGATTTATCATTAGAGGTGACTCAGCAACACAAACCTCTGGCGCAACTGATCGACTTATCCCACGTCGATGACTTACTGACAATCACAGAAACTTCGGCAGGCTGGCGCATTGGTGCGGCAGTTCCGATGACGCAGGTTCATGAATTCATTAAACAGCATTTCCCAACCGCTGATGAAGTGATTGAGCGCTTGGGTAGTTTGACTATTCGCCACAGAGCAACGCTTGGAGGCAGTCTCGGCCACGCTTCACCAATTGGCGATATTGCCCCACTACTTATCAGCTTGCATGGTCTGATTGAATTAGATGATGGCGAAGACAAAGTGTTACTGGCGCCGGAAGAATACATTACGGGTTACCGTCAGACAGCGCTTCAGCCTAACCAGTGGATCAGCGCGATTCACTTACCACAGCTGGCTAAAAACGAACGCCACGCTATCTATAAGGTCAGCAAACGCTACGAAGATGACATCGCGACAGTCACATTGGGACTGAACATGGCGTTTGCCGCTAACCAATGCGTCACCAACTGTATCATCTCGGCTGGCGGAGTAGCCGCAAAATCGGTACGCCTTAGCCAGTTAGAAGCGCTATTTATTGGTAAGCCATTGTCGCTTTCTGTCGTTCAGCAAGCTCAGGAAATGGTACCTCAGGTGATTCAGCCACTGAGTGATGTGCGAGGCAGTAATACTTATCGAGTCAAGTTGGTTCAGAACCTGCTTAAACGTTTTTATTTGGAGTCTCAGAGCATTGAGACAAGGTTGGTGCAAGATGCGTAAGTTAACTCAGGTTGAATCGGGGCAAACCATACTCCCTGAATCCCAACAAGTCGTAGGGAAATCTTACAAGCACGAAAGTGCCGATAAGCAGGTCAGCGGTGAAGCGCTCTATGTTGATGATTACGCTACTCCCGCTGGATGCGTACATGCGGCTGTTGTGACCAGCACCATCGCCAAAGGTCAGATTACTCAGCTCGACTTATCGGAGGTTGAGCGCGCTGAAGGTGTCGTTAAAGTACTGACAGAGACCTCGATTCCCGGAGAAAAGGACATTGGTACCATTTTCAAAGGCGATCCCTTACTGGCGATAAATAACGAGATTAAGTACTTCGGACAGCCTATTGCCCTCATTCTGGCGACCACACATGAGCTAGCATGGAAAGCCGCAAACCTGGCGAAAGTGGAGTACACCGAAACGGGCGATCTGGCGCTGACGTATCCAAAAGCCGCATCACAAGATCCCCTCTTGCCTACTCACCAGATGGGTAAAAAAGTCGAACAACAAGTTTTTGACCAAGCGCCGGTTTATATTCACGGCGATATCCATGTCGGTGGTCAGGAACACTTCTATTTGGAAGGTCAGGTAAGTCTTGCAGAATTAACCGAAGATGGTGGCATATTCTTGCGTTCTTCTACTCAAAACCCGTCTGAAGTTCAGAAGTTGGTCGCTGAAGTATTAGACATTGATTTTAACCGAGTCACAGTTGATATGCGTCGTATGGGCGGAGGCTTTGGTGGTAAAGAAAGTCAGGCGGCTCAATGGGCGTGTCTGGCAGCGCTTGGGGCACACCATACAAAACGAGCAGTAAAAATGCGTCTTCCTCGCTCACTCGATATGACGGTCACTGGTAAGCGTCATCCTTTCTACAACCGTTACCAGCTTGCGGCAGACGCTCAAGGCCAAATCATCGCCGCAAACATCGAAGTAAACGGTTTATGTGGTCACTCGCCTGACCTCTCCGACGCAATTGTCGATCGTGCCATGTTCCATGCCGATAACGCTTACTCACTCGGCCAGGCATGTGTGGTTGGCAACAGGCTCAAAACCGATATGGTTTCCCACACTGCATTCCGTGGTTTTGGTGGACCTCAGGGCATGATCGTGATTGAAAAAGCGATGCAGGATTTAGCGCTTCAAGTCGGCCAGGATGCGCTCGACGTTCGCTACAAAAATCTATATCGCGATGGAGCACAAATCACACCGTATGGTATGGAAGTCGAACAGCATGACGCAATGTTGGATATCATGCGACAGCTTGAGAAGCAAAGTGACTACCGCGCTCGCCGCGAGGCAATTAGTCAGTGGAACCAAAGTAACCCAGTGCTGAAAAAAGGTCTGGCTTTAACTCCGCTTAAATTTGGGATTGCGTTTACGGCAACACACCTTAACCAAGCGGGTGCTCTGATCCATGTTTACACCGATGGGACACTTCAGGTATCACACGGCGGGACAGAAATGGGCCAAGGACTGCATACGAAGATTCAGCAGATTGTTGCTCAGTCTTTCGGTATTGATATTAACAAGGTGCTTGTCACATCAACCCGCACAGATAAAGTGCCAAATACCTCGCCAACAGCGGCGTCTTCTGGTGCCGATCTTAACGGTATGGCGGCGCACAATGCAGCGATGGAAATCAAACAACGCTTACTTGATTTCGCTTGTGAACATTATCAAGTCGAAGAGGCAGACATTGTCAACGGTGAGCTTGTCGGTATTGAATCATCACCGAAATACCAACAACCCGTCAGTTGGGCAGAGTTAGTTCAGTTGGCGTATATGAACCGTATTTCGCTCTCTGCAAGCGGATTCTACCAAACACCAAAAATTGGTTATGACCGAAGTACCGCAACGGGTCGTCCGTTCTTTTATTTTGCCCTTGGAGCCTCGTGTTCAGAAGTCACGATCGACACTCTAACTGGCGAAATGCGCGTTGAAAAAGTCGACATTCTTCATGATGTGGGTAACAGCCTGAATCCGGCGATTGATAAAGGACAAATTGAAGGTGCATTCATTCAGGGCATGGGCTGGCTAACCACAGAGGAATTGGTTTGGGGTGAGAATGGTCACCTGCTAAGCAACAGCCCGATGAATTACAAGATCCCGACCATCGGTGACTACCCGAAACAAATGCATGTTGATCTGTACGATCAGGCCAATCCGGAATACAGCATTTACCGTTCCAAAGCCGTTGGTGAGCCGCCATTCATGCACGCGAACAGTGTCTGGTGCGCAATTTACGATGCAGTAGCCTCAATCAGTCAACATCAATGCGCTCCAGCACTACACGCGCCAGCAACAGGTGAAGAAATCCTTAACGCTTGCGAGCATCAGCAACAGTGGCTTGAAGAGCAATCAATGCAGGAGGAATCCTATGTCGTCGAACAATGATGCCTACCTGTCGAACCCGGGCATGAACTGGTTAGCCGCCTGCCAGCAACTTGAGCAACAAGGTCAGGCTTACTGTATTGCAACGGTTCTGGCTTATGTTGGATCAGTGCCGCGATCCAGTGGCGCGAAGATGGTTATCTCTGCTCAAGGCCAATTCGACACGCTCGGCGGCGGCAACCTCGAATACCAGGTGATCGCCAAAGCGCGTGAAAACCTAGAGCTTCAACACGCTGAACCAATTATCGAACGCTTTGCCCTGTCTGCGGATCTTGGACAATGCTGTGGCGGAGCGGTGCAAGTGATGTTCGAGTTTTTCCAGACACAAACGCCACAGGTTGCAATATTTGGTGCCGGACATGTTTGTCAGGCACTCACTAGCATCCTCAGTGGATTACCTTGTCATGTAAAAGTCATCGACAGTCGCCCTGAATGGCTGTCGCCTTTATCGCAAAAAGGAATAGAGACGTCGCTACATGCCAATCCGGTCGATGCGATTGAAACACTAAAAGACAACACATTTGTGTTGATCATGACGCAAGACCACGCGCTTGATTTTGAGCTGACTCAGCAAGCGCTAGAAAGCAAGCGCTTTGCGTATGTGGGCTTAATTGGCTCACAAGGTAAAAGCCAACGTTTCAGGTTCCGCCTTAAAGAACAGCTGAGCAACGTCAACTTGCTCGATCAGCTCACCTGCCCGATTGGGAATCCAGACATCACGGGCAAATTACCAATGGAAGTGGCGGTCTCAGTATCAGCCCAATTGATGGAACGGTTTAAGCAACATCAAGCTAACAAACAACATAATGAAATGCAGCCCGATGTAAAACAACAGAACGAAGAACAATGGCAACAAGCCAATCTCGCACGCAAAAATATCAGGGAAAATCATCAATGAGTACAGTAAACCTTGCCTTGAGCTTAAGTGATGAACAGCTGGAAAGAATTTGCACCAGCCAACGTTGGCAGCAAGAAATGAAAATCCGCATGCCGTTTGACTCAATAGATTCTTTACTTCGTAGCGCAGAGATTGCCTTTACCAAGTTAAAAGAAAACGACTGGCTGGAAGCATTTGCAGGTCACCCGATGATTGGTGATCTCAATAGCCTGAAAAAGAAGTACTCACAAGGCAAAGACCTCAGCGAAAAAGAGCAAAAGAACGTTAAACAGGCTTCTACCGATGTGTTGCAAGAACTGCTTACGCTCAATCGAAAATACCACGACAAATTTGGATTCATTTTTATCGTGTGTGCCACCAACAAGACTGCAGAAGAGATGCTCAGCCTACTCAAAGGCAGAATCAATCGTTCGAGGGATGAAGAGCTACATCAAGCAGCACTAGAACAACAAAAAATCAGCAAAATCAGAATGGAAGCCTTGTTATGAAACAACTCAGTTGCCACGTGTTAGATACCGCAAACGGAAAGCCCGCAGCTGGTATTCAAGTTCAGTTATTTAGCCTCAACGACCAAATGTGTCTCGCGGAGGCCACCACCGATCAAGATGGTCGCGCCAAGTTCCCAGAGCTAATCTTGGAAAAACAGGGTTATACGCTACGCTTTCTTGTCGCACCTTATTGTGATGCGCAGTTTGGTAGCGCTTTCTTTCCTCTTATAGACGTAAATTTCAACGTCTATGACGAGGGTAACTACCACATTCCTCTTCTCCTATCCCCATTCTCTTATTCGAGCTACCGAGGAAGTTAGAGGGCAACGCCCCAAAGAGAAGAGATGATTGTTCTTCAGTGAGGCAGTTGGGCAAATCCCCCTCTCAAAGAACAATCTTTAACGAACGCATGTTCAAGGAATCAAAATTTAAAAAGGAATATTACGATGTGGCCGCAACTGTATGAATGGCTAGCGCTGTTTATCAAATGGTTTCATGTGATCTGTGGCGTCGCATGGATTGGAGCAAGCTTTTACTTCACATGGCTGGATAATAACTTAGAGACACCGCCAAAATGGAAAAAAGATAAAGGCATCAAAGGCGACCTATGGGCAGTACATGGTGGTGGATTTTACGAAGTCGCCAAGTATCAGGTAGGTCCGGAAAAAATCCCGGAAAAACTGCACTGGTTTAAATGGGAAGCCTACGCCACCTGGTTAACTGGCTCTGCGTTGATGATTTGGATGTACTACTTCAACGCCCAAGCGTATCTGATTGACCCTCGTGTCATGGAGCTAACTTCTCTGCAAGCAGTCGGGGTTGGCGTTGGTGGCATTCTACTGGGCGTGGTGGTTTATGAAGCATTAATGCGTTCACCTTTGAGCCGTAACACTGCGCTGTTCAGTACGGCACTACTCGCGTTTGGTGCGCTGTTTTTCTACGGCTTTACCCAACTGTTCAGCGGAAGAGGTGCGTTTATTCATATGGGTGCGCTCATTGGCTCGATTATGGTCAATAACGTCTTCCACAAAATCATTCCTGGCCAACGTAAAATGGTGGCGCAAGTTACCGCAGGGGAAACCGTGGACCCCGCTCCAGGCTTAGAAGGAAAGCGCCGCTCTATTCACAACAACTACTTCACTCTGCCAGTAATCTTCTTGATGATCAGCAATCACTATCCAATGATCTATCAACATCCACTCAACTGGCTGATTGGCTTTTTCGTTATGGTCATCAGCGCGTATATTCGCCATTACTTTAACCTCAAACATATCGGGCAAAATAGACCAAGCGTTCTGTTAAGCGGAGCCTGTGCCATGATGGTTCTGGCAGTGTTAGTGAGCTGGCAGTCGACTTCTCGCAACGCGACACAACCTACCGTCGCCAATGCAGACAGCCCACATGCAGCAGTAGCGACTGAGGTATCATTGACTGAAGAACAGAAGATCGCAAAACAGATCATCAGTGAGCGCTGTAGCCAGTGTCATAGCTCTACACCAACGGATGATGTATTCAAGGTCGCGCCAAGCGGTGCCGTTTTTGATAGCTGGCAAGATATCGAACGCTGGAAAGCAAGAATTCTGGTTCGCTCGGTTGAAAGTGCTGATATGCCATTTTTGAATAAAACCAAGATGACTGACGAAGAGCGACAACGCCTGAAAGAAGTGTTGAATTAACCTCTCTGCTCACTCGCTATTGAAGCCACCTGAAATCCAGGTGGTTTTTTTTATGGTAAATTTTTTAAGGTAATTTCAATCGATTAAGTGTGTGTAAAACAAAAAAGTGACGGGTTGTACATGCACTAAATTGAGCATTATTGCACCAATACGAAACAATATTCTCGGTCAACTTAACAAGGTTTTCTCCTAACCCACTGGAATAACTTGACTAACCAGTCAGGAAGTTTGTGGCACAAAGATTGCTCAGATGTATTCATAAAATAGTACACAATAATGAATACAAGGAAGTCAGTATGTCTCAACAGGAAACCCACGACCTCATATATGGGTTAGAAGACAAGCCCAAAGCCGGCGCAGCACTTTACGCAGGGCTACAACATGTACTTGCGAGTTTTGTCGGTATCATTACTCCAACTCTCATCATCGGCGGCGTGCTTGGACTCGGCGAGCACGTTCCTTATCTCATCAGTATGGCGTTAATCGTGTCAGGGATTGGCACCTTTATACAGGCGCGCCGTATCGGCCCAATTGGCGCGGGGTTAGTCTGCGTTCAGGGCACCAGTTTCGCGTTTCTGAGTTCTGTCTTGGCGGCAGGCTTCATCGTTAAATCACAAGGTGGTGGCCCAGAAGATATTCTGGCAATGATCTTCGGGGTGTGTTTTGTCGGTGCCTTCGTCGAAATCATCCTTTCTCAGTTTATCAGCAAACTTAAACGTATTATCACACCTGTCGTGGCGGGTATCGTGGTAACAACGATAGGTATATCTTTGATTAAAGTCGGAATGACCGACCTTGCGGGCGGGTTCAACGCGCCTGATTTTGGTTCGTGGAACAACCTTGTTTTGGGGACAGTGGTTTTAACCACCATCATCGTCTTAAATCGCTCTAAAAACCTAATGGTAAGATTGTCGTCCATCTTGATCGGTATGGTTATTGGCTATGTTCTGGCAGCCTTTATGGGCATGGTCAACTTAGAAGGGGCGTTTAATCAGCCTTTAGTCAGCGTCCCTGTTCCATTCAAATTCGGGTTTGATTTTGATTGGTTTGCATTTGTCCCAATCGCTGTTATTTACGCCATCACTGCCATCGAGTCAGCAGGCGATATTACGGCGAACTGCATTATCACCAAGCAACCAGTATCTGGCCCACAATACCTTAAACGAATTAAAGCTGGGATACTTGGCGATGGCGTAAACTCGCTGATTGCTGCGGTATTTAATACGTTCCCGAACACCACCTTCAGCCAGAACAACAGTGTTATTCATCTGACTGGGATTGCAAGCCGCTATGTGGGCTACTTTATCGCACTTATTTTGGTGGCTCTCGGATTGTTTCCTCTCATCGGTGCCATTCTGACTACCATCCCTAAACCGGTTATCGGCGGCGCAACTTTAGTCATGTTTGGTACCGTTGCAGCAGCAGGTATTAAGATCATTGCGAATGAAGAGTTAGATCGCCGAAACCTAATGATACTCGCCGTTTCATTTGGTATTGGTTTTGGCGTAATGCTTGTTCCTGAAATTCTGGAAGGTATGCCAAAAATCATGCAGAGCGTTTTCGGCTCTCCAGTAACTACCAGCGGTATTGCAGCGATTGTAATGACGTTAGTGTTACCCGAAGCATCAAACGAAGGTGCGCAGGAGGCAAACCCAAAAAAATCGCAAAAAACGCTTTCTAAACCAGCATTGGAAAAGTAACAAGGCTCAAGCCAACCAAAGACTAAACCACAACGGCCACTCCGATGATAACTCACGGGGTGGCCTTTTATGATCTTACTGAGCTATTTGGCTATTTGGCTATTTGAAACATAATCCATTACAACATTTCCGCATCAAAACGCGCCGTGCGAGCTTGAGCGATTGTACAATTGGTTTCTGCCATTAACTCAGCCAGAGTGACGTTAGGGTTCTCCACCACTAAACGAATCAACTTGGCTTCCAACGGCTCTAATTTATCCTGATGAGCCTCGAGTCCGACTTCCATCTTGTTGATCACAAAACACAGCGCCTCTGACTCTTCTGCTTTGAGATGATCAAGAAAGGTTTTCAAATCCAATGCCTCACCAGAAACCTGCCAGTTTCTGGAACGTCGGACACGCTTCAACTCACACCCCTTCTCCATCGCAATCATTTTGGCCCGCTTAGCGTGCTCGCCACCAATACGGTGAATCAGCGAAGGCAATGGGATGGTGAGCTTGTTTGAATGCATAGAAGGCGTCATATCATCAGAAATAGACACACATTTTAAACTTAGCTTGCTGATTTTTCATCTTTTCGCCACACAGAGAATGAAATGTCGTTAACGCATTGAGTTAATAAAAAGGCCTACCTTGCTAAACAAAGTAGGCCTTGTTGATTTGATGGAATGAATCTATCAGTAATTAAAGCTCTTCGCCGTAGATGTCGAAGGAGAAGTATTTCGCAGCAATCTTGTCGTAAGTACCATTTGCACGAATGGTTTTGATCGCTTGGTTAAACTTCTCAGCCAATTCTTTATCATTCTTACGCAGTGCTAGTGCCGTACCTTCACCAATGTAGGCTTTATCCGTTACAGCTTCGCCAACAAACTCATGACCTTTGCCAATGTCTTTGTCTAAAAACGCCAGCGCAAGTTGGTCTGAGTTACCAAAAGTCGCATCCAAACGGCCATTTGCCATATCCAGATACACTTCGTCCTGACCTGAATAACGTTTGATGGTCGCAACCGAGCCAAATTTATCCGTCACGTACATATCGTGAATCGTACCGCTTTGAACGCCAATTACTTTATCTTTTAAACCAGCTTCACTGATCTCAATGTTGTTGTCTGCTTTAGCAACAAAGCGAGCTGGCGTTTGGTAATACTTGTCGGTAAACAGTACGCGTTTTTTACGATCGTCAGTAATACGCATTGAAGCCATGATCACGTCTGATTTTCGCGCAAGCAGGCTCGGGATCAGAGAATCCCATCCTTGTGACACCCAAGTACACTCAAGCTTCGCTTCTGCACACAAGGCGTCTGCGATTTCGATATCAAAACCAACCGGCGTACCACTAGCATCCTTGTAATTGAATGGTGGGTACGTAAAGTCAGAAGCCAGACGAACTTCCTTTGCCATCAAAGGAGTCGATAGTAGTGCGGCGGTGCAAGCTAACGCGCTCAGAATTTTTTTCATGTGTAATGTCCTTATTATATTTCGATTGATGGTGTCACTAGATTGGTGTAGTTACAAATAGTTTCCGCCACTTCCTGCATGCTCTTTTCCGAACCGATCGTGATTCGAACACAGTTTTGCAGACTAGGCTCATGAGTCTGGTTACGCGTTACGATGCCTTGCTCTCGTAAGTATTCAAAAAGATTCATATCCGGCTTAGTGCGAATCAATACAAAGTTAGTCGCCGACGGGTAAATTGTTTCAATCCAGTCAAGACCTTCAATACGTGCAATAAAACGTTGACGAGATTCAATCAGGGTATGGGTATGAGCCGCTACTTTCTCTAGCCCTTCAGCACTTAACGCTTGGAGAACGATTTCTGCTGAGCTGTCTGGCATCGGGTACGGGGGAATCAGCTTGTAGACAAAATCCATAACCGACTGCTGAGCGATAATAAACCCGCATCTTACCGCGGCCAAACCGAAAGCTTTAGACAAAGTGCGAATCACAACCAGGTTTGGATAACGGTCAATTAGCTCAACGACACTTTGGTCAAGTTCAAATTCGATATAAGCCTCATCAACAACCACAATGGCGCTTTGCTGTGTCTGCTCTAACACGTCAACAATCTTTTGGGAGCTCAACAACTGACCCGTAGGGTTGTTTGGGGAGCATAAGAATACCAGATTCGCCTTCTCTGCTGCTTGAACCACACTCTCAACGTCGAGATCAAAGTTCGGCAAAAGCAGTGGAGAGTCGATAACATCAATCGCCAATGATTCAGCACAAAACTCGTACATCGCATAAGTCGGACTGCATATCGCGATGCTGTCTTTACCTGGCTGACAGAAGGTACGAATGAGCAAATCAATTGCTTCGTCCGCACCACGTACTGCCAGTGTTGGCTGTGACGTTGAGCAGTAAGCCTGGTATGCAGATGCAATATCATGAGGCAAAAAATCCGGATAGCGATGCAGTGGAGACTGGTGCTCTTTGTACAGCAGCGGCTCTTCCAACTCGTTCGCATTAAGCCACAATCTCCCAGCACCGCCAATGCGTCTTGCAGACTGATATGGTATTAACTTTTTTATGCTCTCAGGAGCTAACTTCTCAGCTAATGACATTATATTTATCACCCCAATGTGAATACTTAATCAATATTTGGCATTCAATCTGTATTTAATTTCTTTATTGGTAATAAATTAGTCAAGAATCGCTTTCGGTTAAATCGAATTAAAGGCATACTAGCCATGCAAAAAAATCATGGATAGATGACATGCAAACTAGACTCCCTTCGACAAAAAACCTGCAAGCGTTTTTAGCCACAGCGCAACATCTGAATTTCACTCACGCTGCAGAAGCGCTTAACATGACTCAAGGCGCGATCAGCCGCCAAATCCAGTCAATCGAGAGTCTGATGGGTGTTGCATTGTTTTATCGTCAGGCACGAGGACTGGCCCTGACTCCAGAAGGCGCAAAGTTTATCCCTCTCGCAGAAGAAATCATTCATCGCTTACAAATGTCGATTCGTGAAGTGGTGGATAGTGCAAACCGAATCAAGTTGAACGCACCAAGCTGTATTACCACATGGCTTTTAGGTCACATCGCCAATTTTCAGCAAGCTTATCCTGATGTGAATGTCGAACTGACCTCAACCACAAAGCATCAGGCGATACCCAACTTCGATAGTTTTGACTTAGTCATCTCGTACGGAAAACCCATCCGCAATAAGACCATTGAACAAGTACTATTGTTCGACGAGCTTCTGGCTCCAGTATGTGCGCCACAGTTGTGGGAAAAGATGGCATTGTCTGTTTCAGAAGAAACAATAGATGAGCTAAACCTGCTCAAACGTTGTACTTGGCTTCATGCGAATACGGAGCAGTCAGACTGGTCGATGTGGCTGGCGTCGCGAGGATATCGCAATGTTCAGGGCAAAGGTAACCAGACTTTTGCCACACTTGATCAGGCGGTAAATGCAGCCCAACAAGGCTTTGGCATGGCGATTGGTGACATTACTCTGGCAGAGCAAGACTTAAAATCAAAGCGCTTAATACAGCCGTTCGACAGCTATGTCGCTTCTGGAAATGGTTATCACCTGCTCAATCCAAAACACGAACGCAATTCGATGGTAGGCAAACTGGTCAGTTGGTTGGCGGAGCAAAGCGAAAGTAATCGTGACCAAAACTAGCTAGTGTCAAATTAAGACAGCCATTTTGTAGGGGAGTTTGGTTGGTAATAAACATGAATATATAAGGGATGTGATAATGATGCGGAAGCCGGTGATACTTACGCACCACAATCACCATAAGAACTCGATTTAGTTCTTTATAATATTACTGATTCTGTTTAAAGAAACGTTCAGCACTGGCAAAAAGAGATTCGCAGAGGTTTTTCTGCTTGTTGTACTCATCAGAACCTGCGTCCATTGATTCTAGGACTTCTTGGGCACTATGGTATTCTTTAACCATTTGCTCAAACTTCGCTTCATAGCCGCTTTTCTTATATTTTCTTGGCGATTTATCTTGTCTTTTTCGCATTCTTGTTCCTGTTTGAACATATTTATCAAAAGTATATTAAACATGCAGTCTATATTTTATATATCCGCTTGCATTGGCTTAAATAAACCTGGTTCAACATACTACTTTAGTACTCATTAACGATGAGAAATAAGCATTTCAAGCAATGAAAAGTTATCTAAACGATCATAACATTTGGGGCTGAAAGACCTTTCAGGTCATGTTCATTTCTGAATGCTAGTTTGTGATCTTCTGATAGATACTTAAACATTCTGACGCTATTTTTTAACCCTCGTTAATAGTTGAAAGCAAAACTGAGACTATTTAATGGAAGATAAAGAATAAGTTGCTATGGGAGTTGTATAACGATATGACTCGAAAGAAAACTGAGAAGAGACTCGAACTATATGTTTCATCAATAGCTCACGTTTCGGAGCTGTACTCACTATACACTCATTACAATAAATAGATAGATATTTTCCATTTTCCTCAGTAGAACAGAGGCTGTCTCTACGCCTCTTATGGTTTTGCAAGAAGGAAGTAACACTGAAATATCATTAAAAATCATATATTTATAAAACAAATTACGCACCTAATTTAAAATCACAGCCTATGACTACTTTACTGGTGCTCCTGCAATGAAGCCTGCACAAACTATAGCTTGACCACTGTATTGCATTTTCTATTGCAAAAAACGAAAGCTTGAAGAACAAGGAAAAATTAAAAAGCTAGCCTTTATCAATTTTATCGGTATACTGCACGTCAGCTCTTAAGAAAAGAGCTATTTAATTATTTTAAGATCAAATTTCTCTCAGTTCCTCATCGATTTCCTCGTTTACGTTCCTGCGACAAAGTATTTATCTCTAAATCATCTAATAGCACTTATTAGCTAATAAACTTAATATTAAAACTATACAAATATAGAGGTATCTATGTCTAATCAATCAACTGGTTCAGTAAAGTGGTTCAACGAAACTAAAGGCTTTGGTTTTATTTCTCCTGAAAATGGTGGTGAAGACTTGTTTGTTCATTTTCAATCAATTGTCTCAACTGGTTTCAAAACACTATCTGAAGGCCAAAAAGTCTCGTATGTTGTCGAGCAAGGCAAAAAAGGCCTACAAGCTGGCGAAGTTACTGTAATGTAATTCGTTATATGGCATCGATGTTCATCGGTGCCTCTTCTCTCCTCTTTATATCATCGCAAGTCTTTCACCCAAGTCTATATACCCAAATAACTTGAACTTAAACATTAAAATTCAGTTTGCAACGCAAACCAACCTTTCTAATAAGTCATTTCAGTATAAATCTTTGGCAAAAGGCCAAAAACAATCCCCTATAATAACTAATGTGATTCATATCTGAATCATTTCGCCTAGTGCTTTACTCATATAAATAGGTTTATATAAAAAGCGATTGGCGAATAAAAGAGAATTAAATGAAAATAAATATATCCGCTCAATCAATAAACCACACTAAATATGACGACATTATTCCTAGCCGAGATTTTATTCTTAGCTTGTTCGACAAAGTCAAAAGCTATTTAAGCCATGAACAGATCTCTCACTCTGCGGGCTTGGATGAAAAACCACAAAAAGACGCCTTGAAAAAGCGCTTACGTGCAATGGAGCGAGACGGGCAGTTGATTTTTACTCATCGTAGAGGTTACAAAAAAGTCGATCAGGCTTTTTTAGTTACAGGGAAAATAAGTACTCACGCTGACGGCTTTGGCTTTGTTACATACGACAGCAATGAAAAAGACCTTTTCTTACCTAAACATCAACTGACTCATGTTTTCGATGGCGATATCGTGCTGGTTCTGAAAGGCAATGCTCAACAGCAAGGTCGTTCAAACCACCGCTTGATTGAGATCGTTGAACGTAAAACAACTCATATTGTTGGCTTGTTAAAGAAAAAAGGCTCTAACTTCTATTTAGTGCCAGAAAGCACAAAACTAACTCAAACCATCCATGTCACCCCAAATGAACTCATCGCCAAAAATGTCGGTAAACTCGTTCATTGTAAAGTCACTGCATACCCGGATCACAGACAATCAACCACGGTTGAAGTCGCAGAAGTTTTGGGTCGTGCGGGAGAGGCTGGAATCGAAGTAAAATTGGCATTGCGTCGCCATGGCATCAATGACAAATGGGATAAGGAAGTACTCCATGCAGCTTCCGTATTTGGCTCTCAAGTCGACGAAAAAGACAAAACATCTCGCGTGGATTACCGAGATTTACCTTTCGTCACTATCGACGGTGATGATGCCAAAGACTTTGATGATGCGGTTTATGGGTATCAAATGGACAATGGTCAATGGAAGCTGTTCGTCGCAATCGCTGACGTATCTCATTATGTCCAACCAAACGACCACTTAGACCTTGAAGCACAGTCGCGTGCAACATCCGTTTACTTCCCTGGGTGTGTCGTGCCAATGCTACCAGAGTCATTATCTAACGGTTTGTGTTCACTAAATCCTAATGAAGATAGATTAGTGATGGTATGTGAGATGACCTTTGATAACGAAGGGAACATGCTAGATTCGGAGTTTTCTGAAGGGATCATTCACTCACATGCCAGGCTGACGTACAACGAAGCTAACCGCATTGTTATGCAGTCTCCCGCGAGAACAAAATACCAAAGCAACAATCCCAAAAATAATATCTCTCAGCATTTGGTGAATCTTCATCGCTTGTATCTGAACTTATCTGGTCAGCGTAAAATCCGTGGAGCCATTGATTTTGACACTCAAGAGCTCGCTTTTACGTTAAATAACAAAAAGAAGATTGCTTCAATCGTTCCAGTTGTTCGAAATGACGCCCACCGAATGATCGAAGAGTTTATGCTCTGCGCTAACGTTGCTACAGCACAGTTTTTAGAGCGACATAAAATATCGAGCCTATATCGAGTGCACTCCGGCCCTCAAATGAAAAAGCTATCTTCATTGAGAATGTTACTTGCAGACAGAGGGCTAACGTTAGCAGGCGGTGATAAGCCAACCTCTCACGATTACAACTCGTTATTGGAACAAGTTCGAGAATTGGATGAGTGCGACATAATACGCACCTTACTCTTGCGCTCTCAAAGCCAAGCTGAATATTCGCCAAAAAACATGGGCCACTTTGGTTTAGCTTATGACGCTTACGCGCACTTTACCTCGCCAATTCGTCGTTACCCTGACTTACTCGTTCACCGCGCTATTCGAGCCAAACTAAGAGAACAAAGTAATGGCAAGCTACGTAGTCTGTTATTGAAGTTCAACCCTATACGCAAACTAGCCGGCATAGAGAATAACTACCCTTACGATACGAAAACGATTGAGCAGCTCAGCGTGCATTGTTCACATCAATCTCGCCAAGCTGATGAAGTAAGTCGTGAGGTTGAGTCGGCGCTAAAATGTCATTATATGAAACCATTCATTGGACAAAGCTTCATGGGGACCGTTTCTGGTGTTACACACTTCGGTGTTTTTGTGGAGTTAGAGGAAAACCGAATTGAAGGCCTCATACCATTATCAAGTTTCCAAAACGGGGAGTTTGAATTTGATGCGATCAAACAAAAAATTGCCAGCCCAACCACTACCTTCACGTTAGGTGCTCAAGTCAAAGTGACCGTGAAAGAAATCGATTCTAAACAAAGAAAAATTATATTTAACTTCGCGGACTCTAGTGAATCGTCACTAAAACAGTAGACTCTTTGCCGTACAAGAACCACCGTTTTCATAGCTGACGACATCGCGCAAATGCGGTGACACTCGGTAAACACTTCCTTCTCACGACCTTCCATAACTTCGTTCGCACGGGTGTGCTCTTTGTTCGAGTGTTCTACGACATAATCAGGGTACATATAGTATTTCAGGTACGTGTTTGGAATATACACGCATTGTTTCCAAGCCAGAAACGATGTCTTACAAACATTACCTCAAACGCGGTAAATAACCGACCAGCCTCTTCAGTGAAATGCAACGATCCCAGCATTTTCGTTAAAAACGGCTCTAATATTGGGGTTACCCTCCCTATTTCAGACAACATCAAAGACTAAAGACGCCATACAAGAGAGGCGTCTTTGGTCAAGATGAAGTAGAAGAATGAAACCAATTAAAGCAAAGCATAGATTGCTGTTACATCCCGTAGCGAAATGCCTTTCCCAGAGCGACCATATCACGATGAACTGGAGCCAATGCCCGCGCATAACTAGCGAGTAACGTCATTGTATACTGATTACGCTGATGCATCGCTTGGTCGGTACATTGGTGGTCAGTCGTGATCAATTCCTCTACATTGCGAAAGATTAAATGATCCGGTAGAAAGCACGCGTGGTTGTTCTTGTTTCCCGTCATGCGCAGTTCACTGATCGGATACACGCCATTTACACTAGCTGACACGCTGACTAAAAGTACTGGCTTGTGTGCCAATTCTTCATCGGTAGACAACAGCAAAAAGTTCTTGAGCGCTGGCGTCGCCATTCCATGCCACTCTGGGGTAATAAGAATCACAGCATCTGAGTGTTTAAGTGTCTCGGAAATGGGTGTCCATTGCTGCCACTCTTCAGTTTGTTGCCAAACACCTTCGTTCCAAAATGGAAGGTTAAGTTGATGCAAATCCAAAATGTCCGCGGTATCGAAATGCTCTAAAGAAAGTGACTTTAAATAGCGCGCGACTGACAGACTTTGCGAGTTTGCGCGTTGGCTACCAGATACAATGGTAATCTTCATATTAGTTCCTTTTTAAAGCTTGGAGAAAGTAAGTCATTAGGTTTATTAGATGACGCAGCCACGCGAGGAGCCGCCAGAACGATAGCCATTAGGACAAACATCGCCCCTAACAGCTGAAGCCAAGTAAGGGTTTGATCGAGCACGAGATAGCCCAACACACATGCAGATACGCTGCTGAGAAAACCGAGAAAAGAAACCGTAATCGGTGGCAGCTTCTCGATTCCTCGAAACCATAGGGAGTAGCCTAAAATCGCGCCAATCACACTCAGATACAGATACCCAATGTAATTTGGCAAGCTTAAGGATTCAGGTAGCCCTTCAACACATAAAGCCACTGGCAGCAACATGAATCCACCAAAAAGCAGTTGCCAGCCCGTAAAGCCCAATAAGGTCATGCCTTGGGGTCTTTGCCACTTTTTCGTTAATACAACACCTGTCGCCATACTTAATGTGCCGACAGAAGCCACCGCCACCCCCGTCAAATTGATCTGTACAGCACTGTTGATGACTAATAAAACAATGCCCAATATTCCGACCGCACTCGCCAACATTTGACGCGATGATAGCTCTGATTCAAGCCACTTCCAGCTAAGTAGGATCACAACCATAGGCTGGATAGACATCACTATCGCCGCCATCCCCCCTGGTAAATAAGTAGCAGCGAAGAATAGACAGTAGAAAAACAAACCGATATTTAAAAAACCAAGTACCGCAAGACGCAACAGCCATTTGCGATCAGGTAACGTCTTGCTAATTAAGACTAAAAACAGACCTGCCGGCAAAGCTCGAATCGTCGATGCAAGCAATGGGCTTTCCGGTGGCAATAACTCCGTTGTCACAATATAAGTACTTCCCCACACGATCGGTGCTATTGCAGTCAAACCGATTGTCTTAATCTGATGTAATCCTTGCATACTGACGCCTCCAACATTCTTTATAAAAAGTATCTTTTGTAAAAGATACTTTTTATAAAGTAATAGATGTTTACTTTACGATCAAGTATCTTTTTGGAAAGATATTTACACAGGAGATAAAAATGTCATTGGATAGTGTCGATTCCATTCTGGCTCAATGGAAAAGCGTCAGACCAGATCTGGACTGCTCTTCTATGGGGGTTATTGGACGTTTGCGCCGAACCAGTAATGCTTGGAAAAGTAAGATGGATAAGGTGTTCAAAGAACATGGCTTAAGCAGCATCGAGTTCGACATCTTAGCAACGATGCGTCGCAGCGATCCTTCTGGTATCACACCCACAGAGTTATATAAGACACTCATGCTTTCTTCAGGTGCTGTCAGTACACGATTGGAGCAGTTGGTAAAAGAAGGGTTGGTAGAGCGTATTTCTAGTGAACAAGACCGACGAAGCTGCAAAGTCACCTTGACCTCAAAAGGTGTTGAGCTGGTTGATACTGCATTAAACGCGCATGTTGAAAACATGGATAACATGCTGAATGCATTAACAAAAAAAGAGCAAGATCAGCTAGCCGGCTTACTGCGTAAAGTATTGATTTGTGAAGAAAACGAAAAATGATAGCGAAGTAAAAAACGCTTCGATTGAGAATCAATAAATCATTTTATAGTGACAATTTGGGCTGAATAAAGTCTATAAATGCCGAGATTCGCTTAGAAACAGAAGACGACTTGTAATAAACAGCATTAACTTGCTCTCGTCCAATATCAGGAAATCGTTCAGACTCTAAAAGTGACACGAGTCGTCCTTCTTCAATATCTTTTTTCACCATAAAACCCGATAAACACGCGATACCATTACCCGCTAAGACCAGTTGCCGAACCGTTTCACCATTGCTTGAGGTAAAAGTTGGTTTTAACACGTCAAACCCTTTTAGTGGCCAGTTGTTTAGCGTCTTTGGGGTGGAAAAGCCAATAGTATCGTGTTGGGCTAAGTCAGCAGTGAGCTTTGGAATCCCGCGACGAGAAATATAGTCTGGAGAAGCAACAATATAGAGCGAACTCTTTCCCAACGGACGGGCATGTAATGTCGAATCAGTTAGTTTGCCGATACGAATAGCAAGATCAGTTCTTTTCTCGATCAGATCAACAAAACCTTCGTTTGATGTGAGCTCCAGATGGATATCGGGATAGGATTCCTTAAATGCCTGTGCAAGCGGGACCAGCTGGTGAAACACGAATGGGCTAGCTGCATCGACGCGTAAATTACCACTAGGCAATTCTCCACGTGATATGATCTCTTCCTCAGCCTTTTGGAGTTGAGCCAATCCGCCTCGAACTAAATCCACAAACTGCCGACCTTCATCGGTGAGTTCTACACGACGAGTGGTACGATTTAATATCGATACTCCGAGTTGCCTTTCTACCTTGCTTACTGCACGAGATACCCTGGCTAATTGGATATCTAAAACTTCTGCCGCTGCCGAAAAGCCACCACTATCAACAACCGCTAATAAAATTTCCAAGTCATCAGAACGTGTCAGCATCACCTTCCCCACACTAGTAAAACACCAAGTAAATTATTGCATATATAACAAATATAATTTGCTTTAAACAATGTTTTTAACAACAAACCATTTACGCATAATCCTGCTCTCTAAACAACAAGATATGACTCAACGAGTAGGGAGATAAATATGCCTTTAGCACTTCTTGCATTGACGCTCAGCGCCTTTGCTATTGGAACGACCGAATTTGTCATTGTTGGGCTTATCCCAACGATGGCCTCAGACTTACAAGTGTCACTGCCCTCTGCAGGACTCTTAGTGAGTTTATATGCCCTTGGTGTTGCCGTTGGCGCACCAGTGTTAACCGCTTTAACAGGTAAGTGGAATAGAAAACATGTTTTGCTCGCCGTCATGTCACTATTTGTCGCAGGCAATGTAATGGCATGGCAAGCGCCGGGTTATAACACTCTTATTTTAGCTCGCATCCTTACAGGGCTCGCTCATGGCGTATTCTTCTCAATCGGTTCTACGATTGCTACAGGGCTGGTTTCAAAAGAAAAAGCAGCGAGTGCTATCGCGATCATGTTTACAGGCTTAACAGTCGCGCTGGTAACAGGGGTGCCGCTAGGTACTTACATCGGACAATCTTTGGGTTGGCAGGCGACCTTCTTGATCGTCGCTGTACTAGGTTTGGTTGCGTTAATTGGAAGCGCCCTTTTAGTACCAAGTAACCTCAAACAACCACCTGCAACTAAGCTAACTTCACAACTAAAAGTATTGACACAGCCTCGCTTGCTACTGGTCTATGCAATTACTGCTTTAGGCTATGGTGGCACATTTACCGCCTTTACGTTTTTAGCCCCGATTCTTGAACAAGTATCCGGCTTTGGTTCTAGTGCGATTGGCTTAATTATGCTGGTGTACGGTGTTTCTGTCGCGGTGGGTAACATCTGGGGTGGAAAAATGGCGGATAAAATGGGGCCAATTAAAGCACTCAAAGTCATTTTTTTCGGGCTTGCAACTGTTCTAATCGTGTTTAATTTCAGTGCGGTCAACCCTATCGCGGCCGTTGCCACAATTTTAGTTTGGGGAGCATTTGCGTTCGGTAATGTCCCTGGTTTGCAGGTCTATGTGGTGCAGTTGGCAGAAAAATACACACCTGACGCTGTCGATGTCGCTTCAGGTCTGAACATTGCGGCGTTTAACGTCGGTATCGCTCTAGGCTCTTGGGGAGGTGGTTTGGTCGTTTCGAACGCTGGCCTAATGCACACGCCATGGATAGGTGCAGTTATCGTGGGCATCGCTTTGGCTCTCACTTGCCTGAGCGGGAGAATCGACAATCAGGAAAAAGAGAAGCCTGATTTCGCGAGTTTAACGTCGAATGTGTAGTGACAACGCAGATACTCTGAAATAGTTTTACGTTACACGAGCAACTGAGCCACACCGACTTTTAGGATTTATTTTCTTAGAGTACTTAGCCTCATGGTCATACCATGAGGCTAAAAATGCATGCGATACAAATAGCTACATTACGTTGCCAGTCATTTTTTATTTGCACGTAAGTCGAGAGGATCAACCACTCCCGCTACAATCGCCATACCGACTAATTCGGGTAAGTTGTTGGCTTCAAGACGTTTCATAATTCGAGAACGGTATAAATCGACCGTTTTGATGCTAATTTCCAGCTGTTCGGCTATCTCTCGGCTTGTATAGCCTTGAATTAAAGGCAAAAAAATATCCTGCTCGCGAGGGGTAAGCGAAGCAAGCTTTTCCTCTATCAATTGCTGGGCATTACTTCTGATCACACTCGGCTCGCTTTGAAGTGAATCCTGAACACTGTCTAGTAATAACTGATCGTTGTAAGGTTTTTCGATGAAATCGACCGCACCGGATTTAAATGCACGCACAACAATAGGTACATCCGCGTGACCACTAACAAAAATGACGGGCAGTTTAATGCCTCGACGACGCATTTCTTCCTGTATGTGCAGCCCCCCCATCCCGGGCATGCGGATATCCAGTAAAACGCACGCATTGGCCTCGGGATCACATGATGACAAGAAATCTTGTCCGGAAGAAAACGGCACCGCTTTTAGCCCTACCGATTCAAACAACCAAACCGTTGAATCGAGCATTCCCTGATCATCATCAACCACATATACAATCTGTTCACTCTGCATGTCATACTCCTAACAAGCGTTGCTGCGGGGACCACTGATCTCCCCTGATCTATCTTTATTGCTACGCAGTGGCAATGAGCAACAAAACGTTAATCCTCTGCGATCAGAAGGCTCAACATCAAGACTGCCGCCAAAACCTTCCACGATTGTTCGACTCATCGATAACCCAAGCCCAAGTCCATCCGGTTTGCTGGTATAAAACGGTGTAAAAAGCTTGTCACTTTCGTCCGGCTTGAGCCCTGGCCCCTGATCCTTAACACGAATAAGCAACCATTGCGCATTAGTGCTCACGTTAATATCTACCATTGAGTCTTGATTAGGATGCACACTCCAGTTGGCATCAATGGCATTTCGCAGCAGATTAATCAGTACCTGCTCCAACAAAACAGCATCGCCATATACAAGCGATCGTTTCTCATGTTCTGCATTGCAATAATTGATGGTGACTTTATATCGACTGGCTTCACTCGCACAAAGCCCCACTGCTTCCCACACCACCATATCGATGTCTAACGGTTGAATATTTCGCGGGCTCTTGCGCAAAAAATTTCGTAGACGATTAATGACGGCTGATGCATGGCTAGCCTGACCACAAATCAATTGCAGCCCTTCTGCAACGCGCGCAGCATTTTGAGGAGTTTGAGGAAGGGTTTCTAAATAACGCTGGCTGGCGCTCGCATAGTTGATCACGGCAGCCAGAGGCTGATTCAGCTCATGAGCAATACCGGATGCCAATTCACCCATCGTAACTAGGCGAGCAGTATGCGCTAACTCATCCTGATGACGCCTCTGTTCTGCCTCTCGTAACTCTCGCTCAGTCATGTCCCGTGCAACCAGCGAGGCGTAATACTGCCCTCCTGCACCTTTGTGAGCGAGTAATACTAACGATGCGACAAAACCTGTTTTGTACTTCAGCGGAGTTAATTTCACTTCTGTGGTCCACGCTCCCTGTCGTATGGCCTCCTCCCAACCTTCCTCTCGAAGCCTGTCAAAATCCTGAGGGCTCAGGAAATCAGCCAGATTCGGCAGTTCACCTTCTTCGCATATCCCCAACGCGGTGCGAGCAGAAGGGTTCATCTTGGTCAATTGCCAGTGCGAATCCGTAAACAGTACCAAGTCCGTGTTGGCTCTGACGACTTCCGCCAGTCGTCTATTTTCCTCTTCTGCCCTTACTCTGGCAGTGATATCCCTCGATATGCCGACAATTTCCACCACATCGCCGGTATACGTTTCCCGAATGCCACGAAACGCAGTTTCGAACCACAAGTAGTGTCCATCACGATGGCGAATACGATAAGTTAAAGTCAGGTAGCCATCTCGCTCCAAGGGTTCAACCATTTGCAAAAGGAGCAAATCTCGGTCGCTAGGGTGGACCATCTCTCTAACTTGCATGCCACGTAACTCTTCAGGCCAATATCCCAGTAGAGTCCAAGAGGCAGCCGAAGCATCCAAAAAACCACCATCGGGACGATGACGAGAGATCAAGTCAGTCGTGTTTTCTGTGATCAGGCGATAAAGCCTAGAGGCGGTTTCTGCCTCTCTTTTATTCAGGATTTCTTGCGTTGCGTCTCGACAGCGAACGATCACAGACCCCATTGAAGGCTCAGGGAAAAACTGCCACAGAAAGTAGCGTTCATCTAATTTAGATTCCACTTCTGCTATGACTCTTTCCTGCTTCAAACAAGAGGCAATTAATTGAACGTAGTTAACTGGCAACAGATCTTGTAGAGACAGATCATCTCGACAAGACAGGAGGTTCTGCATGGAAATATTGATCGCCTTGGGCTTGGCTTGCTTATCAAAACGTACCGTGGGTAACGGATCACTTTGCAGTAAGCCTTCAGGTGGTTGCGCAGAGATATTTGCCAGCAGTGTTTTTAGTAAGGTTCCCATGGCGGTCAGAGATGAGACATGACTAGGCTGCTCTGTTGAGATAACCAGTATCCCTTCCCCTTCAGATGTTCGCCCCTTTGGCATCAGAGAAATCATCCCGCCATGAGCTAACCCCGCACGACGTAAACGTCCTGCCAGCCAAGAGTCCCCAGGGCGAATATTCGGCAAGGGAATACAAATCTGGCTTTGCAATTGTTCGCGTATTCCATCATCACTGGCATTCAGCGGATTACCGTGTCCAGACGGAAGTGCAGGGCCATCTTCATCATTGGTATAAACCTGCTCAGAGGGTTGCCAAGGGAGCCAAAAGACCTGTTGAACACCCGGCCAAGTTGAGACATAACGACGCAAAGCGGAAGCCTGCTCCGGGGCTGAACCCTGACTCAATAAACTTAGCCATAAATTGAGGTAAAGCTGTGCACGTTCGCTTTCCATGCCGTCTTCCAAAGATATGGTTATCAAAACATTCTTCCCTTACGCCTTCCACTCTGACACCCAGCATAGAGGAATATAGGATAAATACTATAAGACTATAGGCTATTACTATAACTCATACGGGTATGCTATAAATTAGCACATGTTAATAAAACATTAAATTTAAAGAACACGCTTGTTAACAAAAAGTATCTGATAACGGAATCACCAATAGCTAAAAAAAGGATCTTAAATGTCAATCTATGATAACGATCTTACGCATTGCGCAGTGAATCACATTGCTCTCACTCCACTGAGTTTTTTGGAGCGCACTGCAACCGTCTACCCTGAGTACCCTGCTGTCATTCATGGCAGTATTCGTCGCAACTGGTCAGAAACCTATCAACGCTGCCGTCAACTTGCTTCGGCTTTATCCGGCCGTGGTATTGGTGAAGGTGATACCGTATCAGTGATGCTGCCGAATATACCAGCAATGCTAGAAGCGCATTTCGGTGTCCCTATGATAGGGGCGGTTCTCAACACTCTGAACGTTCGACTTGATGCCGAAACCATCGCTTTCATGCTGAAACATAGCGAAGCCAAAGTACTCGTCTGTGACCGCGAATTTCATGCTGTGATTACGGAAGCACTGACTTTAATTGATAATCCGCCACTGATTATTGACGTCAACGATCCAGAATACGGCGGAGAAGAAGCGACCAGCGATCTCGATTATGAAGCCTTTCTGGCTGAAGGCGATCCTAACTATGATTGGCAATGGCCAGAAGACGAATGGCAGGCGATTTCTCTCAACTACACATCAGGCACGACCGGTAACCCGAAAGGCGTGGTTTACCATCATCGTGGGGCTTACCTGAATTCACTCGGCAACCAAATGACCTGGTCAATGGGCCATCACCCTGTCTACCTCTGGACCCTGCCAATGTTCCACTGTAACGGCTGGTGTTACCCATGGACCATTACGGCTTTGGCTGGGGTACATGTGTTCCTTCGCCGAGTTGACCCGCAAAAAGTCCTCACTCTGATCCGAGAGCATAAAGTTAGCCACTTATGTGGGGCTCCAATTGTTCTAAACGCTCTGGTTAACATGCCCGAAGAAGCCAAAGCAGCAATCGATCACCCGGTTAACGCGATGGTTGCTGGCGCAGCGCCACCAGCAAAAGTGATTGGCGATGTGGAAAAAATGGGCATCAACATTACCCATGTCTATGGATTAACCGAAGTCTACGGTCCAGTCACTGTCTGCGCATGGCACGAAAGCTGGGATGAGTTCAGCCTTGAAGAACGTGCGACGCTAAAATCACGTCAGGGTGTCCGTTATCCAACCCTTGAAGGAGTAATGGTAGCCGACACGCAAACGCTCAAACCAGTCGCCAAAGACGGTAAAACGATCGGTGAGGTTTTCATGCGAGGTAACACCGTAATGAAAGGCTACCTGAAAAATCCAAGCGCTACGGCAGAAGCCTTTGAGGGTGGTTGGTTCCACACCGGCGACTTAGGTGTATGCCACCCTAACGGCTACATAGAGATCAAAGACCGCCTTAAAGACATTATCATCTCAGGTGGAGAAAACATTTCTACCATTGAGCTGGAAGACGTTCTCTACAAACATCCCGATATTCTTGAAGTTTCCGTCGTCGCCAAACCAGATGAGCGCTGGGGCGAGTCGCCATGCGCATTTATCACTCTTAAGCAAAACAGATTCACGAGTGAAAATGAAATTCTCGACTACTGCCGTGAGCACTTAGCTGGCTTTAAAATTCCAAAGACCATTGTCTTCACCAACTTACCCAAAACGTCCACAGGGAAAGTGCAAAAGTACATTCTTCGCGACTGGGCAAAAGAAATCTAAGTAAATAATAAATCTAAATAAATAAGTAAAAGATCGGGAGGCATTGCTTCCCCATCTTTTACTGCAACACAGCAAAGTAATACTCCCCCGATAACGTCAACAAGGAAGACGCCATGCAAGTTTATAAACGACAGCAGGGAACCGAACAACCATACTGGCCACTGGGGCCTTTTAAAATTCGACTGCCTTTCATTCACTACCGCTGGGAATTTGCGGAAATGCTGCAAGCGTTAATTATGTTTGTAGTGAGCTTAGCGATGATCCCCCTTTTAGAGAAATATCTCGGACTACCTTATGACATCGCTCTGGCCTACGTAGTGGTATGCGGAATTGGCTTTATGATTCCAGCGATGTTAGGTGTGCCGTTTGTGCCAGGCTGGATCACTCCGGGTATTCCGGTGGTTTTACTCTTTCTTGGCGACTTCAAGCCGGGGCCAGAAGCGATACAAGCGCTGTTCGCTCTTCAACTACTGGTATTTATCATCTTCTTAGTCCTGGGCGTGACTCGTTTGGGCTCCGCGATGGTTAAATTGGTACCGAACTCGCTCAAAGCAGGGATCATCATCGGTGCCGGGATCGCGGCAATAATGGGCGAGATCTCCAGCGGCGGACGCCTGGCTGCCACTCCAATCTCTCTGAGCATTGGTAGTTTGGTCTGCTTGTATTTGATGTTCTCAGTTTCTTTCAAAGGATTGATTGATAGAGTGCCACTGGCGAAAAAAATCGTTAATTACGGTATGGTTCCTGGCATGCTTATCGCCATTTCAGTGGGCATTTTGGTCGGTGAATACCCAATGCCTGATATCCAATGGGGAATTACTCAACCAGACTTTGTCGGAATGTGGCATTACTTACCATTCAATATTGGTTTCCCCGATTTAGATGTATTCCTGATGGCCATTCCAACCGCAGTCATTGCTTACATTATTGCCTTCGGGGACATCATTGTGGGTCAATCATTAATGCAACGAGCGGATGAACTACGTACCGATGAAGTCATTGAAAACAATATCGACCGTGTTCATTTAGTCACCGCGATTCGTAACGCCTTACACGCTTTCTTCGCACCATACCCAGGCCTAGCCGGACCATTATGGACCGCAGTTGCTGCAACAATGGCAGAGCGTTACAAGCATGGGCGCGAAGCAATGGACTCTATCTACAGCGGCGCGGGTACATTCTGGATCACCGGTTTTATTGCTCTTTTCGCGCTTCCACTGGTTAGTTTCTTCCAACCTGTGCTGCCGATAGCGCTGTCGTTAACTCTGCTATTAACGGGTTACATCTGCCTGATGGTAGGACTAGAGCAGCTAAACAATAACACTGAGCGTGGTATTGCCGGGATGATGGGCGTGGTTCTTGCTGTCTATGGCGCAAGCTGGGGGCTAGTAACTGGGGTTGTACTTTATGTTCTGATCGAGCGTACTCACATACTGCGTTTTCAGGTCAATAAGAAAGACAGCGAAACCGTCAGCGATAGCTGATAGCTGAATTAACTCAATAAACGCAACAGGCTGTTTTCACCTGTTGCGTTCTAACATCTGCGTTTCTAACATCACCTTCCAACCCAGTTCAACTTACCACTGAGACATTCTCTCCAACCCAGGTCAGCAATTGCTTAGCCGCTTTAGATAACACCTGATTCTGGCGAACGATGTAACCAAAGTCTGTGTTGGGGAAGCTTGGCAACGGTATCACCTCTCTGGTTAACTTCAGCCTTGGGTCAATTGAAAAGTCCGGAACAATCGCTGTGCCAAAACCGGCTTCCGCCCAATCGATTTGCGCTTCCACACTGCCTACTTCCATCACTCTATGCTTTGGCAGCTTCAGTTCCGGTAAAGAAGCATCGATCAGTTCTCGCGTACGAGTATCGTGCCCAAGCAGAATAAGCGTCTGGCTTTCCTTTTTGTTTTCCTGCCACTCAAAGATATTGTCGCCAAAAGCACACCAGTGAATCTGGGTCAGGGGGGTAAAGTGAAGCGGTTGACTCTCTTTCTGAGCGATAACAAAACCGATGTCTGCTCGGGCACGTTTCACTAAGTCCACCGCTTGAGATGACGTGGTGTTGAATAGCGCTAAATCGATGCCCGGATACTCGTTTTTGAATTTTTGAAATGGTTTGATAAGTAACAAGCGCGAAACAATATCGCTGGCAGCAATCGAAAGCGTTCCCTGAGTAAGATCATTAATCGCATTAAGATCCGACTGACAGATCTGCAGCTCGTTCAGCATGTGTTGCGCAGTATTCAACAAGCGCTTTCCAGCCTGAGTCAGTTGCACAGGATTTCGTTCAATCAATTTCGTCCGTGTTGCTTGCTCAAGCTGCTTAATGTGCAAGCTGACATTCGGCTGAGTCATATGCAGCTCTGTAGCCGTTTTGCCGAAATGTTTCACTTCCGCCAACGTGACAAATGTCCTCAGCCAATTCAAATCCAACATTGCCCACTCCGATATGAATTTCTTATCAAGCTGATGAGTATAATTAATTTCTCTTATTAAGGCGAACAACATAAGATTTTTCGGTCTGTTATTGGAGTACAAATTATGTCGTCTATCGTTGTTGTGGGTGCAAACTGGGGTGATGAAGGCAAAGGCCGCATCGTTGACTTTTTGGCAGAGCAAGCTTCTGCGAGTATTCGTTTCCAAGGTGGTAACAACGCAGGTCACACCGTGGTTAACGACCTGGGCACGTTTAAGCTACACCAGCTTCCAAGTGGCGTATTCAACCCAGACTGTTTGGCAGTTTTAGGTCCGGGTATGGTTATCAGCCCTGCGTTGCTGTCTCAGGAGATTGCGGAAGTCGAAGAAGCGGGCGTTAAAGTGAATATGCGCATTTCTGATCGCGCAACACTGTGTCTACCTCTACATGCACTTGAAGATACGCTAGAAGAACAGCGTTTAGGCGACAAAGCATATGGTTCAACTCGTCAAGGTATTGCACCTGCGTACGGTGACCGTGTGATGAAAAAAGGCATTCTTGTTGGTTGGTTAAAGCAACCTGAAGTGCTAGTTGAACGTCTTCAATTTATGATGGATTGGAAACTACCTCAACTACGTGCGCTTTACCCTACATTTGAGTTTGAACAGTCGGCAGAAGAGTTAGCGAACTGGTTACTAGAAGTATCTGCACCTTGGCGTGATGCTATCTGTAACGTAACGCTTCCTCTTAAAGAGCTGCAAGCAGAAGACAAGACATTGCTATTCGAAGCGCAACTTGGTGCAGGCCGTGACCTGGTTTACGGTGAATACCCATGGACAACGTCTTCAAATGTTGTCTCTATGTATGCAGGTATCGGTAGTGGCCTACCAGCTCTTCGTCCAGAGCGCGTAATTGCTGTAGCGAAAGCATTCAGTTCATCAGTAGGTACAGGCACGCTGATCACTGCAATGGAAGAGCAAGATGCATTCCGTGAACTTGCAGGTGAGTTCGGCGCAACAACAGGCCGTCCACGCGACATGGGTTACTTTGATGCAGTAGCAACCAAAAACGGGGTTGAGCTACAAGCAGCGACAGAAATCGCGCTAACCAAAGTAGACTGTCTGACGGGTCTTAACGATCTTAAAATCTGTGTTGGCTACGAAGGCGATCACAGCGAAAACCCAATCTGGCCTCAAACAGCAGCACTAGCACCAATCTACGAGAAAATGGAAAGCTGGAGCGAAGACATCACAGGATGTCGTCAGTTTGAAGAGCTACCAGTAGCGGCACAGAAATACGTACTGCGTATTGAAGAACTTATGGGCGTACCAGTAAAAATGGTTTCTGTGGGTCCTGGTCGTGAACAAATGATTATGCGTTAAGGTGTGAGGGATACCAACCATCGTTGGTAAACCACATCTTTTGGCAGCGGCTTCCATCTGTTCCGGGGTGAAGCCGCTTTTTTTTATTTTTGAAACCTGACTGAACGCCGTTTCGGTCTAGAACGGTTTCCCGTTAAAACAATCTGCGCTTCATTCCCGCCTTTTCCAAAATTCGAGTCGAAATTTCCTCAACAGAAAGCGACGAGGTATTGATATAAGGAATCGCTTCTCTTCGGAACAGCGCTTCAACCGTATTCAACTCCAATTTACATTGTTCTTCACTGGCGTAATCACTGCCCGATAAACGATTCTCGCGAATTTCATTCAATCGTTCAGGGGTAATGGTCAATCCAAACAACTTATGACGATGTATCTCAAACTCAGGCAACAAGCGCAGCATCTTTACGTCTTCCGCAATAAACGGGTAGTTCACCACGCGCAGACCAAACTGCATTGCCATATATAAGCTGGTTGGGGTTTTGCCACTGCGCGATACACCCAGAAGAATGATATCTGCCTGCTCCAAGCCTTTTAGCGTAATGCCATCATCATGGGCGAGCGTATATTCGATTGCAGCAATGCGGTCAAAGTAAGTATCGGAGTCTTTACCCACACTTCGGGAGCGCTGCAACTTTGGCGTGGGTGCCATCTGAATGTCGTCCTGAACTTTTTGCACAATGCTTTCAAGCACATCGTAGCTGAAAGCGGGAGCCGCAAGCAGCATTTCCCGCACCTCTGGCACAACTATTGAGAAAAACACCAGAGGCTTAACACCATTTCGGCGGTAAGAAGCTTCTATTTCTTTGACGACATCCAATCCTTTGTCTGGAGTTTCCACAAAAGGAAAGGTTTTTTCATTAGGAATGAATGAAAATTGACCTAGAACAACATGGGCTAATGTCTCACATGTTATCGCCGTACCGTCAGAAACATAGAATACATCACGACTTTGGGTATTTGTTTGCATTTTTGTTTAATATTTCAAAATCTTTTGAGTAGGATGGTCAACATAATATTAATAAATCAGTTTGGCTTTCAGTTAGGTTCCCCACAGCTTTGAAAATTCGTTGAGTTTTTTTTAGCTAGAACGTAATCGATTGCCTTTGATATCAACCTGAACAAGTGAATGGTCGAAAATTGTTCAGAAAAAGTCGCTCATAGTGAATTATAAATTTCAGTAGCTTATTACTCTGGTTACACAATTTATAAAAACACCCTCTGTGATTTTAACTGACAATAACGAGTAAGCATTTGTTTAGATTGACTTAAGTCCCCCTACAAAAGCTGCAATGTTTCTGGAGAAAGACATGCAAAAGAACACCCTCTGGTTCAATGGCCTATCCATGAATGATGTCGACAAAGTCGGCGGTAAGAACGCTTCGCTTGGTGAAATGGTTTCTAACCTAGCTAACGTTGGCGTTTCTGTTCCAAATGGTTTTGCGACAACCTCATATGCGTTCAATAAATTCCTTGACCATGAAGGTTTGGATGATCGTATTCACCAACTACTCGATGAACTGGATGTTGAGGATGTAGACGCTCTGCGTAAGACAGGCGCGACCATCCGTCAATGGGTTTTAGACGCCCCTTTCCCAGCAGATCTTGAACAAGATATCCGTGAAAACTATCAAGAACTGGTTGAAGGTAACCCTGAACTTTCAGTTGCAGTTCGCTCTTCTGCAACAGCGGAAGACTTACCTGATGCATCTTTTGCTGGTCAGCAAGAGACTTTCCTAAACGTCAAAGGTATTGACGCTGTAATGGAAGCAACGAAGCACGTTTACGCTTCTCTATTTAACGACCGCGCTATCTCTTACCGTGTACACCAGGGTTTTGACCACCGTGGTATCTCACTGTCAGCAGGTATCCAGCGCATGGTGCGTTCTGACAAAGCTTCTTCAGGCGTAATGTTTACTCTGGACACAGAATCAGGCTTCGACCAAGTGGTATTCATCACTTCGTCTTGGGGTCTGGGTGAAATGGTCGTTCAGGGCGCAGTTAACCCGGATGAGTTTTACGTTCACAAGCCAATGTTGGAAGCGGGTGCTCACCCAATCGTGAAGAAAACATTCGGTTCTAAACAGATCAAAATGATCTACTCAAACAGCCAAGAAATCGGCAAACAAGTAGACATCATTGATACGTCGGATGAAGAGCGCAACACTTTCTCTCTAAACGACGAAGAAATTAAAGAGCTTGCAAAACAAGCGATGATCATCGAGAAGCACTACCAGCGTCCAATGGACATTGAGTGGGCGAAAGACGGTATCGACGGTAAGCTTTACATCGTTCAGGCTCGCCCAGAGACCGTATGTTCTCAAAGCGAAAAGAACGTTATCGAGCGTTACGAGCTAAACAACAAAGCAGACGTTTTAGTTGAAGGTCGTGCAATCGGTCAACGTATCGGTAAAGGTGCGGTACGTTTAGTTGATTCACTAGACCAAATGTCACTGGTTCAAGACGGCGACGTACTGGTAACTGACATGACTGACCCAGATTGGGAACCAGTAATGAAGAAAGCGTCAGCTATCGTAACCAACCGTGGCGGCCGTACTTGTCACGCAGCGATCATCGCTCGTGAACTTGGTATCCCAGCTATCGTTGGTTGTGGTGATGCAACCAGCAAACTGTCTGACGGTATCGAAGTGACGGTATCTTGTGCAGAAGGCGAAACAGGTTACGTTTACCAAGGCGATCTTGATTTTGAAGTAAAGCGTTCTTCTGTCGATGAGCTACCATTGCTACCGACTAAAGTAATGATGAACGTGGGTAACCCAGATCGCGCATTCGACTTCGCTCAAATTCCAAACGAAGGTGTTGGTCTTGCGCGTCTTGAATTCATCATCAACAAGATGATCGGTATTCACCCGAAAGCGCTACTGAACTTTGATGCTCAAAGCGATGAGCTAAAAGCAGAAATCACGCAGCGTATCCGTGGTTACAAAGATCCTATCGACTTCTACGTAAGTAAACTGACAGAAGGCATCGCGACTATCGCTTCTGCATTCTGGCCAAAACGCGTTATCGTTCGTATGTCTGACTTTAAGTCTAACGAATACAGCAACTTGGTTGGTGGTAAATCTTACGAGCCGCATGAAGAAAACCCAATGCTGGGCTTCCGTGGTGCATCTCGTTACATTTCACCAGTGTTTGAAGACTGTTTCGAGCTAGAAACTCAAGCAATCAAACGTGTTCGTAACGAAATGGGCTTGAAGAACATCGAGATCATGATCCCGTTCGTTCGTACTCCAAGCGAAGCAGCGTCGGTTATCGACCTGTTGGCTAAGTTCGACCTACGCCGTGGTGACCAGGGTCTGAAAGTTATCATGATGTGTGAACTGCCTTCAAACGCAGTACTGGCAGATGAGTTCTTGAAGTACTTCGACGGCTTCTCTATCGGTTCAAACGACATGACTCAGCTAACACTTGGTCTGGACCGTGACTCTGGCGACGTGGCTCACCTATTTGATGAGCGTAACGCTGCGGTTAAAGTAATGCTGAAAATGGCAATCGACGCAGCAACGAAAGCTGGTAAATACGTAGGTATTTGTGGCCAAGGCCCTTCTGACCATGAAGATTTAGCGGAATGGTTGATGGAGCAAGGCATCAGCTCTGTATCACTTAACCCAGATACGGTTATCGATACTTGGTTGCAGCTAGGTAAAGTTAGCAAGTAATTCGCGTTAGAATTCTCTAATCTAAAGCCCTCAAACTTCGGTTTGGGGGCTTTTTGCATTCTGTAGCAAGACCTTATGTCAATATTGCGTGAGTTCGTGACAATATTCGCAGCCTAGCGTCATGCGTAATTTTCCCTCTGCAGATTTTCACCTAGAATGAAAGAAACCCATTTCGCAAGAGATTGAAGTCGATGAAAAAACCGATCGTTATCTTAACAACGCTAATGTTACTTGCCTCTCCGGCCCATGCAGACTGGGATAAAATCTCCGAAAAGATGTCTGAGCTGGGTGATGCGGTTGCGGAAGGTGCACAAGAGGCATGGGACAGTACGAAAACGTATTCCAAACAAGCTTGGCAAGATTTTATGAACTGGTCAGAAGAAGCGATGAACACGGCTGGTGAATGGACAGATGCGAGCATTGAAAAAAGCAAAGAGTGGATTGATATCGCGGATAAAAAGATTGATGAGCTGATGGAAGGCGATACGCCAGAAGAAGCACGACAAGCGGTCGATTTGATGGCTGACAGCACCATGTTCAAACTCTTCAATGAAAAACCGGAAGCGAAGGCACTCTACGACCAAGCATATG